>NZ_CP126145.1:971666-1293888 GCF_030126985.1 Sagittula sp. MA-2 | reverse complement strand
CGCGATGCGACCCTCGGAGGCTTCCTGCACGGAGGCCACCCACGGGTCGACGCCCTTCGTGGCGGGCGCGATGGTCGGCGGAATCCAGTGCGACAGGCGCAGCGTGACTTCCTGGGCCTGCGCCGAAAGCGGACCCACGACGGCGAGAATCGCGGCAAGCGCGACGGACGTTCTTTTCATGATGTTCCTCCCTTGGGCCGGATTTCCCGTCCGGCCTCATGAAGGAATGCGTATCAAACGAAGGGCGAAAATCAAATAAAATGTTTACGAATGAACGAAACCGGACGTAATCGGCAGCACCCCTCCGCCGCGTTCCAAGGATCGTGTCAGGCGCCGGAACCGTGGAAGGCCAAGGCGTTCGCAGTCAGATCGCCAGCCCCGCGGCGTCGAAGGCATGGACCTTGCCGGGCGCGAAGTGCAGGCCCACCGGGTCGCCCGGGCTCCGCGCCGACTCGCCGTCCGTGCGCACGGTGATCCGCCCCGCATCGCCGCAGTCGACGATCAGGAAGGTGTCGGCACCCAGATACTCGATCACGTCCACCGTCCCGTCCATGTGCCCGTCGCCGGGTTCCACCAGCGTGATGTGCTCGGGCCTGATGCCGATCTGCGCGGCCCGCGCGCCCTCGTCTATCCCGCGCGCGAGGCTGGCGGAAAAGACGTTCATCTTCGGGCTGCCGATGAACTGCGCGACGAACAGGTTCGCAGGGAGTTCGTACAGCTCCCGCGGGGCACCGATCTGCGCGATCCGCCCGCCTTCCAGCACCACGATCCGGTCGGCCAGCGTCATCGCCTCCACCTGGTCGTGGGTGACGTAGATCATCGTGGCGCTCAGCGACTGGTGCAGCTTGGCGATCTCGTACCGCATCTCGACACGCAGCGCGGCGTCGAGGTTCGACAACGGCTCGTCGAAGAGGAACGCGGTCGGGTCGCGCACGATGGACCGGCCTATGGCCACCCGCTGCCGCTGCCCGCCCGAGAGGTCCTTTGGCCGCCGGTCGAGATAGGCGTCCAGCTTCAGCACATCCGCCGCGTGGTCGACCTTGGCCGCGATCTCCTCCTTCGGCACGCCCGCCGCCTTCAGCGAAAACCCCATGTTGTCGCGCACCGACATGTGCGGATAAAGCGCGTAGCTCTGGAACACCATGGTCAATCCGCGCTGCGAGGGCGCCTCGGCGGTGGCGTCGCGCCCGTCGATCAGGATCTGCCCGCGCGAGGTTTCCTCCAGCCCCGCGATCATCCTGAGCAGGGTCGACTTCCCGCAACCCGAGGGGCCCACGAAGATGACGAACTCGCCCTCCTCGATGGCGAGGTCCACGCCCTTGATGACCTGCACGTTGCCGAACCATTTCTCGACGGCCTTCAGCTCTATGCTTGCCATGGGAATCCTTTCGCAGTCGGTGAGGCCCAGGCCAGCCAGGTGGCCGCGGTCCAGGTGAAATCGCGCCCGCCCGCAGGCGACGCGTCGCGCGGGTCGAAGTACTCGGCAAACCCGCCGGTCGAAATCATGTTCCGCGTGGTGTCACAGAGCGCGGTGGCGCGGCCGTCGTGGCCCGCGTCGCGCAGCCCTAGGGCGATCAGCCAGTTCATCATCGCCCAGACCGGCCCCCGCCAGTAGCGCTTTGGCTCGAACCCCGGCTGCTGCGGGTCCGCCGAAGGCACGCCGTAGGGCAAGAGCCCGGCGATCCGGTCGAAGTGGTCCAGCATCCGTTCGGGCCTGACACCCGCGTACCAGTTCAGGAACGACGCGTTGGAGATGACGCCGGAGTGTTTGCCCGCCCGCATGTCGAAGGTGTCGTAGGCGCCGATCTCCGCATTCCACAGCCGTTCCGATCCGGCCTCGATGGCGGCGATCCAGCCCTCGATCTCTGCCGTCTCCGCCCCGAACCGCTGCGCCAGGGCCAGGAGATCCCGGTTGGCGCGCAGCAGGGTGAAGGTCATCGTCGGATCGGCCACCCGGAAAGGAGAGACTTCCCGCAGGTGCGCCTCGTCCCAGCCGCAGTCGTGCCCCAGCTTCACCAGCGTCAGGTAGCGGTCGTAGTCCCAGCGGCGCGGGCGTTCGTCCTCTGCCACATGGGTGGTGTCGCGCCGGTAGTAGGCGTCGAGGTTGGCGGGCTCGATGGCGGCAAAGGGCGCGTCCCAGTCCGGGGAATTGTCGCGCCCCGTCTCCCAAGGGTGGCTGACGCAGATCGCGCCGTCCTCCCCCCGCCAGTCGAAGAACCATCGGTGCCAGTCGGTGAGCGGACCGACCATCGCCTTCGCCCGATCCGCGCCCGACGGGTCCAGATCGGCCAGGTACCGGATGAAGGTCGCGGCGATCGGCGGCTGCGATATCCCCGAGGACGGCACAGGACCGACCCCACCCCAGACGTCCGGGCCTGGGAAATACGTGGGCTCCACCTTGTGGAACAGGATGTGCGGGACCATGCCGTTCGGCCACTGGCCCGACAGCAGCGTCTCCACCTCCTGCCAGGCGCGGTCGGTGTCGAAGGTGGCGAACCCCATGGCGGCAAAGACGCTGTCCCAGTTCCACTGGTAGGGATAAAGCCCCGCCGTGGGCACGGTGTACCCGCCCCGGTCGTTGCCCTGCAGGATGCGGCGCGCGGTGGTGTCGAGGTCGGTCATGCCGCCCCCCTCATCCCGGTCACGCACCCCGCACCCCTTATGCCCCGATGCACACCGCTCATCCCTTCACGCTCCCCGCCGTCAGGCCCTTGGTCATGAACCGCTCCAGCCCAAGGAACAGCGCCATGATCGGCACCGTGGCGATCACCGATCCGGCCATCAGGTGCTGGCGCGGGATCTCCGACGAATTGAGCGAGGCGATGCCGCGTGTCAGCGTGAACTTCGATGGATCGTCGAGCAGCATGAAGGCCAGCAGGAACTCGTTCCACGCGATCATGAAGACATAGAGCGACACGGAGGCCAGCGCCGGCAGCGACAACGGCAGGGTGATCTTCCAGATCACCATCAGCCGCGACAACCCGTCCATCAGCCCCGCTTCCTCGATCTCGGCCGGCAGCCCGCGGAAGTAGCCCTGCAGCATGTAGAGCGCCACGGGAATGGTCGTGACCGGGTAGATCATCACGATCCCGGCGATGGAGTTCCTGAGCCCGGTCATGGAAAAGGCGATGTAGATCGGCAGGGCGAGGACGATCATCGGCACCATGTAGATCAGCAGGATCGAGCGCGAGAACATCGCCCGCCCTGCGAACCTCAGCCGCGCCACCGCGTAGGCGCCGGGAATGGCGAAGGCCAGCGTGATCAGCACCGTCAGCACCGAGATGTAGAACGAGGTCCAGAGGTAACGGCCGAAGTTGAAGTCCCGGATCAGCTCGACGTAGGAGCGAAACAACCCCCAGCCCTGCGACAGGTCGATGGAGAAATCGAGCGGGTTGGCGATCAGCTCTGCCTGGTTCTTCAGCGAGGTCATCACCATCACGTAGAAGGGAATGACCACGATAGCGGTGAAGAAGACGTAGCCGAACCCCATCAGGGCCCGGATCACCGCCCCCTCGAACTGGTGCCGGGTCAGCGCGCCCGGGGGCAGCCCGTCAAGGTAACGCACCAGCGGAATGCCCGTGGCCCCCGCCCCGAAGATCAGCGCCGCCGCCCGCAGGCCCATTGCCGTGTCCTCGCCGAACCGCAGCGCGCCCACTCCCACGGCCGCCAGCGCCAGCGCCGCCGCCAGCGCCGCGCCGTCGGTCAGCCAGCGGTTCTGCCAACGCACGGCCACCAGCCCGGCAATCGCGCCCACCAGCACCGCGCCCGAGCCCGAGGGCCGCACGCTTTCTCCGGTGGCAAAGCTCATGACCACGGCCACGGTGATGAAGGCCACCACCGCCCAGAGCGCGCCCAGAAGCGCGCCGGTCACGTATCCGACCCTCAACGCCTTCATGCGCCCGCTCCTTCATCTTGGCAGAAATACCTGAAAGGCGCCGCAGGCGCCCGGGGCGCAGCCCCGCCTGTTGCGCGGCTCACAACCCTTCCTCCCGGCTGATGAACTTGAAGAAGAAGACCGAGAAGATCAGCAGGCAGCCGAAGACCACCACCGCCACCGCAGCGCCCGCCCCGATGTTCGACAGGGCAAAGGCCTGCTCGTAGACGTTCACCGTCAGGGTCCGCGTGCCCGCGTTGCCCCCCGTCAGCAGGAAGATGTCGTCGAACTTGTTGAAGGTCCAGATGAAGCGCAGCAGGAACAGCACGCTCAGGATGCCCAAGAGCATCGGCAGCGAGAGATACCAGAACTGCTGGAAGGGCGAGGTCCCGTCCATCTCGGCGGCCTCGTACATGTCGCTGTCGATCGACTGCATCCGCGCGAGGATGAACAGGAAGGACAGTGGGAAGTACCGCCAGACCTCGAAGGCGGTGACCATGATCAGCGCCAGCGGCTTCTGCCCGAAGAAGTTGATCGACTGTTCGGTCACGCCCATCTGCACCAGAAGCGCGTTGGCCGAGCCCGAGAACGGGTCGAAGAGCAGGATCCACGCAAAGGCCACGGCAATCACCGGCGCCACGTAGGGAAAGAGGTAAAGCCCCCGCAAAAGGCCCTGCCCCTTGAACGAATGGTTCAGAAGCTGCGCCGCGAAGAGCCCCATCACCAGCGCGCCGATGGTGCCGAACACGGTGTAGAACAGCGTGACGCCGAAGACCGACAGGAACTCCTCGCCGTCGAAGACGCGGGCGAAGTTCTCCAGCGTGAAATTGCCCGATGTCAGCACCGATTGCGCCCGGCCGGTCATCACCGGGTCGGTCTCCTCGATGTCGGTTTCCTGCGCGAGGAAATCGGCGGAGACGGTCACCGGGATCTCCAGCCGCTCGCTGTAGCCGCCCTCCCAGTCGCCCAGGTCGCAGAAGAAGTCCGCCCCGTCCAGAGTGCAGCGCGGGTCGAGGTCGCCGATAACGGTCAGCCCGTCCGGCCATGTGTCGGTCAGCGTGACCCCGGCGATCGACTGGTCCTGAGAGGAATTCCGCAGGCGGTAGCGCACCGTGGCCTCGTCGCCCGCGGTCTCGGGCTTGCCGCGCAGGTCCTCGCGGATGACCACTTCGGGCGCCCGCAGGTCGCCCAGTTCCACGGGTTTGAAGCTGATCCAGAACACCGCCAGAAGCGGCAGTACGACCACCGCCGCAACGGCGAAGAGCGTCGGGAACAGGAGCGACCACGCAAGCCGCGCCTCGCGCCGGGCGAGCGGGCCGGTTCCGGTCGGCGGAATCGCCTGTGACATGGCCGTGATCCTCCATGGCGCAGGCGGGCGGACCACCGGGGCCCGCCCGCCCGGGACGTCATTCGATCTTCGAAAGCTCGTCGTTCATCGCCGCAACGGCGTCGGCTACCTCGATCTGGCCGTCGATGTACTGCCGCACGATCCGGTTGATCGCCTGGCTGTTGATCATCTTCGACGCCAGCGCCAGCTGCCCCTCGGTCACACCCCAGCGCTGCGCCACGTCGAGGCCGCTGACGATCTCGTCGATCTTCGACTGGTCGTAGAGGTCCCCGAGCGGCGCCTTGCGGTCGACGCCCACGGGCAGCTCGGCCCATGCCTTCTGGAAGGCAGTCGGGTCGTCGGCGGTGCCGCGGCGGGTCGGGAACTTGCCCTCCGGCGCGATGGCCAGCGTCTGGGTGTAGCCCTGATCCATCGAGTAGGCGACGAACTCCTCCGCGATGTCGGTATCCGCGTCGGAGGTGATCCCGAAGTACCGCATGTCGCCCCAGGCTGCGCCGTCCGGGTTGGACGGACCGGCAAAGGTCGTCACGATCCCGGTCTTCGATGCCAGCTCGGGCGAGGTCGGGTCGTCGTTGATCGTCGGCGGGGCACTGTCGCGCAGGCCGGCCAGCTCATCGAGGATGAAGGGCGACCAGATGATCATCGCCGCGTTGCCCGAGAAATAGAGCGAGCGCGACTGGTCCCAGTAGAGGTCACCCGGCGGCGAAGCGTCGGCCAGCTTCTTGTAGAACTCCAGCACCTCGGTGGTTTTAGCCTCGTCGAGCGGCGCGAAACCGTCCTCCCCAACCGGCGTCACGCCGTTGGCGAGGAAGACATGCTCCAGCACCTGGCTCATGAAGGGCTCGTCGACCTTGGTGGCGGCCACGAAACCGTACATCTCGGGCGGGTTGTGCAGCTTGTCCAGCGCGGCCTCGACCGCGGCGTAGGTGGTCGGCGCTTCCAGCCCTGCCTCGTCGAACAGGTCCTTGCGGTAGAGGATCATCTGCGTCCAGCCGTCCACGGGGACCGCCGCGTAGCCCTCCCCGAAGGCGGCCATCTTCAGGGCACCCTCGGCAAAGGTGTCCTCGCCCAGGTCCTCGATCACGTCGGTCGCGGCCTCGGGATCGAGGATGCCTTCCTCCGCCCACGGCAGGGACCATTGCAATGTGTGGTAGATCACGTCCGGCAGGTCACCCGCCGCAAAGGCCGCCGTCGCCCGTGTGCCGAGGTCGCTCTCTTCGACCGGGATGACCTCGACCTCGTTGCCGGTCGCCTCGGTGAAGTCGGCGGCCATCTGTTCCTGCCGGGCCAGCCGTTCGGGCTGTGTTTCTGTCGTCCAGAACCGTATCGTGTCGGCCTGCGCCGCACCCGCGATTGTCAGCGCAAGCGCCGTCCCGGCCAGCAGCCGGGCTTTGTTCGTCGCCATGGTATCCTCCTGTTGAACACGGGAGGCATCGTGCGGGGCAAGGCGCCCCTCCGGACCTTCTGGCCGGCTTGCCGCGCGGGCACCTCGCGGTGTCCGGCAGCCGTGGCTTTGTACGCGAAATGCTGCAGTGCCACATTTATCACTTCGAAAATCGACAACGATTCCCTCCCCCTGCAAGGTTGAGTTAACGCGCACGACAAGCCAAGTTTAAATAAAAGGCACTTTGTGAACGCCGGTATCCGGCTGTCGGGGCGGTTTCGGGCGCCCCGCGCCGCATCCCAGAAGCCAAAAAAAGAACCCGGCGCGGGGGGCGCCGGGTTCGGTGTTTCGCTGGCTCGTGGCTCTGGTTCAGTCGCGGAGCGACCCTTCTTCGTCGCCCTGCCGCCGCATGCCGGCCTTGACCCGCGCGCCGATGATCAGCGGGAGGATGAACCCGACGATGGCAACCGTCCAGAGACCGATGGCAAGCGGGCTGTCGATCAGCGTCCACCAGTTGCCGTTGTCGATGGTGATGGCACGGCGCAGGTTGTTCTCCATCGCGTTGCCCAGCAGCGTGCCGAGGATGATGGGCACCAGCGGCACGTCGAACTTGCGCAGCACCCAGCCCATGACGCCGAAGCCGATCATCACCATCAGGTCGAAAGACGACCCGGAGATGCCGTAGATCCCGACAAAGCTGACCATCGCCACGATGGGCATCAGGATGCGCGACGGGATCATCAGCACGCGGGTGAAGATGCCGACCATCGGGATGTTCATCGCCAGCAGCATGAAGTTCGCGATGAAGAGCGCCGCGATCAGGCCCCAGACCACGTCCGGGTTCTGGGTGAACAGCAGCGGTCCGGGCGTGATGTTCAGCGCCAGGAGCACCGCCAGCAGGACCGCGGTCGTGCCGGAGCCGGGCACGCCAAGCGCCAGCATCGGCACCAGCGCTCCGCCTGCGGCGGCGTTGTTGCCCGCCTCGGGGGCCGCGACACCGCGCGGGTCGCCCTTGCCGAAGGTGCCTTCCTTGTCGACCAGCCGCTTTTCGAACGAATACGAGATGAACGACCCCAGCGAGGCCCCTGCCCCCGGCAGCACGCCAGCGAGGAAGCCCAGGAACGAGGTACGCAGCATCGTGGGTATGCACTGCTTGATCATCGACATCGGCGGGTAGAGTTTGCCGATCTTCAGCTTGGTCTCGTCCGCGTCCGCCCCGCCGTGGCGGTGTTCGAGGAAGATGAAGACCTCGGACAGCGCGAACAGGCCCACGATGGCCACGAGGAAGTCGAGACCGTCATAAAGGTGCACCTCGCCGAAGGTGAAGCGCGGCACGCCGGTCTGGGTGTCGACGCCGATCATCGCAAGGCCAAGCCCCAGTGCCGCGGCAAAGGCCGATTTCGCCTGGTTGGTGGAGGACACGCCGCCGAGCGTCATGAACGCAAGGGCGAAGAGGGCAAAGTACTCCGCCGGGCCGAAGAGCAGCGCGATCTTCACCAGCTGCGGCGCGAGGAAGATCAGCCCCCAGGTCGCAAAGAACGCGCCGACAAAGGAAGCAATTCCCGAAAGCGAGAGAGCCTCACCGGCGAGCCCCTTCTTGGCCATGGGATGCCCGTCGAGACAGGTCATCATCGCGGGTTCGTCCCCGGGAATGTTCAGCAGGATCGACGAAATCCGCCCGCCGTACATCGCGCCGTAGTAGACGGACGTGAGCAGGATCAGCGAGGGCGTGGCGCCCAGGCCGAGGGTGAAGGCCAGCGGGATCAGGATGGCCACGCCGTTCGACGGGCCGAGGCCGGGCAGCGCGCCCATGATCGTGCCGAGGAAACAACCCAGCAGCGCCAGCAGGATGTTCTGCCACGTCAGTGCGATGGCAAAGCCGTCGGCGAGATTGGAAAAGGTCTCCATGGTTCAGAACCCCCAGGGGCCGCGTGCGAGGGAGAGGCCCAGCACGAGGTGGAAGATGACGTAGATGCCGACCGAAGTGCCGACGCCGGTCAGCACGGCCTCGACCGGGCCGGAGCCAAGGCGCCACGCTAGGTATCCTGCGGCAAAGGCGGTGGCTAGGACGAAGCCCGCGACGGGCAGCAACTCGGCGTAAAGGATCATCACGACGATGGCGGCGCCGATCTCGACCAGGCGGCCAAGCGCGGGCCACTGCGGTTCGGGATCGGGACGGAAGGCGATCACGGCGCTCGAAATGCCGAGGATGGCGGCAATGATCAGGGGGAAGGCCTTGGGACCAACGGCATCGGAGAGAAAGCTTTCCTCGATATACAGCGCCGAAATGGCGAAACCGATGGCGAGGAGAATGCCGAAGACCCCGAAGATGCGATCACTCATGGGGATCTCCAGTTCGGGATGTCAGGGGGTATCGGGTACGGATCGGGCGCCGCCTCGTGCGGCGGCGCCCTGTAGAAAGCGCGCGGGGGACGCTTACTTGATGATGCCGATTTCCTTGGAGATCGACTGGATCTTGGCCACGGATTCCTCGACGAAGGCCTGGAAGTCAGCACCCTGCAGGTCCAGCGGCGCGAGGCCGTTGGTCTCCATCACGGCTTTCCATTCGTCGGAGGCATAGAGCTCGCCGATCTTGGAAACCCATGCGTCGTATGCCTCGTCGGACATGCCGCCAGGGGCGTAGAAGCCGCGCCAGTTGGCACCGATGGCGTCGACGCCCTGCTCTTTCGCGGTCGGCATCTCGGAGAATTCGCCGCCCAGACGCTCGGGCGCGAGGACCGCGATCACCTTGATGTCGCCGGAGTCGACAAAGCCCTTCGCTTCGGAAATGTCGCCGGTGAAGGCCTGAACAGAGCCCGCCAGAAGCTGGGTCACTGCCTCGCCGCCGCCGTCGAAGGCGATGTACTTGATCGAACGCACGTCATCGATGCCATAGGCGTTGGCCGCGATCAGGACCTTCAGGTGGTCCCAGCCGCCCACGGCCGACCCGCCCGCAACGGAGATCGTGGTCGGATCCGCCTTGATCTGGTCGAGCAGCGCGGGGAGCGTGTCGATCTCGGAGTCGGCGGCGACGGCGATCACGCCGTAATCCGCTCCGACCGACGCGAGCCAGCGCACCTGGTCCATTGTGTTGCCCGGATACGCGCCCTGCGCGAGGCGGGTCGCGGTGGCCGAGGATGCCGCGACGATCAGGTCGTTGCTGTCGTTACGCTTGTTCACCACTTCGGCGTAGGCCACGCCACCGCCGCCACCGGCGAGGTTGACGACCTGCATGGTCTTGTCGATCAGGCCGAGGTCCTGCAGCGACTTGCCCACCTGACGGCAGGTGAAGTCCCAGCCACCGCCCGGGTTGGCCGGTGCGATACATTCCGGGTTTTCCTGCGCGCTGGCGGCAAGGGCGGATACGCCCACGAGTGCCGCGGCCACGACGAGCCGGGTTGCTTTGATCATGTCATTTTCCTCCACATTGGCAGCCGCGAGAGGCGACTGCCCGACATTCCCCGTAGTCACGACTGCCTTTGCAGCCTCCCTCGTTACGGGTTAGACAAAGGACGTAGCGAAGGAAGCTGTCGTGAAGCTGTCAAAGGCCGGAAAGCGGCGCGGAATTCGGCAGAAATGAAAGGGACGTCCCGGACATGCGGGTGCTGATGGTCGAAGACGCCACGGACCTTGCCGAAGGGGTCATCGCGCGCCTGAGCCAGGCCGGCATCGTGGGCGACCATGCCGTCGACCTCGAAGGCGCACGCGACCACCGGGCGGTCCAGACCTACGATGCCGTGATCCTCGACATCAACCTGCCGGACGGCTCCGGACTGGCGCTGCTGCGAGAAATGCGGGCGGGCGGCGACCGGACGCCGGTGCTGATGCTGACGGCACTCGGGACGGTGGACGACCGGGTCGACGCGCTGGACATCGGCGCCGACGACTACCTCGTGAAACCCTTCGAACAACGCGAACTGGAGGCGCGGCTGCGGGCCATCGTCCGGCGCGAGACGGGGCCGAAGGCCGACCTGATCCAGCTTGCGAACCTCGGTTTCTCTCCGTCCGAGATGACCGCGACCATCGGCGACCGCAGGCTCGACCTGACGCGGCGCGAGGCGACCGTGCTGGCCACATTCCTGCGGCATCCCGGTCAGGTCCTGTCCAAGCAGCGCCTCTACGACTCGCTTTTCGGGTTCGACGACGCGGACGTCGGGATCAACGCCATCGAGTTGTATGTCGCCCGGCTGCGCAAGAAGCTGACCGGCAGCGGCGTGTCGATCTCGACCCAGCGCGGCGTCGGCTATCGGATCGGGACGGATGATTGACCTGCACCGCCCGATCCGCAGCCTGACCGGCCGCGTACTGTCCGCGGTCATCCTGCTGCTGCTGCTGGGTGGCATGCTGGTCTCGGTCTGGACGTGGATCAACGGTCGCTCGGCGGCGCGGCAGACCTACGACCGCCTGCTGCTGGGCGCGGCGAACGACATCGCGGAATCGATCCGCATCCAGGACGGCAAAGCGGTGGTGGACTTGCCCGTCTCGGCCTTCGAACTGCTGGCCCAGGCACCCGACGACCGCATCCACTACGACGTGCGCGGCCCCGACGGGCAACTCGTGACCGGCCTCTCCGACAGGTTCGAGCCGTCGGAAAGCTCGGATCGTGCCGCGCTCCTCCAGTTCTTCGACGACCGCATGCAGGGCGAGGCCGCGCGCTTTGTCCGTGTCGTCCGCCGCTTTGCCGAGCGCGACTTTTCCGGCAACGTGTCGGTCACCGTGGGGCAGACGCTCTCGGCACGGCAGGCGATGACGCTGGATCTTGCGCTCGACGCGCTGGTGCCGCTGGCCTTTGCCGGGATCGCGCTGCTGGTGATCGCCTGGTTTGCCGTCCGCTCGGCCGTGCGGCCGCTGGAGGCACTGGCCTCCGACCTCGCGCGCCGCGACCCCTACGACCTGACGCCGATGCCGGTGGAGGGGCGTCCGCAGGAACTGCGCGTGATGCTGGAGTCGCTCAACCGTTTCATGCAGCGCCTCGACAAGCAGATCGACGGGATGCGCAACCTGATCTCGGACACGGCGCACCAGTTGCGCACGCCCGTCGCCGCGATCCGCGTGCAGGCAGAGACCATGGCGGGCGACGGCACACCGCCCAGCCGTCCGCTTGGAATGCTGCTGGCGCGGACGCGGTCTCTGGGCGACCTGCTGGACCAACTGCTGTCCCGGGCCATGGTCATCCACCGCGGCGACAGCGTGCCCCGCGTGGCCTTCGACCTCCGCGAGGTGGCGCTGGACCTGATCGAGCGGCGCGACCACGAACTGCTGTCCCCGGGGGCAGAGGTCCGGCTGGCCATCGGAGAGGACGCCGTGATCGCCGTGGCGGACCCGTTTTCCGTGGGTCAGGCGGCGAAGAACCTCCTGTCGAATGCGCTGAAACATGGCAAGCCGCCAGTGACCATCGGCACCGAACTCAGCGGGGCGGAGGCCGTGATCTGGGTGGAAGACACCGGCACCGGCCCGCACGACGCGGTCATCGCCTCCCTCGGCGCGCGCTTCGAACGGACCAAGACATCGCGGGAGGACAGCGTGGGCCTGGGGCTTTCCATCGTGGCTGCCGTGGCGACGGCCTCCGGCGGGCGGGTGGACATGAATCGCACCGATCAAGGGTTCCGCGTGGCGCTTGTCCTGCCCGCAGACGACACCGCGCGGGAGGATCCGGCATGACGCGCTTGCTCTGCCTCATCCTGATGTGCGCGCTGTTCCCCCGGGCCGCGGCCGCTCAGGAAGACCGGACCACCTTCGGCACCGGGGCAAGCCGTCTGGACGTCCGGTCGACGACGGACATCGACATCATCCGGCCGGTGATGGAGCGGTTCGTGGAGGCCAATCCCGATCTGTCGGTGAATTACGAACAGTGGGGCTCCAACAACCTGTTCCGCAACAGCCGCGACGCCTGCGCGGGCAGGATTCCCGCCGCCGACGCGGTCCTGTCCTCAGGCGTGCATCAGCTTGTCTGGCTGGTGAACGCCGCCTGCGGACACACCTATCGGTCAGAGAGCACCGCCGCCCTGCCCGCCTCCCGCCGGTGGCGCGACGAGCTTTGGGGCATCACCGAGGAACCGGCCGTCATCATCTACAACCTCGGCGCGTTCAAGGGGGACGACGTGCCGCGCAGCCGGTTCGCCCTGCTCGACATGATGCGCAACCGCCCCGACCTCCTGCAGCGGCGCATAGCGACCTACGACATCGCGGCCTCAGGGCTTGGCTATCTCTTCGCCCATGCCGACAGCCTTGAGGCCACGACCTTCGGCGCCATGCTCGAAGGGTTCGCCCGCGTGCAGGCGGTGGCCACCTGCTGCTCGTCCGAGATCATCGACGCTGTGGCGGAGGGACGGTTCCTGATCGCCTACAACGTCCTCGGGTCCTACGTCGCCAGCGACAGCACGCCCAACGTGGGCGTGATCCAGCCGGAGGATTACACGCTGATCCTGTCGCGCGGTTTCATGATCCCGCGCACCGCGCCCAACAAGGCCGCCGCCGTGCGTCTGCTGGATTTCCTGCTGTCACCGCAGGCGCGCGACGCCCTGCGCGCCGCCGGGCTGGTGATGGAACATGACCCGTCCGAGACCGCGCTGCTGCAAAGCGCCCGCCGCCCGATCCCCCTGTCGCCTCCGCTGCTGGTGGCGCTGGACCAGCAGCGGCGCGAGACCCTGCTGTCGCTCTGGCAGGGCGCGTTCAACCTCGGCGTTCTGCCATAGGAAAAGGGCGGCCCCTGGACCGCCCTTCCCCTGTCGTGTCCGCCGCAGTCAGTGGCCGATGATCTGGCTCAGGAACTGCTTGGTGCGTTCGCTCTGCGGATTGTTGAAGAAGCGCGTGGGTTCGTTCTGTTCGACGATCTGGCCGTCGGCCATGAAGATCACGCGGTTCGCCACCGCCTGCGCAAAGCCCATCTCGTGGGTCACGCAGAGCATGGTCATCCCCTCCTCGGCCAGTTCGATCATGGTGTCGAGCACCTCCTTGATCATCTCCGGGTCGAGCGCCGAGGTCGGTTCGTCGAACAGCATGATGCGCGGCTTCATGCAGAGCGAGCGGGCGATGGCCACACGCTGCTGCTGACCGCCCGAAAGCTGCCCGGGGTACTTGCCCGCCTGATCGGGGATCTTGACCTTGTGCAGGAAGTGCATGGCGGTCTCGATGGCCTCTTTCTTCGGCGTCTTGCGGACGTGGATCGGGGCCAGCGTGCAGTTCTCGAGGATCGTCAGATGCGGGAAGAGGTTGAAGTGCTGGAAGCACATGCCGACCTCGGACCGGATCTTGTCGATGTTCTTGAGATCGGACGTCAGCCGCGTGCCGTCCACCACGATGGAGCCCTTCTGGTGTTCCTCGAGCGCGTTGATGCAGCGGATCAGCGTGGACTTGCCGGACCCGGAGGGCCCGCAGATCACGATCCGCTCGCCGCGGAAGACCGTCAGGTCGATGTCGCGCAGGACGTGGAACTGGCCGTACCACTTGTTCATGCCGCGGATCTCGATGGCCACCTCGTCGGAGACTTCCAGCTTCCTGGCCGCCGGGGCCTCCATTGTCATTGGTTCTGTCATGATGTGTTCCTCAGCGGTTCGAGCGGTCGAGCTTGCGTTCCATGTGGACCGAATACCGGGACATGCCGAAGCAGAAGACCCAGTAGATCAGCGCGATGGTGAGATAGCCGGTATAGGCCGTCGTGGGCGTGGACCATTCGGGGTCCTTCAGGGTGTTGTTCAGGATGCCCAGCAGGTCGAAGATCGAGATGATCAGCACCAGCGTGGTGTCCTTGAACAGGCCGATGAAGGTGTTCACGATCCCCGGGATCACCGTGGTCAGCGCCTGCGGCATGATGATCAGCCGCATCTGCTGCCAGAAACTCAGCCCCAGCGACATGCCGCCTTCGTACTGGCCCTTCGGAATGGCCTGAAGACCCCCCCGGATGACCTCTGCCATGTAGGCGGAGGCAAAAAGCACCACGCCGATCATGGCGCGCAGCAGCTTGTTGAAGTCCACCCCCGGTTCGAGGAAGTAGGGCAGCATCGCCGAGGCGAAGAACAGCACCGAGATCAGCGGGATGCCCCGCACCACCTCGATGAAGATCACCGAGGTGTACTTGATGATCGGTGCGTTCGACCGCCGACCAAGTGCCAGCAGCATCCCCACCGGCAGCGAGATCACGATGCCGAAGATCGCCACCACCAGCGTGATGGTCAGGCCGCCCCACTTGTTGGTCTCGACCACTTCGGTGCCGAGCGCCAGGTCGATGGCCATGGTCACCAGCGGCAACCCGCCCCAAAGCGCCAGCCCGCTCGCCGCGATCAGCAGCGCCGGAGCGAAGGCCGACCCCACGTCCCCGAACCGTCCGGAATTGGCCAGCCACCAAGCGGCGAAGATCACCGCCGACAGCACCAGCGGGAACCATGCACCGGCAAAGATGTGGCCGAGGTCGCCGTCTTCCTCGACCGGCATGCCGTTGAGCAGGACGAAGGCGATGACCGGAAACCCGGTCAGCATGAAAGCCGCCACCTTGCCGCGATGCGGCAGCGGGAAGATCAGCCACGCGATGCCGACCGCGAGGATCAGCATCGACAGCTTCACCCGCCAGACGTTTTCCTCCGGGTAGAAGCCGAACATGAACTGGTACCACTTCGCCTGAACGAACGGCCAGCAGGCCCCGGTCGGGTTGACGAAGCAGGCCTCGCGCTTCAGCCCCTCCGGGTCGGAGAAGGTCGCATTGAAGACGGCGAAGTCCAGCAGCGTCCATGTCATCCACACCAGCGAATACGCGGCGAAGACGGTGATCAGGATCATCATGACCGAGCCCACGGCCTTGCCGGGGCTGGTGAAGTCCGACATCGAGGCGAAGATGTTCCGCCACAGCCAGCCGCGCAGACCGACCTCGGTCGGCGGAGCGGGCAGAACGGGCGCTTCGTGGGTGCGGACCCAGTGATCTGTTTCGTGTTCTTGCATCAGATCGTCCCCCTTACCGTTCGACCAGCGCGACGCGGTTGTTGAACCAGTTCATGAAGGCCGACGTCAGCAGCGATATGGTGAGGTACACGAGGATCACCACGGCGATGATCTCGATCGCGCGTCCCACCTGGTTCAGGATCGTTCCCGCGAAGGCCGCGACCAGTTCCGGATAGCCGATGGCAGCCGCCAGCGAGCTGTTTTTGGTCAGGTTCAGGTACTGGGAGGTCAGCGGCGGGACGATCACTCGGAACGCCTGCGGCAGAACCACCTTGCGCATCGTCAGGCCGTCCGGCAGACCCAGCGCGCCTGCGGCCTCGGACTGGCCCTCCGGCACGGCCTGGATCCCGGCACGGACGATTTCCGCGATGAAGGCCGCCGTATAGGTGAAGAGCGCGAGGAAGAGCGCCATGAACTCCGGCGCAATGTAGCTGCCGACACCCATCTCGAAGCCCTGGCGGAAGATCGGTCCCTCGGTCACGTAGTTCGGCCACTCGATGGTGACCGGGCGCCCGGAGACCAGGTAGACCAGTGTCGGGACGACGACGATCAGGCCCAGCGTCACAAGGAGGACCGGGGACGGCTGGCCCGTCTTGTCCTGCCTCTTCTTGGCCCATCTGGCGTAGGCCCAGGCCCCGACACATGCGGCGATGAAGGCCACCAGCGTGAAGATGAACCCATCCTCGACGATGGGGAACGGACCGTAGATGCCCTTCGCGTCGAACTGGAGCAGGCCGGGCACGAGCGTGTAGTAGACGCCGCGCTCGGACGGCGCCACGATCCGCATCACCGCCGTCCAGAAGAAGATCTGGAGCAGCAGGGGCACGTTGCGCAGAAGCTCGATGTAGACGGTGGCAAAGCCGCGCAGCACGAAGTTGCTCGACAGCCGGAAGATCCCGAGCAGGAAACCCCAGATCGTCGCAAAGAAGATGCCGGCAATCGCCACGATCAGCGTGTTGGCGATGGACAGGAGGAACACGTCGAAGATCGTGCTCTGCCCCGGTTCGTAATCCAGAAGCCATGTCCCGAATGTGGTCAGGATCTGGATGTCGGACGGCCTGTCGAAGAAGTCGAAGCCGAATTCCTTGTTCTGATCGGCCAGGTTCTGCGCGGCGTTCTGCAGCGCGAGCCAGATCAGCCCGATGATGATGAGGGCGAGCACGCCCTGGAAGAAAAGCGATCTCGCGCGGCTGTCGAAGACCAGCGCCGCAAGACCCCTGCGTTCCTCTGTCCCCTGCTGGCCGTCGCTGTCGGTCACAGATGTCATGGATGTTCCCCGCTTGTTTTATTGGAAAAGGGGCAGAGGCATGCCTCCGCCCCTTTCCGTTCTTGATGGGTCGCGGTTCAGTTCAGGCCGGTCGGTGGACGACCGGCCGTTCGCCTCGTCCGATCAGCGGATCGGCGGTGCGTACATGAAGCCGCCGTTGTTCCACAGGTTGTTCACGCCGCGGTCCAGCTTCAGCGGGGTGTCGGGGCCGACGTTGCGCTCGTACATCTCGCCGTAGTTGCCGACCTGCTCGACGGCCTTCTTGATGAAGTCCGCTTCGAGGCCGAGCGACGCGCCGTAGTTGTTGTCGCCAACACCCAGGATACGCTGCACGGACGGGTTCTCGGAGCTCATCATCTCTTCGACGTTCTCGGAGGTGATGCCGTACTCTTCGGCTTCGATCACGCCGAACAGCACCCACTTGGCGATCTTCATCCACTGCTCGTCACCGGCGCGGACGGACGGCCCGAGCGGCTCCTTGGAGATGGTTTCCGGCAGGACGACGTGCGCTTCCGGATCCGCCAGCTTCAGACGCTCTGCGGCCACACCCGAACGGTCGGTGGTGAAGACGTCGCAACGGCCGGCGCCGTAGGCTGCGATCACCTCGTCCGAGTTCTCCAGCGCGACCAGTTCGAAGGTCATGTCGTGCTGCTGGAAGTAGTCGGTGATGTTCAGCTCGGTGGTGGTGCCGGTGTTGGTGCAGATGGTCGCGCCATCCAGTTCCAGCGCCGACTTGATGCCCAGACCGGCCGGAACCATCATGCCCTGACCGTCGTAGTAGTTCACGCCGACGAAGGTGATGCCGAGGTCGGTGTCACGGGTGATGGTCCAGGTGGTGTTGCGCGACAGCACGTCGATCTCGCCGGAGGACAGCGCGGTGAAGCGGTCCTTCGCGGAGAGCGAGACATACTCGACGGCATTCGCATCGCCCAGAACCGCAGCGGCCAGCGCCTTGCAGTAGTCGACGTCGATGCCGGTCCATTCGCCCGCGTCGTTGGTGGCAGAGAAGCCCGGAAGGCCTTGGCTCACGCCGCATTTCAGAGAGCCTGCTGCCTTCACGTCGTCGAGCGTGGCAGCGCCGGCGGCACCGGCGGCCATGGCTGTTGCGACAGCGACGGTCATCAGTTTGGTTTTCATGTGGTCCTCGCTTGTTGGATTGTCGATGCATGCCCCGTTAGCCGGGGATCGGTCTTTGAAGGTTTTCCTTTGCCCCGGTTTCCAGTCACCGAACGGCCACGTGCAGCACAGCCAAAGACGGCTTGCGACACGGTCCGCTCACGGCGGCTTGGAAGCGGAGTTTCGATCTGCATCATCAAAATCGGTAAACCATTTGACTGCCGGGTGTAAATTGCAACTTGTTTCATCGCGGGGACCGCAACTGGTGGAACCCGTCTGCGGATTTCAAGTATCTCCTGCAGTATGTTGATTTTACTATTAAAATTACGCGGCACCGCGAATAGCCATCCAATCGGACTTGTTCACGAGCATGAGAATATGATCATTTTTTCATCACGGAGGCGCATTTACAGGATTTAACAGTGTACTATTAAGCCCTATTCCGGTCGCAATTGCGCGCGCGGCAACCTTGAGTTGAATCCGGATTCGACCGCGGAAAATGCTAACGGTAACAGGGCTGTCTCAGGCCGCAGATCCGAGAACGGAAACCAGTTGCGGTACAGTCAGTTGGACCGGGTTCCCCTTCATGGAGGAAGATTGCAGCGACTCCTCGGCCACCGCCTCCGCATCGAAGGCGCCAAGGCCCGGGATATCCGTTCCCGACATCAATTCGCGCAACAGGTCCGCAGCGGTTTCGCCCGGTCGCCCCATGCCGCGCGCCACCATCTCGTCGACCTCGTCGAAGCGCCCGGTGTCGAGACACGCAGCCAGGCAGGCCTCCCGGTTGACCTTCAGCACAGGGGGCAGGAGCCGCGCGCATATCGCCCCGTGCGGCGCCTTCGTGCGTCCGCCCAACACTCCGGCCAGCCCGTGCACCGCGCCCAATCCAGCGTTCGCGAGGGCAATGCCGCTCAGGTGAGCGGCGACAAGCATCGTCTGTCGGGCGTCCGGGTCTTCTCCCTTCGAAAGGCGGGACAAGGCCCCTGCCGCCAACGGGATGGCCGCACGGCACAGGACATCGGTTTCGGGCGTGGCCCTGATGGACACGAACGCCTCGATCAGTTGCGTCAGCGCGTCCATGCCGGTGCTCAGCGTCACCGGCCATGGCGCACCGTCCGTCAGATCGGCGTCGAGCACCGCCAGCCCCGGCACCATGCGCGGATCGCGCAGGCTGACCTTGCGGCGGTGGTCCGGCACGTCGATCACCGCGTTCTTCGTGGCCTCGGCGCCGGTGCCCGCCGTGGTGGGGACCGCGATCAGCGGCAAGGGAGGCTCGGCCAGCGGTTGCCCGGCACCGACCACTTCGAGATGGTCGAGAACCCCGCCCGGCGCAGGCACAAGTGCCGCCAACGCCTTGCCCAGGTCGATGACCGAACCGCCGCCGATCGCCACCACGATCCCCGCCCCCGAGTCGCGCAACTCGGAGACCAGTGCCTCGACCTGCGGCAGAGACGCCTCGCCCATTGCGATCACCGGAAACACCGGCCGGCCCGCCGCCATCAGTTCCGCGAGCAGCACGTCGACCCAGGGCACCGACTGCCCGCGCACGACGATGATGGCGCCCCGCAGCGGCGTGACGGCCTCAAGTACCGCGCTGCGGCTCCCGCGGCCCGAGACGGTTCTAGCCGGGACGATCAGGCTCAAGACGCGAAGCCGATGGTGGCCTCCACCGCCCTCTTCCACGCGGCATAGCTGGCGCTGCGCCGGTTCTCCGCCATGTCGGGTTCGAAGCGTTTCTCGGCGCTCCAGCCCGCCGCGAAACTCTCCATGTCGGGCAGTATGCCGACCGCGGTGCCGGCGAGCCACGCCGCGCCGGTGGCCGTCGTCTCCAGCACCGGGGGCCGCTCCACCGGTGCGTCGATGATGTCCGACAGGAACTGCATCGCGTAGTCCGAGGCGCTCATGCCGCCGTCGATGCGCAGCGCCGTGTCGTCGCCGCCCGACGACCAGTCGGCTTTCATCGCCTCCAGCAGGTCGCGGGTCTGGAAGCCCACCGACTGCAGCGCGGCGCGGGCAAACTCCTCCGGCCCCGAGTTGCGCGTCAGTCCGAACACGGCACCCCGGCACTCGGCGTTCCAGTAGGGCGCGCCCAGCCCGGTGAAGGCGGGCACCAGGATGACCTCCTGCGCATCGTCGGCGCGTTCGGCCAGCGGTTGCGTCTCGGCGGCGTTGCGCACGATCTTCAGCCCGTCGCGCAGCCATTGCACGACGGCCCCGGCGATGAAGATCGACCCTTCCAGCGCATATGTCGGCTTGCCGTCCAGCTGGTAGGCGATGGTCGTCAGCAGGCGGTTGTTCGACCGGACGGGTTCGTCCCCGGTGTTCAGCAGGGCAAAGCAGCCAGTGCCGTAGGTCGACTTCAGCATCCCCGGCTTGAAACATGCCTGCCCGATGGTCGCCGCCTGCTGATCGCCAGCGATGCCGCGGATCGGGATCGGCTGACCGAACAGGTCCGCACGGGTCTCGCCGAAGTCGGCGGCACAGTCGCGCACCTCGGGCAGCATCAACATGGGGATGCCCAGCTTGTCGCAGATCGTCTTCGACCAGCGGCCCTTGCGGATGTCATAGAGCATCGTCCGCGCGGCATTGGTCGCATCGGTCAGGTGCTCCGCCCCACCGGTAAGGTGCCAGACCAGCCAGGTATCGACCGTGCCGAACACAAGTTCGCCCGCCTCTGCCCGTTCGCGCGCGCCTTCGACGTTGTCGAGCAGCCAGGCCAGTTTCGTGCCCGAGAAATAGGGGTCGAGCAGAAGCCCGGTGCGGTCGGTGACGGTCTCCTCGAAACCCTCCGCCTTCAGTCCCTTGCAGAACTCGGACGTGCGGCGATCCTGCCAGACGATGGCGTTGTGAATGGGTTTGCCGGTCTTGCGGTCCCAGACGAGCGTCGTTTCGCGCTGGTTGGTGATGCCGATGGCGGCGATGTCCCCGGCGCGCACCCCGGCCTTTTCCATCACGCCGCGACAGGTGGCTGCCGTCGTCGTCCAGAGGTCGGAACAGTCGTGCTCCACCCAGCCGGACGCGGGATAGTGCTGGTCGAATTCCTCTTGTGACGTCGCCACGATCTTCAGATCGGTGTCGAAGAGGATCGAGCGGGTGGACGTGGTGCCTTGGTCGATGGCCAGGATGAGGGTCATGGAACCTCGCTGTTCGTTGGGGCGGGAGGCCGCAGCCGGACCCGTCATTTCCGCCAGAAGACAGGCCTTGGCCCCGGAAATCAAGGGATGCAGGCCGGAACCTGTCACACAGTCCGTGTGGCGCCGGAGGCCGGGAACGCGTTTCGTCCTGCCCCGGCGGTCCAATCGCCCGGTGGCCTTTGACGGACCCGGCATCTTGCAATCGCGCCACGCGGGGTGCAGCCTGCGACCAACCTGATCCCGGCCCATGACCCTGCCCGCCACCGGCGGCGCAGGCCATTTTTCGCCCTGCCAAGAAAATTGGTCCCATGATCGACCCCAGCGCGCTGCGCGACATCATCCGCTCCGGTCTCCTGTCCTTCCCGGTCACGCCGTTCGACGCGGACGACGCCTTCAACCCCAAAGCCTTTGCCGCGCATCTCGAGTGGCTGGCGCCGCATCCGATCGCCGGGCTGATCGTTGCCGGCGGCACCGGAGAGATGTTCTCCCTTACCCCGTCCGAGATCGTGGAGGTCGTCCGCACCGCCCGCGTGGCACAGCCAAACGATCCCATCATCGCGGGTTGCGGCTATGGCACACGGATGGCCTGCGACCTCGCCCGCGAGATCGAGGCGGCGGGCGGCGACGGGATCCTCTTGCTGCCGCACTACCTGATCGGCGCGCCGCAGGACGGGATCGAGGCGCACATCCGCGCCGTCTGCAAGGCGACGCGCATGGGGGTGATCGTCTACAATCGCGGTCAGTCGGTGGTGTCGGCAGAGACGCTGGCGCGGCTGGCCGAGGACTGCCCCAACCTGATCGGCTTCAAGGACGGGACCGGCGACATCGACACGGTCAAGCGCATCACCGTCGGGCTGGGCGACAGGCTGGCCTACATCGGCGGCATGCCCACGCATGAACTCTTTGCACAGGCCTATCGCGGCGCGGGCGTGGACACCTATTCCTCTGCCGTCTTCAATTTCGTCCCCGAGACCGCATTGAAGTTTCACAACGCGTTCCTGGCGGGCGACGATGCCACCTGCGAGGCGATGCTGCGCGACTTCTACTATCCGTTCGCCAGGGTCCGCGACCGCAAGACCGGCTATGCCGTATCTGCCATCAAGGCGGGCGTCGCCCTGCGCGGGTTCGAAACGGGGCCTGTCCGGTCTCCGCTCACCGACCTGACGGGCGAAGAGCGCGAGATGCTGCGCGCCGTCATCGGCGACCGGACCTGAGCGGCGATCCGGTGGCCCCGGACCTCACAGCTTCATGTACATGTAGGTCGTCGGGTGGAGCGCGCTGCCATCGGGATCGAAGGCGAAGTCGGGGATGACCCCGGCCACCTCGAACCCGACCGAGGCATATAGCGGCTCTGCCCGGTCGCCGGTCCGGGTGTCGAGCGTCACAAGCGTCTTCTTCCGCGCCCGGGCTTCCTCCAGCGCCGCCAGCATGAGCCTGCGCCCGATGCCCTGACGGCGGCTGCCGGGATGCACGATCATCTTCGCGATCTCGGCCCGGTGCGGCTGGTTCGGGGGCATGGCGATCAACAGTTGCACGGTCCCCACCACCTCGCCGTCCTTCAGCGCGCCGAACAGGACGCGCCCCCCGGCGGCCACGTCCGGGAAGACCGAGGTCTCGAACCAGCGCGCGCCTTCCTGTGCCGTGAAGGGCTGCATGAAGCTGATGGCCGCCCCGTCGGTCACGCTGTCGGCCAGCACCCGCCCCAGCCCGGAGGCGTACCGATGCATTTCCGTTATCTTGACGATCTCCAGTGTCACGGTCGTCTGTCCTATCTGATGCAGAGGATGTACCGGGCGCCGTCTTCCCCGGCTTCGAAAAGCGTCGCACCGTAGAGCGCGTAGCGCAGGCAGTCCCGGGGGCGCAGGTCATGCGCCTCCCCCCCGACCGTCAGCCTCAGCCGCCCTTCGAGCAGGACGAGGTGATGCTCCTGCCCCGCCACGGACGGGCTGTCATAGGAAATCCGCGCGGACGGCTTCAACGTGCCTTCGATCACCTCGAAACTCAGCGCCCCGGTGCGCGGTGAAACGACGCGGCGCGTGAAGCCTGCCTCCGCGTCCGTCCAGACCGTCTGCATCTCTCCCTTGACCAGCGGCACGAAGACATCGTCGAGCGGCGCGATCAGCCGGGATATCGGAACCGAAAAGGCGGTGGCCAGCTTGCCCAGCGTCTCGGCGGTCGGGCTGGCCTCGGCGTTTTCGATCCGCGACAGCGTGGCCCGGCTGACGCCCGACCGCGCTTCGAGATCGTTCAGGGTCATCCCGCGGTCCACCCGCATGGACTTCAGGTGCGAGGCGAGACTGACCGAGTCGGATTGAAGCGCGATTCCCATATTCGGGACAATTCCCAAATCTGATAAATGCGTCAATCGGGAAGTTGCACCGTTTCACCAAACTCTGCGTTCGCGCAGCAAGCGGCGGCGCGGAACGTGGTCCCGGCAGTTCGGCATATGCGGGAAAAAGACACAGGCAAATGGACCCGCGGCGTATCCTGACCTGCGCCGACGGGACAATTCCTGCCTAAAGATCGTGCAGGAGCGTGGATATTGCGGCCAATCGGGCCGCTTGCCGAAAAACCTTGGCGCGGCGGGTTCAGTTCTCGCCTCAGACGGGTAGTCTGAACGCACGGCAGGAAGGCCCGCGCGGGACACTGATCCCGCACATGAGAGGCCTCTCATGCAGCGGTGACACGCGCGGCACGCCTTTCGGCACCCGGCCCGCGCAATGCAGCGAAGACGCGAACGCGCGCCTGCGGAACCGCATCACAGCGAAGAGGCCGTTCAAGGCCGACGATGGAACGAGGCGGTCCGGCAGGGCCGGCGAGAGGGCGTTCGCGCGCCCCAACGAGAGGCGAAACCGCACCATGGAGACACTGGCCCATTCACTGTCCGAAACGGAGACCGCTGAGACGATACCGGCAGAGACGGCCTCGGAGGCCGACGCACGGCACGTCCTGCATCCCTGGGCCGATCTGAGCGGTTTGGGCGAACAGACCTCACTGGTGATCAGCCAGGCGAAGGGCGTGCGCGTGCGCGACAGTTCAGGCAAGACCTACCTCGACGCGATCGGTGGCATGTGGTGCATGACGCTGGGCTACGGGCGCGAGGAGCTGGCGGAGGCAATGGCCGACCAGGCCCGCCGCATGGCCTATTACACCCCCTTCGGCGATCTTTCGAGCGAACCCGCCGCGCGGCTGGCTGAACGGCTCTCGCAGCTTGCGCCCGGCGACCTGAACCGCGTGCATTTCACCACCTGCGGCTCGACGGCGGTGGAATCCGCGATCCGCATCGCGCATTACCACTTCGCTGCACAGGGACGGCCCGAAAAGCGGCATGTCCTGTCGCGCATCAACGCCTACCACGGCGGCACCTACCTGACGCAGTCGCTGTCCGGCAAGGACGCCGACCGCACGCATTTCCAGTACGAGACCGACTTCGTCCACCACCTGTCGAGCCCGGGACACGACCCCGACCGTTCGAACCTGTCCGGCGCGGAGAAGCTTCAGCAACTTCTGGACGAGATGGAGGCAAAGATAGCCCGCATCGGCGCCGACAACATCGCCTGTTTCATCGCGGAGCCTATCCTCGCCTCGGGCGGCGTGCTGACCCCGCCCGAGGGCTATCAGAAGGCCACCTTCGATCTCTGCCGGAAGCACGACATCCTCTATATCTCGGACGAGGTGGTGACCGGCTTCGGACGTCTGGGGCACTTCTTCGCGTCCGAGGCCCGCTTCGGCATCCAGCCCGACATGATCATCACCGCGAAGGGCCTGACCTCCGGCTACCAGCCGCTTGGCGCTGTGCTGATCTCCGACCGGATTTCCGACGCGTTGGCCGAGGCCGCGCCCAAGGACAAGCCGGTCTTTTCCAACGGGTTCACCTATTCCGGTCATCCGGTGGCCTGCGCCGTGGCGCTCGCCAACATCGAGATCATGGAACAGGAGGACATCTGCGGCCACGTGCGCGACGTCGGCCCCTACTTCATCCAGCGGCTGCGCGAACTGCGCGACAATCCCATCGTCTACACGGTGCGCGGCGATCACCTGATGGCCTGCGTCGAGTGCTGGACCGGAGAAGGGGCCGGACCCAACGCCGCCAACATCGCGCTTGCCCAGAAGGTCGATGCCTATTGCCAGGAGGCCGGCCTGCTGGTGCGCCCCTACGAGAACCTTTGCATCCTGTCGCCGCCGCTGATCATCGACCGGCCCGATATCGACCGCATTATCGCGACACTGTCGGACGCCCTTGCACAGGCGAAGGCCGACCTCGCCGCGGGCGACATCTGAGACTGCCACCCCTCATTTCCATCGCGGCCCGTGCCGCACAACGTATCAGGGACACCACATGACACAACAACCGACCAGCTTCATCGATTGCCGTGGCCTCTCCGCTCCGCTGACCGTTCTCCGCATCAAGCAGGCCGTTGTCGGCCGCAGCGACTGCGGGCTGCCGCTGGACGTGCTTGTCGATGGCGATTTCACCGACAGCGACCGGGTGACCGCCTGCCTGACCGGCGAAAGCACCGACATCCGCCTGCTGTATTCCTCGCCCGACCTGCGCGAATTCGCCCTCGTCGCCGCGGCCTCCGCGAAAGGACCCGAGCAGAGCGCGACGCATGTCTGAAACCACCGTTGCGACACCCGCGACCGGGGCAACCACGAAGACAACGGCGCCCCCTGCCCCGTGGTGGCAGCGCGAGGACCTGGCCTACCGTCACGGGCGCCTGCACCTCGGGACCGCAGACCTTGACGCACTGGCCCGCAAGACCGGCACGCCCGCCTACGTGATCCGGGCGCCGCGGGTGATCGACAAGCTGCGCAGCCTGCACCGGGCCATGGACGCGGCACTTGCGCCCGCCGGTCTGGGCCACCGCGTGTACTACGCGATCAAGGCAAACCGCACGCCGCAGTATCTGTCCTACCTCGCGGCGCAGGACCTGTGCGGGGCCGACATCTGCTCGCCGGAAGAGCTGCTGCACGCCTTGTCCTGCGGCTTTCGTGAAGAGGACATCTCCTTCACCGGAACGTCGCTCGGCACGGAGGACATCGCCTTCCTCTCCCGCTTCGACGCGATCAACGTGAACTTCGACAGCCTGTCGGCCCTGCGGAAGTACGCGCGCGCCTGCCCGGGACGGAAGGTCGGCCTGCGCATCAACCCGGATCGCGGCATCGGTTACGGCGGCAGCGACATGCTGCAATACAGCGGGATCGAGGCGACGAAGTTCGGCATCTACCTCGACCGCCTGCCCGAGGCCATCGCCATCGCAGAGGAGCACGGCCTGCAGATCACCCGCCTGCATTTTCACGCGGGCTGCGGCTATCTCGACCGGGAGATGGAGCAGTTCGCGGCGGTGCTCGACGCCAGCCGCGCCTTCATCGACCGCCTGACCGGCCTGACCGAGGTGAACATCGGCGGCGGCCTCGGCGTGCCGCATCGTTCGGGCGACGCCCCGCTGGACCTGAACCGCTGGGCCGCAACCATCGCGCAGGCGTATGGCGGCTATGACTTCACCGTGGCTGTGGAGCCGGGCGATTTCCTGATCAAGGACGCGGGCGTCCTGTTGACCCGCGTGACCTATCGCGAACGCCGCAAGGAGGTCGAGTTCGTAGGCCTCGACGCCGGGTTCAACCTCGCCATGGAGCCGGCCTTCTACGGCCTGCCCTGCGAGCCGGTGCCCGCCGTGCCGCGCAGCGCGCCCGAAGGACGGTTCACCGTGGTCGGCAACGTCAACGAGGCCCTGGACAAATGGGCCGTCGACCACGCGATGCCCGCCCCCGAAGAGGACGACGTGATCGTGCTGCTGAACGCCGGGGGATACGCCGCCTCCATGCGGTCGGACCATTGCCTGCGCGGCGCGGCCCGCACGGTTCTCTTGCTCGAATGATCCGGCGCGGCGCCGTCCCGGCCCCGTGCACCACGACGAAGCTACGGAAAAGCCCATGACCGACACAGACTTGTCCGGCGCCCGTCAGGTGTCGGAAACGGACACCGGCGTCACACCGCATTCACCGGAGTACGCCTTCGACCCGTCCGACCCGTGGACGCAGACCTTTCAGATCGCGCTGGAGCGTGCCGGGCTCGAGGACAGGACCGTCTACGAGGTGGGCATGGGCACCGGCGTCAACGCGGCCTTCCTGTTGCGGATGTGCGGTGCCAAACGTGTCGCGGGCAGCGACCTCGACCCGCGCATGGCCGCGCTGGCCGAACGCAACGTCGGCAGCCTAGCCCCGCAGGAGGCCCACCGGTTCCATCCCATCGAGGGCGCGGTCAGCCTGATCGACGCCCCCGCCGCCCTGAGCGAGGTGCAGAAGGCGGATGTGGTCATCGGGTGTCTGCCGCAGGTGGCCGATCCCGGCGACCCGCGCTTCGGCGCCTTCCGCAAGGCCAGCAAGACCGACCTGCCCGACGGCGCCGACGTGCAGGAGGACGACCACATCGCCCACTACTATCCGTGGAGCGCCTTCGAGGACTTCCCCTTCAATGCCGTGGGTCTTGGTCTGAACGAGGCGCTGCTTCGCCGGCTGCGGTCCTGCGCCCCCTCTGCCGACGTGATCCTGAACTTCGGCGCACGCATCGGCGTGCCGGTTCTTTTCGACCTCTTCGCGGCCAACGGCTATCGTCCCGAGAAACTGCACGCCCAGATCGTCAGGCAGCACGCCGGGACGGACATCTCCTTCTTTGTCGCGCTCGAAAGGTCGCTGGGCGGGACCGGGTTCGACAAGGACTTTGCCTGCGCCTTCTACACCGACGCCGGGGGCAAGGCGCATATCTCCGCGACCGAAGCCCAGGCGCTGATCGAGGCAGACCCGGACGCGGCGATATATCACGAGGTCTGCACGATCAGGGGCCGACCCGTCTGATCGGCGCGCATAGCCGGGAGGGTTCGTGGCCGTGCATCCGGCGCACTCCGCCGCGTCAGTCCTGCCTCGGCCGCGGAAACACCCGCCCGTCGAACAGGAGCCGCGCCGTCCTGACGGAGCCGCCCCGGAACCCGTCCTCGACCGAGCCTTGAAGCAGGACCTCCGTCACACCGGACGGATGGCCGATGCGGAACCTGCCATCCGGTGCCGGGCGCGCCATGGCCTGAGCCGGTGTGCCTGCGATCATGCAGGCCGTTGCCACGGTTTGGGCCGCGAACACCCCGATGCTTGTGTGACAGCGGTGCGGGATGAAGGACCGCGTGTCTATGGTCGCCCCCGCAGCCGAGGGCGACACCAGCGTCATCTTCGGCACGCTCTCCGATGCCACGTCACCGAGGTTCATCATGGGGCCAGCCTTCAGCCGGATCGCCTCAAGCCGCGCCTTGAGGCCTTGGTTTTCGTCCAATTCCGCGCGGGTTTTGGCCCCCGTGATCCCCAGTGCCTCTGCCTGCAGGATCACGCAGGGCATCCCGTTGTCGATCAGCGTGCAGGCCACACCGTCTATGTGGTCGACGGCGCGGCCCGTGGGCAGCAGGCGCCCGCACATCGACCCGGCCACATCCCCGAACATCAGCCGGACCGGGGCGTGCTTGCCCGGCACGCCGTCGATCTGCGCCTCTCCGGCGTAGCTGACCCGCCCTCCTGGCGTCGCGACGAAGGCCGTCGCCGTCTCGCCGGTGTTGACCATGCGGATGCGGACCGGTGCCTCATCTCCCGCCACGGCAACCAGCCCGCGTTCGATGGCCGCCGGTCCGACACCCGCAAGGATGTTCCCGCAGCCCTGCGCGTCGCTGACCACAGCCCGGTCCACGAAGACCTGCAGGAATAGGTAGTCGACATCGGCATCCGCGCGCGATGACGGCGACAGGACCGCGACCTTGGAGGTAAGCGGATCGCCCCCGCCGATGCCGTCGATCTGCGCCGGGTCCGGCGACCCCATGATCCGCAGCAACAGGTCGTCCCGCTCAGCCGTCCCGTGCGGCAGGTCCTTCGCTAGGAAATACGCCCCCTTCGACGTCCCGCCCCGCATCCACAGGCAGGGAATGCCGCGGCTTTCGTCCATCTTCATGCTGGCCCCGTTGGCCCGGATCGCGATGCTCTGGCCATCAGACGTATTTCAGCCCCTTCTCCGCAAGCCGCCCCCGCATGTCGTAGAGGTCGAGCCCGCATTCCCCCGCCGCCAGCCGCGCGCGCTTGTCCTCCTCCGCCGCAAGGCGGGCGCGGGCTTTTTCGAGTACGTCCGGAGCCGAGGCACGCGGCACGACGCAGACGCCGTCGTCATCGGCGACGATCACGTCCCCGGCCTCGATCGCCTGCCCCGCACAGACGATCGGCACATTGACCGAACCCAGCGTCTCCTTGACCGTGCCCTCGGCCGAGACCGCCTTCGACCAGACCGGAAATCCCATGGCGGCCAGGTCGCGCACGTCGCGCACGCCCGCCTCGATCACCAGGCCCCGGCACCCGCGCGCCATGGCCGAGGTCGCCAGCAGGTCCCCGAAATAGCCGTTGTCGCAGGGCGATGTCGGGGCCAGCACCAGCACGTCCCTCTCCTGCAGTTGTTCGATGGCCACGTGCAGCATCCAGTTGTCGCCAGGTGGCGCGCTGATGGTGACGGCAGAGCCCGCGATCTGCGCGCCCGGCCAGATGGGCCGCATGTACGGGCGCAGACACCCCTTGCGGCCCTGCGCCTCGTGCACCGTCGCGACACCCGCCGCCCCCAGCGCCGCGATCACCTCGGCCGAGGCGCGCTCGATCTTCTGTCTGACAATATTCATCGCGGTCTCCCTTCGTATCGCATCGCGGCCCGGCGCGCCCCGCAAGTGCCTTTCACCGACACCTGCTCCCTTCTGTCCCGTCGCATTCCGCTTTCACTGCCCCTGTCGCTTCACCGGCGGGGTGCCATGGGTGTGGAAGGTGTCGATGGTCTTTAGCCCCCAGGCCTGGCCCTTCCTGCGGTCGGCTTCGGTCCACTTCACCGGCTCCCAGTCCGGGGCGAGGATCAGCCGGGCGCCCGCATTGGCCAGTTCCACTCGGTTGCCCGCGGGCTCCCATACATACAGGAAGAACGTCCCCTGTATGGCGTGCTTGTGCGGCCCCGTCTCGATGTGGACGCCGTTCTGCAGGAAGATGTCGGCGGCGCGCAGGATGTCCTCCCGCTGGTCGGTGGCGTAGGTCACGTGGTGCAGGCGCCCGTCGCCGCCGCCGTGCTCTTCCGTGCAGGCAAGGTCGTAGGTCTTGTTGTTCACCGTGAACCAGCAGCCGCCGATCCGGCCGTTGTCGAGCTGGATGTACTCCGTCACCCGGGCGCCCAGACAGGTTTGCATGAAGTCCCTGAAGGCGGCCACGTCCGCGGCCAGCAGGTTCACGTGGTCGATGCGGCGCGGCGCGGCCCCGGTGAAGGCACTGGCGGTGTTCTTCAGCACCGGACGGTCGGCGTCATCCGTCGGGACGTAGCGCCGCGTGTCGTAGTAGAGCTCGAAGACATGGCCGAACGGATCTTCGAAGCGGAAGGCGGACCCGTGGCCCATGTCGCCCTCGACCCAGCCCTGCGTCCTGTAACCGGACGCCTCGATTGCCGCGACCCTCCGCGCCAGCGCCTCCGGCGAGGCACAGCGATAGCCGATATGGCCGACGCCGGTCGTCTCCGCCCGGGTCAGTTTGAGCGAATGGAATTCATAATCGTCCCATGCCCGGAGGTAGGCGGAAGTGGCGTCCACCCCAGACAGCTTCAGCCCGTAGACCCGGGTGAAGAAGTCGAGGCTCTCTTCGTATCTGTCGGTCAGCATCTCGACGTGGCCTAGGTGGGCAACATCGAACACCGGCTGCGTGATGGTCATGGCGGGCGTCTCTCCTGTCACAGGCTGTCCACGCAGCGCGGGAAGATGCTCTGGAACCCTTCGGCATAGCGGCAATCCCGCCCGCCCGACTGGCCGCCGGAGTTGCGCTTGAAGTGGTTGGCCCGCTGCTCGGCCACCCGCGTGTAGTAGGCCCACAGATGTTCCTGCCCCTCCATGCACTCGATGGCGGCGCGCTTTCTGTCCCAGACCGGCGTGATGTCGAGGAAGGTGTCCGGTTTCCAGCCCATCTGCTCAGTCTGGTGCGGCTCGAACAGGTAAAGCTGCGGCGCCCTCAGAACCTTTGCGCCCGGATCGTGGCCCCAGGCCTGCGCGATCATCCGGCATTCCAGGACCGCCTGCGTCGTGTTCATGTGATCGGTGTTGTACGGATCGTATTGCGAATGGCTCAGCATGAAGGACGGCTGCACGCGGCGGATCACGTCGACGATCTTCATCTTGTTGTCTTTCGACAGGTCGAGCGGGTAGTCCCCGAGGTCGAGGCAGACGAGATTATGTACCCCCAGCGCGTCTGCCGCGGCCTCTGCCTCCGTCCGGCGCACCGCCTTCACCCTGTCGAGGGTCATCCCCTCCTGCTTCCAGAGCTTGGCACTTTCGCCGCGCTCCCCGAAAGACAGGCACAGCACCGTGACCTCGACGCCCTGCGCGGCATGCAGCGCGATGGCACCCCCGCAGCGCCAGACAAAATCCGCGGCATGCGCCGAAACGACAAGCGCCGTCCTGTTTCCCGCCATCGGGTGTCTCCTCCACCTCGGGACATGGTCCAGCCGTGCCGGCCCGACGCCCCCTCTCCGCGAGTCACGCTAATCCAGCCGCCGCCCGAACGCACGCGTCTTGGCAATGCATCTGAATGGCAGGAACGGCCCGGCAGGCGCGGCATCCTTGCAAAGCCGCCCCCACTGGGGGTCCCTTGATCCACGTCAACGCGCCGCGCCCAAATATATTCCAAATGCAAAATGCATATTCGGGAGACGGATCATGACGGACAACGCCACACCACAGCTGCACGGTACGCCCCATGGCAGCACACGGCTCGAGAACCTGCCCGTGACCTTCTTCGCCAGTGTCATGGGCCTCGCCGGTGTCGCGCTGTCCCTGCACCTTGCCGAGACGCGCTTCGGCTGGGGTCACATGGCCAGCCGGGCCGCCCTCGCCCTGACCATCGCGGTCTTCATCGGCGTGACCCTCGCCTATGCGCTGAAAGCCCTGCGCCATCCCGGCGCCGTCGGCGAAGAGTGGCACCACCCTGTCAAGCTCGCCTTCTTCCCGGCAATTTCCATTTCCCTGCTGCTGATGGCAACCGCCCTGCGCCCCGAGGCCCCGGCCGCGGCCCTCGCCCTCTGGCTGCCGGGCGTGGCACTCCAGGGCGCGCTGACGCTGGCGGTCATATCGGGCTGGATCGGCCGCCGTCCCTTCCAGCCGATGCACATCTCTCCGGCCTGGTTCATCCCGGCGGTGGGCAACGTGGTTGTGCCGGTTGCGGGCGTGCCCATGGGCTTCCCCGAAATCTCCTGGATGTTCTTCTCGGTCGGTGTGATCTTCTGGCTCGTGCTGCTGACGCTGGTCATGAACCGGCTGACCTTCCACGACCCGCTGCCCGGCCGCCTGCTGCCGACGCTGGTCATCCTGATCGCACCTCCGGCGGTCGGCTTCCTCGCCTGGCTGCAACTGAACGGAGGCGTGCTCGATGCCTTCGCCCGGGTCCTCTACAACGCCGCCCTCTGGTTCGCCGCCATTGCCCTGATACAGGTGAAAGGCGTGCTGCGCATACCCTTCGCCCTGTCCTTTTGGGCGCTGAGCTTCCCCATAGCCGCGTTGACCCTCGCCACCATGCGCTACGCCGACCTGAGCGGCTCGATCTTGCATGACCGGGCCGGTACAGCGTTGCTGTGCGTGCTTCTGGTGGTGGTTGCCGCCCTCGTGTTCCGCACGATCAAGGCCATCGCCCGCGCCGAAATCTGCCTGCCGGAATGAGCCTTCCGCGCGTGGGTACACATGAAGGTGGCGGTAAGTAGCAGTCTGCCCGGTGCTTGTACTCTTGGTGGCTTTGGCCGCGTTCCTCTCGTGCGCCTTGCTCGTGGCGTCTGAAGAAAACACTCCCGATCTGCAGACGGGCAGCCAGCTTCGCACCATCGAGGAAATGCAAAAGGCCATCTTTCCCCACGCTTCCAGGGAGTTTTCCCGTTGCATGACGGCCCAGGCGCCCCACCGTTAAGGCATCAATTGGAACCTGACCAAAGACAGACAAAAAGCCCTTGTTTCCCCTTCCCGGGACCTCTAAACGGGTCGGCGGAGACGTGGCCGAGTGGTCGAAGGCGCTCCCCTGCTAAGGGAGTAGGCGGGAAACCGTCTCGAGGGTTCGAATCCCTTCGTCTCCGCCACCTTTCTTCCCGGAAATGATCAATTTTACCAATGATTTCAGGCACTTAGCCGAAGTCATCGTAAAGCCGTGGTTGACAATGGTCCACTTTTTTGTCCACATTTTTGCTACATTGTCCGCCGCTGGGGCTCGCCCATGTCTCTCAAGAAGATCGGAAACAACTACCATTTGCGCCGCCGGGTGCCCAAGCGGTTCGCGCCCATAGAGCCGCGTGAGCTGATTTCCCAGAGCCTCCACACTGACTCGGCCCAGCTCGCCAAGCTCAAGGCGGACGCCGCGTGGGCAGAGCTGATAGAAGGCTGGGAAGCGCGGCTGGCCGGAGACACAGAGGACGCGGAGCGCCGCTTTGAGGCGGCCCGGGAACTGGCAGAGCGCCGGGGCTTCCGGTTCATGCCCGCCGCCAAGGTGGCAGAGCTGCCCACCACGGCCCTTCTGGACCGCATAGAAGCCGTGCCAGAGCACAAGGGCGAACCGAACATGGTGGAGGCCGCTGCCCTCTTGGGTGGCGTCTCTGAGCCGCCCATCACGGTGACGCGGGCGCTGGAACTCTACTGGGGACTCGCCAAGGACAAGACCTTGGGCAAGAGCGAAGACCAGCTTCGGCGCTGGCAGAATCCGCGCAAGAAGGCGGTCAAGAACTTCGTGGACGTGGTGGGTGACAGGCCCCTGCCCGAGATAAGCCCGGACGACATGCTGACCTTCCGGGACTGGTGGATTGACCGCATCGCCGAAGAGGACATGACGCCCAACAGCGCGAACAAGGACCTGATCCACCTTGGCGATGTGCTCAAGACGGTGAACCGGATGAAGCGGCTGGGGCTGGTCTTGCCCCTTACGGACCTGTCCTTGAAGGAGGGCGAGAAGAAGAAGCGCCCGCCCTTTTCGGAGGTGTGGATTCGGGAAAGGCTCTTGGCCCCGGGGGCTCTGGACGGCTTGAACGATGAGGCCCGCGCCATCTTGCTGGTGATGGTCAACACCGGATGCAGGCCCTCGGAGATTGCCGCCCTGACGCCCGAGACGATTCATCTCAAGGCCAATGTGCCCCACATCTCGATTGAGCCTGTGGGCCGCCAACTCAAGAGCCGCCGGGCGCGTCGGAAGATCGCTCTGACCGGGGTCAGCTTGGAGGCCATGCGCGGCTTCCCGGGCGGCTTCCCGCGCTACCGCGACAGCTCCGCCAGCCTGTCCGGTGTCGTGAACAAGTTCCTGCGGGAAAATGGATTGCTGCAAACCGACAGTCATTCGCTCTACTCGTTGCGACACGCCTTTGAGGACCGCCTGCTAGCGGCCAAGGTTGATGAGCGGGTTCGGCGGGATTTGATGGGCCATCGCCTCACCCGGGAAGAGTATGGCGACGGTGCCACGCTGGAATATCAGCGCGAGGTCTTGTCGCCTCTGGCCTTCTGAGCCACGGCCCGGGCGCGGGCCACAATGTCTTCGGCGGCCTCAGCTTCGGCAATCTCAGCCTCAAGGCGCTGGAAGATCGGCGCATAGACCGGATCGGCCACCACCAGCCGCGCAACCTTGTCCCGCGCCCTGTGTAGGCGCAGCAGGTCGGAGGTGATGGTGGCCGGGGCGTTCATCGTCTCAGCCGTTGAGCCGCACGTTGACGGTGCCGCTGGGGTTGGCGGCGGCGGTCACGGCCAGCCCGATTGCCGGGTTGTTGCCGGTGTCGTCGTCGGTCGTGACCAGCCCGACGGAGTCGTCCCAGTAGACGGCGGCCCCCACGGTGAAGGCGTCGGTGCTCACCTTGGGCATGGTGAAGACGCCCACCGTCACAAGGTCGAGGTCTTCGCCAATAGCGGCGTCCCCGGCGGCGATGCCGAAGAGGCTGCCCACAAGGACGCCTTCACCAGAGCTGGCGGCGGCGGTTGCGGTCACGGTGATGTTCTCACCCTTCTGCACATAGTTCTTCATCTCAGAGTCCTTTGCTCGTTTTGAAGAGGATGGTGGACGGCGGCTTAGACTGAGCCGCCGCAATCTCGGCGTCCAGCGCCGCCAGCGCCCGGGCCATCTCGGTGTCGGACTTGTAGACGACGGTTTCGCCGTTCTGGTCGCGGAACTCCCGTGCCCCGGTCATGCGGGCGGCATGGAGGTCCGCCCGCATCTTGGTCAGCTCAGCCACGGTCGCCATGCTCAGTCGCCCGGGTTGAGGTAAGCGCCGCGCCAGTCCACGGCACCGCAGCCGAAGTCGAGGACTACCCGGAACTCCATGCCCAGCACGTCCCAGCCTTCGCGGGACGCCATCTGCGGCCCTTGGGCAGAGCTCAGATAGCTGTATTCCAGCACGGGCAGGACGGTGGGGTCCGCGAAGACATACCAGCGTTCATCGGTGATGCGCGGCTCCACCAGCAGCGTCAGCCGCCCGGTGAAGGGGTTGGCGTCCTGATAGGTCGCAGGCGCAAGCTGCGCCAAGAGCTGTTCCGCTTGGGTTTCGAGCTCCGGCCCCACCAGCAGATATTTCGGCGTGGCGTTGATCGGGGTCTTGCCGTCCAGCGCCTTCATCTGGCGCATAGCCTTCCGGGCCGCGTCCAGAGCGGAAATGTCCGCCGCGCTGCCCAGCGACGTGCCGGGGCTGGCAAGGTTTCCGTGATCGGCATGGAAGAGAGCGGTGGCGTCTTCGCCCATCGTCGGATTGCTCAACAGCAAGTTCAGCAGCAGGTTGGCTTCCGTCTCCGCCGCCGCCCGGCCCGAAGTCGCGCCGAAGTCGCGTAACGCGCCCAGATCGTCGTTGATGAGCGCCTTGCGACTGATAGAGAACTGGGAGCCGTAGGTGTCGAGCGCGTAGGACTCGGACGCCTCTGCCCGGCTGGTGTGGGTGATCTCACCCGACTCGCTCACCTTGGACAGAGTGCCCACGTCGCTCAGCTTGAGCCGCGTCCCGGGCCGGAAGTCGGCCAAGGTCGATTGCCGCGCCAGCGTCGTCTTCACCGGGCTCTGAGCCGCCTGATAGGCCGCCACAAGCGTCCGATTGCCGGTGCTGGTGAGAAGCTGGGGGAAGTCGGACGTGGTGTGCATGGCAGCCCGGAAAAGCTGGTCAGCGTCCATCGCCCGGGTGCTGACGCCAGTGGCCTCCACGCAAGCCCGCGCCATGTCGCGCAGCGTCTCGCCCATGTAGGGCCGCGCCGCGTCGGACGGGGCTTCGCCAGAGGTCCGCGCATAGAGCGCATCGGAGCGGAGTTGCAGGACCGTGGCGGGGTTGTCTGCCTCGCGGGTCGCCGTGCGGATGCGCGGCGTGGTGCGGCCACGGTCCTGCATTGCCTCAAAGGCTTCCGCCCGGGCTTCGGTGATGGACAGCTCGCGGTCCACCATGTCGTCTGCCTGTTCGCTGGTCATGCCAGCGGAACGGGCGATTTGCCGGATTGCGGCCCGGGTCTGCGCCCGGTCATCGTTGCGGGTGTCGGTGGCGTTTTCATCCACCGTGATTTCGTCGTTTTCCACTTGGTTACTCCTGATTGTGGCACCCTTGTCGGCGGGCACGGGGACGAAAGAGATTTCCGAGATTTCGGGGACGATGGTGCGCACCGGCTGCCCGGTGGCGGGATCGGTGGAGCGGGTCGCGGCCCCTTGGCGATAGCCGATGCTCGCGCTGGTCACGATTCCGGCTTCGATCTCGCCCAAGAGCCATTCGGCCCGTTGCGAGATTTGCACGTCTGCCCAGAGGCCCGCGTCATCCACGCCAGCCGCCACCACGCGGCCCAGAAGGTTGTCCAGCCCGTCTTGCCGGTGCGAGTTGAGCACGGGCAGCCCCACGATGCTCTGCGGGTCGGGCAGCGTCAGCCGTTCGATATAGCCGCGCCGCTGGACGGCGGCCCCGGTTGAGACGGTGACGCGGACGGTGCGGTTGTCGCGGTCAAGCGTCGTCGGGCGGAAGGCCGCCCGGCGGGTGTAGAGGTCAAGCGGCATTGTCGGACTCCTTGGAATTGGGGGTGTGCGGGTCGGCGGCGATTTCGGAGTCGAGGTCTTCCAGTGCCCAGCCCCGTTCGGCCACGGCCTTGCGGCGGCTGGTCAGCCCGGCTTCCAGCTCCGCCACGGTCGCTTGCACGTCCTTGAGCGGGTCCACCTGCATGGGCTTCGGGGGCAGCCATTCCGCCGCCAGATAGGCCCGGGGATTGGACTCGAAGTCCGGAGCCGCCAGCTCACCGGACAGGACGCCAAAGGTGACGACGCGCCGCCAGATCGGGCGGAGGAACTGGGGAACAAGGGTGCCATACTGGACTTGCTCCACCCGCTGCCGGAACGGCAGCAGCCCGGCCCGTAGGCTGGAATAGTTGGCCCCGGTCAGGTCGCCCGAAAGAAGGTGCTCGGGCAAGCCGAGGCCCGCCGCCAGTTTTTGCAGGCTGAAGCGAAGAAACGCACCAATCTCTTGGGTCTGCCCGGGCGTGTTGAACTTCACGTCATAGCCGGTGGGCAGCCGCTTCATGGTGCCGGGTTCAAGGCCGGTCTCCATGATGCCGCCCGACTCCGTGCCGTCATAGGGCTCGCCCGCCGTGCCGTTCATGTCCACAAGGAAGGCGGAGTGCATCGCCGCGACCTTGTTCCCCACCAAGAGCGCATCGTCGAGCTGATCCAGATCGGAGGCAGGCAGGATGACGGGGGCCAGCCAAGAGACGCCCCGGACCTGCCCCGCCGCCAGCGGCTTCATGATGTGGAGAATGTCATCCGCCGGGACCCGCACAGGCGGGGCGTAGTTGGCGAACTGGTCGTGCGGGCGGCTCGGGAGGACGTGATAGGCCACCCGGTTGCCGTCCGCGTCAAACTCCACGCCCTGCACGATGCAGGCCCCGTCCGCCAGCTCGCGGGTCAGGGACTCGTCTACCAGCTCGGGCGGAATCAACCGGAGCTTCGGCCCGGCTTCCGTGGTGATGATTTGGACGAAGGCTTCGCCCGCGATGACCAGCCCCCGGGCAATGTCGGCTTGCAGGCCCCAGAAGTCCGTCCGCCCATCCGCGTCGGCTTCGTCGGCCCAGTTCTGGAAATAGGCGGTCAGCTCCGCCCGGGTGTCCTTGTCAGGATGACCGGGGGCCGGGAAGATGCCAGCCCCCACCAGAGCCCCGCCCCAGTTCGCCACGCCCTGCCCAAGCCATGCGTTATTCATGGCGAGATAGCTGGCACGGCTCCGAAGAGTCGCACCAGCGGCAGAGACTTCCGGGTTGATGCGCCCCATCGTGCCCATGCCCCAACCGCGCAGCCCCCCGGCTGCACCGTCGTAAGAACGCGTTCGGGTGGGTTTCGCAGCGCGGCGAAAGAGCTTGAGCAAGGACGCCATTAGTTCATGCCTTCCCGCTTCTTGCGGTTGCGCGGGTGGATGCGGTCCAGCACGTCCACCAGATCAACCGCGAAGACAGCCCGGGGGTCATGCCCGTTTTCCTTGCCCCACCGCAGGCTGGTGCCAATACGGCGCTGATTGGCGGCCAGACGGGCATGGAAACGCTTCTGGCCCGTGGCCACTTCGATGAAGCACCAGAGCTCAAAGGACCAATCGCGGTGCCCCGCCTCATAGTCGCGGATGACCATGAGCCCGGGCGTCGGGTGCGGCGGCTTGCCCTCGGGCAGATCGTCTTCGCGCCAGACGTTGAAAGCGTGGTTCGCGGCCAGCCCGGCTTCGGTGTCGGCAATGCCGAACTCGGTCATGCGGAACAGGACTTCGGCCACAAGGGCTTGGTCGGGAAGGAACAGGAAGGCTTTGCGGCCCTCTTCCTCTTGGGCGACGGGGGTGAGGTAGCCTTGCCGGAGATACCAGCGGAGTTGATCGGCCACCTTTGCCTTGTCCTTGCCCGGAAGCGTCACGACTTCCGCCAGATCGGCGGTGGTCATTAACCCGCCCGTGTTCCGGCGGACCCTCTTGGGGACGGTGAAGCCCCCATACCACTCTTCTGCATTTTCCATCTGTCAGGACTCCTCGGTTGAGAGATGCCCCGACATACCCTGAGTCCCACTCAGCGGTCAACATCCAAGCCATTGTTATTGCATTGTAAACTTTCGGTTGACCATGGACTCAGAGGCCCGCTCAGGGTAAGAAAGATTCGTCGCCCCGCCCGCTTCATCGGCTGCCAAGGTGGGGAGGCTCACTCCGGGGCCGCCTGATTTTCGGGATGTTGTTGCAGGCGGCCCCACCACTCCCCAGCAGACAGGACCACACCATGACCCACTTGCTCGTTATTGATATTGACCCGACCACTGGGGAAGTTTTCCCGGTCATGCCCGACGAACACCGGAGCGACACTGACGGTTACAATACCCCGCCCGTCCCGATGACCCGGGCGCAGCGTTGCCGGTTCAAAACGCTGAACAAGAAGTATCGGAAGACCATGCCAACGGAGCTCGCGTGGTATCACGCGGTCACTGAGGCGATGGAAGTCCGGGGCTGAAACAGGTTTCAGAAAATGAAAAGCGGCGGGCCTATTTGTCCGCTTTTTCTGTTTCTTCTGGGGCGCTCCGAAGTCGGACACACCAGTCCTTTTCTATGCCCACCAGAGCGCCGCAACCATCACAAGTGAACTCCGCGCCGTCTTTTAGCTCATGTGCTTTGAAGGCGTTCCGTTTCTGGCAATGCGGGCAGGTGTAGTTGTGATAACGGTGAAAGAAGACCCATTGATCATCTTTTTTCTCCGCACCGAGCATCGCACCGCAGTTTGCGCAAGTGACTCCCAAGCCTTTCTCTAGCAGACTCTCCCGGCGCTTCACTTCAAACCCACAATCGCAAGTAACTGTGATTGTGGCTTTGATGTTGGTAGCAAAGATTCTTGAATCTAGAACGCGGTCAACTTCAGGAAGAACTTCTTCGATCTTTTGGCGCGCCTTTTGCGCATCGAAATTCTTCCCGTCCCGCTGCTGTTTGATTGTCGAGGCGTGCAGATAGCTGCCCAAAGCGTTCCATTGCTTGTTGATCCATTTCGCTGACAGTCGCGCGTCGGTGCCCAAATCCCGCATTTCTTTCGCAGGTTGGCCGGGAACCTCTTCCACGCCAAAACGGATTGAAACATCTTGATCCACAGCGGCGTCTATTTCCTTGAGCTCCTTTATAAGCCTGCTTGGCTGCCAAGTTTCCATAACGTCTTGGGAAACTTCATCACCAAGGGATTGCAGAAGTTCATAGGCCAGACATTCAACGGCCATTCTGAGGCGAAGTGCAGAGGCAAAAAGCAAATCATCTTCACCGGATTCAAGATGTGCCCTCGCAGCGTCACGATGACCCTTTGCCTGCCACCTGAATTGAATTTTCTGTGCCATTGCCCACCTATCTGCCCAACCAAGACGACTTGACCACAGAGGGGGTCGGTTTGGGAAGGGTCTTCGCTTCCACTTCCTCTTCGCGGCGGTCCAGCTTGGCGTTGACCAACGCCCGGACGGCCATTGCGTAGACGACGCAATCCAAGCTCTCCGCCCGCCGCCCAGGTATCCGTTCCCATTGCCGCACGGGTGCGCCTTTCACGTAGCGCATGACCAGCCGTTCGGACGCCAGCTCTTCGTAAAACCGCCCCTCCAAGCTATCGGAGAAGCGGACGGACTTGCCCCGGCTCAGGCGACTGGTGAGCTGGCCCTTGACCGAGTCCACGCCCACGATGAAGAGGCGGCTGCCCCGCGTGTCGCTGGCGCGGATCACGGGCCGGTTCCCGGCGGCCCCCTTGATCGCGTAGACCCGGCGGGCAGAGCGCGGGCGGCAGAAGTTGATAACCCGGTCCATCGTCTCGCCGTCGCCCGCGTCCACCGCCGCCGCGTCCACCCGGAGGATGCCGCCCTTGGGGTGCTTCCAGATGGTGCGCAAGGCGTCGTCCAGCTCCGCCCATACATCGTCCGCCATCGGGTTGCCCCAGATCACGAATTGGCTCAGCACGAAAATGTCGTCCCGGCCCCAGCCCAAGAAGACCAGTTCCAGCCGGTCCCGCTGCACGTCCACGCCAGCCGTCACAAAGAGCACGTCCGCCGGGATCGCGTCGGGCAGACCGAAAGGTTCGGCCCGGGCGGCCAATGCCGCTTCGTCGAGCTCTTCCGCCGCCTCGCGCCAGCCTTGGGCAAGGATCGTGTTGACGAAGACTTGGAGAGTGTCCGGGCTCTTCTTGGCCTCCACGAACTCCGCCGCCAGCTTGCCCCAAGAGGCGTTCGCCAGCGTCGAGACAAGGGCATTGAGCCGGAAGCCCGCGTGGCCCTCCACAAGCGGCTCTGTGGCCCGCCAGCGGCCCTTCTGGACCATGGCTGCCTTGTGCCGCTCTTCCACCACGCTTCCACACTCCGGGCAGACGTAGGCGGCCTTCTGCGGCTCGCCCTCGGGCCAGACAATATCGGCCCATTGGATTTCGTGATGGTGCCCGCAATCGGGGCACGGCACCTCATAGACCCGCCGGTCGGAACGGGCATAGGCCCGGAGCACGTTGGACGTGGCCTCCAAGGTCGGGGTGCTGCCCAAGATGATCTTGCGATTGGCGAAGCTCAGGGTGCGCCGCTCCGCCAGCGTGATGGGGCTGCCCTCCACGCCCGCTTCCATCGCGTCGGCTTCGTCGATCAGCAGGACGCGGACGTTGTGACGGCGGAGGTTCCGGGGGCTCTTGGCGGCGATGATCTTGAGGGACCCGCCCGGAAAGCGGCGGCTGAGCAAGGTGGACCGGCCCGACTCGTCGGCTTCGGCAGAGATGAGCCCGCGCAGCGCCGGGGTGGCCTCAAAGATCGGTTCGAGGTCGGAGACGGTATAGTCCCGGCAATCGGCTTCGGTCGGCAGAAGCGCCAAGATCGGGGCGGGCTCATTGGCAACGTAAGACGCCAGCGCCCCGGTCAGCAGCGTGGTGAAGCCCACTCGGACGGGCTTGACCAGCGTCACCCGCTCCAAGGTCGGGTCGGAAATGGCGTCGGCAATCTCGCGCTGGTAGGGCCAGAGTGACACGCGGCCCGGAAGAGCGGAGACGCCCTCGGGAAGCCTCATGTGGGTTTCGATCCATTCCGACAGGGACAGGCGCGGCGGCGGGGTGAGCGCCCGGAGCGCGTTGCAGCGGGTGATGGTGAGCGCGTCAGTCATGGGCAGCCTCTTCCAGTGCGTCCCGGACTTCCCGGTCAATGGCGTTGATGTCGTGCGGGGTCAGATGCCCGGCGGTCTGCGCCACCCGGGACGGCACCGCCAGCATGGCGGCCCGGACGCCCCGGAGGACTGCGGCCCATTCCCGTTCCACCTCTGCGGCAGGGATCAGCTCGCCCCGGAGCTTGGCGTTGGCGGTCTCCACCTTCTCCGCGTTGGCCTTCGCAAGCCGGAGCTTTTCCGCCGCCAGCTCCGCGTCCACCTGTTTCCCACGTGCCAGCGCCCGGGCGTGGTCGCAATAGGCCACCACGGCGGCCCGGAGCGGATAGCGGGTGCCCTCCACCCGGGGAAGGATACCATCCCGCCCCAGAGCGTGAATCCGGTTGGGGGCAATCCCCAGCCATTCCCCCAGCTCTGCGGCACTCACCACGGGGGAGTCCCCCACCGGGGGCTCTTCCTCGGCGGCCATCATCGCGTCCACCATCTCAGGGGTGTATTTCATCGCTCAGTTCCTCAGTCTCTCCCCACGGGGGATTTCCCCCACGGGGTTTTCTCGATTCCAGAATCTCCCCACGGGAGGAAAGCTCGGGGCTCCGCGCCCCCCGCACCCCAGCGCCCCCAGAGGGACCCGCCAATCCCCCACGGGGGCTCTTGCCCGTGGTGCAGGACTCGGAAGTTGGTGGCCGACCGCCCATGGGGCGGCCTTCCAACCCTATGGGGGTATAAGGGGGTTGGAACAGCAGGCCCAAAAGCAAGGTTGGAAGCCCCGTGGCGAGGGTTGGATGTTTGTTGCAGGGGGTTGGCACCCCCCAAAAGAGGGGGTTGGTAGGGGTTGGAAGGCCCATTTTGGGTTGGAAATGGGTTGGAAGTCCCCCTGAGGGATTCCCCGTGGCGAAAGCGGCCTTCATATTCCGGCCTCCCGGAGAAACGCCCGGCGCTTGGAGGGCGGCCCCTCTTCCCCCACTTCGATCTCCCCACGGGACAAGAGCCGTTCCATTGCCCCCGCCAGCGCCTTCTTCCCAACCCCCTCAGACTCCGGGTGTTCCGAGAACACCTTGGGGGCGAATGTGCTCGAATGACTGGTGGACACTTTGCGCCCCTGAGACGACAGTTCCCTCAGCAGTTTAAGGAACACCCGGTCAGCCCGGTCTGAGGAATTGAGCCTTGATTCACGCCCCTCTTCCTTGTCCGAGAAGAAGGCCCCTTCGATGTAGGTCAAGTTGATCTCTTCCCCGGTTCGCCCGTAATTGGACTTCATGGTTTGCAACACGCGAGCATCCGGGTCGGACTCCTTTCCGTCTTCGTCCTTGTCCCTGCGAAGATACAGCCGGGACCGAACGGAAGCGTTCCACGCGGTTGACCCAGAAAGCCCGGTGCCGGTGTTCATGCCGGTCAGAGACGGGTGGGCCAGCAGCACCACGGCACATTCATTCTGAATGGCGATGTGACGGAGCATCCCGATAAACTGCCGGGCGTGGGCGCGGTCGTTTTCGTTCCCCGCGTGGAGGTCCGCCAACGTGTCGAGCACCAATACCGTGGGGCGGTGGCGTTCGATCTCTTCGCAGATTTTGTTATAGAGCTTCGTCGGCTTCATGACGTTCGTCTTGTCGGGCACGGCCAACAACGTCTCTTCGCCCGCAACGGACCGGATCAAGAGCCGGTCCAGTTGATAGAGCGACAAGCCCTGAGCCCGGCAAATGCCCGCCATGCGGATATGCAGCTCCGCTTCGTCGTCTTCCGCACAGAGCACCACGGCCTTGCCGGGCGTGGCGATAGAATGGCCAAGCCATTCGGTGCGCGTAGATGTGGCGACGGCCAATTGAAGCGCCAAGAGGCTCTTGCCGGTGCCGCCATCACCCCCGAGGATGGTCACGGTGTTTCCGGGGATCAGGTCGGGCACATGCCACTTGCGTTCGGGGACAGGCTGCCCAGCCCATTCCGATGCAGAACGGAAAAACGACGGATTGGGCAGAGGCCCCACTAGCTCTTCAATCGTGGCGCGGGTCTCTTCGTCCAAGGCCCCGATCTCTGCCAGCTCTTCCACGGGCCAGCAGCTTTCAAGGAGCGCGTCCAGCCGTGCCCGCTCTGTCTCACCACGCCAGCCCCGCTTGCGGGCTTCCCGGAGCACGGTGGCCCCCGTCGCGCCTTCGCCACGGCGGAAAGACCGCCAGACGGAGTCCGTCTCTTCCGGGTCATAGGAGTCGTGCTGAGCGGACCAGTCCTGCGCCAGTTCCAAGCCCTCTTCGGAGCCGCCGGTTTCGTGGTGGACCGCCGCCAGCATCTTCACCCACCAGTCCCGGCCATCGGCGTCCGGGTTGGTGTCGTCATTGGGCACCGCCATGAGTGCGCCCCGGAACTCTTCAAAGGGCAGCCCGGTCACGTCGCCGGAGCTCTGGCGCGGCTCACGGGCGGGCGGCTGGATCGCGGCGGGCCATCCCGGAAGATCGTCCAAGATGCGCTTCAGCGGGCCGCCGAGCCGCCCATAGCCGCCCTCTCCGTTCACCGCGCCCGGGGCAATGACAAAGCCACCATCGGCCCGCACGTCCACACCCGGCCCGATCTTGTCAGCGGACAGGCGGAGCCCGGCCATGTGCCGGAAATAGACATGCTGCCCGCCCGAAGGCGTGGTGATGACATGCGGGCTCAGCGCGTCCGGGTCGTGCCCCAGCTCCCGCAAGGTCTGGAAGCCGTCCTTGCCGTTCTTCCGGTCAAGGTCCAGCACCGCGATGCCGGAGCCGCTGCCGGTCGGAATGGCGGGCATGGCGTCGGGCCACTTGCGCCACCAGCGGCGGAGCTGAGCCGGGTCGGTCGTGGCCTTGTCCTGCCAGCCGGTGACATGGGGCCGCTTGCTTTCGGCCCGCGCCGGGAAGATCGGAATCCCGGCCTCTGCCCACGCCAGCGCCACGTCCAGATTGACTTGCAATTCCGCCGAAAGATTATTAGTTTTCCTCATGTGATCTTCCTTTATGGTGAGGGGAGTTCATTGTCTCTCGCCCCGCTGGGCATACCGTCTGAGCCCCCTGCCGTTGGTCCCGGCAGGGGGTTTCCTTTTGTAGGTTCGATTCGGTATGCTCAGGGGCGTTCGCAGATGTTCTTGTCCACATCGTTGTCCACATTTCTGACAACGAAGATTTGCAAGGCACTGATTTAAAATGATAATTCAGGGTGTAATTCGCGGACGGACGGACTTCGTCTCCGCCACCCACACAAATTCCCCCTTTAATTCGGGGGCTTGTTTGTACTTTGGCGAACCTTTTTCGTCGGTGCGCTGGTGCCTTGTTCGCCGCACGCTCCACAACAGACAAGCAATTGAATCTTAATGCCTTCGTTCGTCTGCGCTCCGCTGAGAGCCCGGATGGCTAAACGGAAAACCCGCGTTTCGCACCTTATGGTTGTCAGCAAGCAGACCAGAAGGTTCCTTCCGGGCAGCGGCAACTGGCGGTCGGCAAGCCCAGTTCCCAGGAGTCATGGAACCAATCCGCGCTGATCCGGTTGTCGTCATGGTTGAGACGAATGGATCGTGAAACCGCCCTTCGAGAAAGCCTCCGATGACCCATGTTCCTCCGCTTCAGGCGTTGCGCTCCGCGCGTGCCGTCCCGCTCGCGCCCGCAAGGCGCCCGAGCGTCGCGCTCGTGGGCGGCGGGCCCACGACGCTCTATGCGCTGCAGGTCCTGTCGGAGCACGACGTGCCCTTCGATATCCATGTCTTCGAGAAGGACGGCCATGTGGGACCGGGCATGCCGTACCGCGAAGGCATCAACCATCCGCAGATGCTGGCGAACATCGGCGGACGGGAACTGCCGCCGCTGCTGGAGCCGCTGCACGACTGGCTCACCAGATGCGACGCGGAGGCGTTGCAGGCCATGGGGATCGACCGTGCCGAGATCGGGCCGGACGCATTCTATCCGCGCGTGGTGCTCGGCCGCTATTTCACCGCACAACTGGCAGGCCTCGTGGCGCGGGCGCGGTCAAAGGGACACGCGGTGACCTTGCGGGCGCGGCACAGGGTTCTGGATATCAGGCCGGAGCGAGAGATCGCGATAGAATGGGAGTCGCCGTCCGGACGCGACAGTGCAACCTTCGATCATGTGGTGCTGGCAACCGGCCACCACTGGCGAAGCGACGTTACCGATCTGGGCATCCGGATGCAAAGGCCCTGGCCCGTCGAAGATCTTCGGCGGTTCATCGGGGAGAGCGTCGCGATCCTCGGCACTTCGCTGACGGCGATAGATGCGGCGGTGGCGCTGGCAGGGTTCCATGGCCGGTTCGTGGAGGACGGGAGCGCCGCGCGCTGGGAGACGAACGGTCCGGCAGAGGGGTTCCACCTGACGATGATGTCCCGCAAAGGACTGCTGCCGCCCGCGGACTGGTACTACACCCTGCCCCTGCCCGAGCTGGCGAATCTAACTGGCAAGGCGGCGCAGCGCGCCATTGCGGCGGGCGCCGACGGGCTTCTGGACCGCTGCCATGAGCTGCTGGTCAGGGATCTGGAGAGTATCGACAGCGCGCTGGCAAAGAGGCTGCAACTGTCCTGCCTCGACGGTCTGGCGGAGCGTTTCTTCGCCGATCGCATGGACCTGGATACTTGGGAAGCCACGCGGCTCGACCTCGAGATCGCCGAGGCGGACCGTCGCCTGCACAGGGCCGATCCCTGGCGCATGGCCCTGCTCAGGGCGCACGAGGTGCTGGAAGAAGTCATCCCCCACATGACGGAAGCGGACCGGGAGCGGCTGAACCGCGAGCTGAAACCGATCTTCACCGATTGTTATGCCTCGGTCCCGCATCGCTCTGTCCGGCGGATGATGGCCCTGCATGAAGCCGGGGTGCTGGACGTGGTGCGCCTGAACGCGGACTACCATATGGTCGACCATGGCCGGGGTGTAGAGATCACGTATGCGTCGGGCAAATTGCAGGTCGCCGGGGTGATCGACGCGCGTGGGCAGCAGTCGGCGGATCTGGTGTCGCTCTTCCCCGGCCTCGCGGCGCTGGCATCCGGGCTGTCGTTCGACCCGGTGTCCTGTGCGGTCACTTTGCCGGAGGACTGTCAGGGGACGCTCACCTGCGTCTCCATCCCGGTTCTGCTGCCGACCGATCCCTTCGTGCAAGGTCTGGAACGCGCCCGCGATCTTGGCCACATGGCGGCGCGACGTATCGTGGCATCGGTCTGATCCCGGCCATTGAAAGCCGAGGGCCGTATGCGCCGGACATGCGCCGCCTGTCAGAGGCGACAGCCGTTACCGATGTTCGGAAGGCAAGAAACGGGGCGATATCTCCGTGAGCGTCGCGGGTGCCCCATCCATGCGACTGCGCAAACGAAAAGCGGGGGCCGAAACGGCCCCCGCATCGCCTCACCCCGGCAGGGTCACGGCCTTGGCATTGATGAACTCCGTCATGCCGAAGCCGCCGTGCTCGCGGCCGTAGCCGCTGTCCTTGACGCCGCCGAACGGCATCTCGGGCGTGGCGAGGTTGAACTGGTTGATGAACACCATCCCGGTGTCGAACCGCGTCTTCGCAAGCTCCAGCGCACGGTCCTCGTCACGGCTGAAGATCCCGCCGCCGAGGCCGAAACGGCTGTCGTTGGCGATCCGCATGGCGTCATCGTCGTCCTTCGCACGGATCACGGAGGCAACCGGGCCGAACAACTCCTCGTCGTAAGCGGGCTGGCCCGGCTCGACATCGGTCAGCACCGTGGCCGGGTAGTAGTATCCCTTGCCGTCAGGCAGCTTGCCGCCTACGGCGATCCTCGCGCCCTTGGCCACGCTCTTCTCCACCTGGTCGTGCAGCGTCTCGCGCAGGTCCTTGCGGGCCATCGGGCCAAGGTCGGTGTCCTCGGCGATGGGCTCGCCCAAGGTCACGTCGGCCATGGCCTTCACGTAGGCGTCGACAAAGGCGTCATAGACCTTGTCCGTGACGACAAAGCGCTTGGCGTTCACGCAGGTCTGGCCGTTGTTGTAGATCCGGCCCGCGACACAGGTCTTCACCGCAAGGTCGATGTCGGCGTCTTCCAGCACCAGGTAGGCGTCGTTGGACCCCAGTTCCATCACGGTCTTCTTTAGGTGCTCGCCCGCCTTGGCGGCGATGATGCTGCCGGACTTGGCGCTGCCTGTCATCGTCACACCGCGCACCAGCTTGTGTCCGATCAGCTCGTCCGACTGGTCGTGGTCGATCAGCATCACCGTGAACAGGTTCTTGGGCAGGCCCGCCTCTTCGAAGATGTCGCGCAGCATCAGGCCCGATCCGGTGCAGATCTCGGCGTGTTTCAGCAGCACGCCGTTGCCGGCCATCAGGTTCGCGATGGCGTAGCGCACCGCCTGGTAGGCCGGGAAGTTCCACGGCTGAATGCCATAGATCACGCCGATGGGCGCCTTGGTGATGACACCCCTGCGACCGTCCTGCAGGCTGCGTTCCTCGTCAGCCAGCACGTCGGGGCCGTTCTCGGCAGTCCAGTCGCAGATCGCCGCACAGAGGTCGATCTCGTCGTGGCTGTCCGTCAAGCGCTTGCCCATCTCGCGGGTCATCAGTCTGGCGAACTCTTCCTTGCGGTCGCGCAGCTTCTGGCCGATGGAATTCAAAACCTCGGCGCGCTCCTTGTGAGACTTGAGCCGCCAGTCCGTGAAGGACTCGTGGCAGGCTTCCAGCGCCGCGACCATCTCGTCGTTGCTCATCATCTGGTAGGTCTCGATGACCTCTTCCGTCGCCGGGTTGGTGGTGGTGAGTGTGCGCTCCGGGCTGTGGGAGTCTTTCATCTCGTGTCCTTTCGCATAAGCTTCGGAAAGAAAACGTGTCCCGAAGGCCGTCGTTCCTCCCCGAACCGGCCTTACGTCCGGGCACCCCGGGGTTTTGACGCAGACGTGATGCCGGGTGTGCGAGACGGGAGCGGTTCGAGGAAATGGCCGCGGGACACGTTCATCGGCGAAACGACCAGCCTCCTGTCCCGCGAGGTCATTCCCGACGACATGCTTGTCCGGCGCGTGAATCTCCCGCGCCGGCCGAGACGGAAGGCAGGTACGCAGAGACCTTCACCGCCACCTTCGGCTGAGAGGTTCCAGAAGGCGGCCTCAACGCATCCTCCCAAAAGGCGATACCACCCGCGTGCTTTCCATTCCCCCCGGCACGGGGTAGGCATCGCCAACCTTCACGGACCCGGGACACTGGTATCATGGCGCTGAACGCCACCATCTACAAAGTCGAGCTGTCCGTGTCGGACATGGACCGCCACTACTACGAGACCCACAAGCTGACCATTGCCCGCCATCCGTCCGAGACGGATGAACGGCTGATGCTCCGCCTTGTCGCCTTCGCGCTGAATGCGCATGAGCACCTCGAGATGACCAAGGGTCTCTCGACCGACGATGAGCCAGACATCTGGCAGAAGAGCCTGAGCGGCGAGATCGACCTCTGGGTCGCGCTCGGCCTGCCCAGCGAGAAGGTGATCCGCCAGTCCTGCAACAAGTCGGGGAGGATGGTCATCTATCCCTACGGCGGCCGTGCGGCAGAGATCTGGTGGGACAAGGTCAAGTGCAGCACCACGCGCTTCGACAACCTCGAGGTCACGGCCTTCCCGGAAGCCGAAGCCAAGGCCCTTGCCGCGCTTGCTAGCCGGGCGATGAAGATCCAGGTCAACATCCAGGACGGCGAGGTGATGGTCAGCGTCGACGACCAGATCGCCTACATCACCCCGGTGACTTGGAAGAGCGCTTCGTAACGGGGCATTGCCTGCGCCGGACAGGCATTGGATGCTGACGCGGCTTCCACCCCGCCACTACGACGTTCCGAGCCGGCCCAATCGCAGAGGCTATGCGGCAGGAACCCTCTCTTCGCCCGACCGCGACTCCTTCATGCCAGATACAACGTTCTCCGTCAGGGCACGGAGCGGCGGCGCGTCCGCGGCATTCCCGGCGGCCCCGAACAGCGTCCTGTCGGCGGGCATGAGGCGGGCCAGGCGTTCGGTTTCGCCAAGGCCCGAGAAATCCTCCAGCAGGCGCGAGGCCAGCTTTCGGGCGGCTGCGACCTCTCCCGCGCGAACGAGGCGGCGCAATCTCGACAACAGCACCCGCCTGTGCCATCGGCGGCGCACCCTTCGGAACATGTCGCGTGCCGGGGCGCGGTGCCGTGATGTGCTCGCTGCGGTGGACAGCGCCGCAAGGCCCGCCAGTCCCCAGAAGGCCCAGCCCGGTGACCCGATGGGTTGCCAGCCGGACGCGGCGTTCGCGCTGAAGCTGGCATATCCGATGGGCGACGCGGGGATCGTTGCCGACCGCGCGGTACGCTTGCCCGTATCGAACCAAGGCAGGGTGATCGCCGGAATGACGCCCGGTTCACCCGTGACGGGCCGCAGTTTCCATGTCCAGACGACCGTGGACACCGGCCCTTCCGGCGTGACCTGGAAGTTACGCTCCTCCGGCGGGGTGAAGCTGATGAGCCACGGCTGCCTGAGGGTCGGCTGCGGGGGCATCATCTCCGGCGTGGCGCCGAAGGCGCGCAGCACGACGCGGCGCGTGGCCCCCTGCCCGTCCGCCAGCTGCGCCGGATCGACATCCCAGCTGTCCGACACCTCGAGCGTGCGGAGCGGCAGCCAGCCATCCCCGACACCGGAAGGTTTCGGCTGCACCGTGAGGGCTACGGGCTCTGACCGGACGAGGATGTCCTCGCGCCCGCTATCCGCGCCAAGGACCTGCAGCGCATGGGTGATAGGCAGGATCTCCAGCGCGCCCGCCCTGCGCGGATAGAAGGCGATCCGCCGCTCGAACACCCGCGCCGTCAGCCCGTCGACGCGCTCGTCGGTCCATCGGTCCATCCCGAGCCGCACCCAGTCGAAATCGCTCATCGGCCGCAGCTTCACCTCTTCGCGGGTGATGCTCTGCCGGTAGGTGCCGCGCAGGGTGGCAAGGACCATCTCGCCCTCAAACGGGGCGGTGTCGCGCGGATCGAGGATCAGTTCGAGCCGGGGCGCGTCGCGGTCCTGGGCAAAGGCGGGCAAGGCGGTCAGCAGCAACAGGAACAGCCATCTCACCATCTCTCGGCCTCCTCCTCGTGGGCCTCGCCTTCGGTCACGCGGCGGTCCATCTCCGCGGCGAGCCGGGCCTTGAGGTAGGCGCCGGGGGCATCTTCGAGCGTGTCGAGCCAGGCGCCATCGGCGGCCGCCGTGCGTTCGCTTTCGACCGGGCGCCTGTTGGACTCGCGCTGCGGATCGACCGCGCGTTTCAGGATCGACTGGTCCGGTGCGTCGGGATCGAAGGGCGCGGTGCCGACGCCGGCCTCCGCCAGCATCGCCTCGATCCGCCCGTGCCCCATGGCCTCGCCGATGACCGGGGGCACCAGGGCCTTCACCGTGTCGCGGTTGTGGCGCGCCTCGGCATCGTAGTGGTCGCCGAACAGCACCGCGTCGAAATAGGCCACCGACAGCGCGTAGTCCCCGGTTGCCGCCAGCGTCAGCCCCCGGTCGTAGGTGGCACTGCGCCCAATGGCTGCAAAGGCCGCATCGGCCTCCGCGAAACGTCCGGCGTCATAGAGCACGGCAGCCCGGGCCTCGGGGTCGCCGATGACCGGGACCGCCAGCGCCGGAAACCCCGCGCGCCACGCGAGCTTGCCCCAGGCCCCGGGACCGGCGGCGAGGGCGCAGGCGATGGCCGCTGCTGTCACGTAGCGCAGCCTCATGTCTGCCGCCGCCGGAACAGGAGCGCCAGCGGAACCAGCGCCAGCGCGGCCAGCCACGGCCCGAGATCGCGGTATTGCAGGGCGCGCAGGTCGGGAACATCGCGCTGCGGGTCGCGCCGGTCGGGCAGCAAGGTGCTGAGCGCGCTGAGCTCGGTCGCCTCTATCATCCGGCCCCCGCCCGCCTCTGCAACAGCGGCGAGCGTTCCGGCGTCAGCGGCGGGCATGCCGTAGGGGGCCGCGTCCTGCGGGACGAAGATGGCAGACACACGCACACGCTCGGCCGCCATCTGGCGGGCGATGTCCACGGCCTCCGGCCCCATGCCGCCACCGTCCGAGACGATGACCACATCGGGCGCCATGGCCCCGGCGTCCTGCAGGGCGCCCCTCGCCATGATCAGCGCGCGGTCGGGACGGCTGCCGCCCACCGGCATCGTCGCGCTGTCGGCCACCGCGATCAGGCCCCGGACGACACCGGGATCTTCGGCGGGAACGCTGGCAAGGAAGCTCTCTCCCGCATAGACGATCAGGCCGGTGGGCCGGTCGCCTTCGAGGTCGACAAGGCGGGCGAGGGCGGCCTGCGCATCGTCGAAGCCGCCGCCCTCGGTCACAGACGGCGACAGGTCGAGCAGGATCATCAGCGTGTTGGTGTTGCGCAGCACGGGCGCTTGGCTGTCGCGGCTGGCCGGCCCCGCCAGCCCGGCGCAGATTAACGCCACGGCCATCGCCAAAAGCCAGGGGTCGGCGCCGACGCGGGGGGCAGAGACCCAGCCGCGCCCGCGCATGGCGTCCAGCAGGTCGGCGTCGACCACGGCGCGCCACGCGGCCATCCCATCGGCCCGGCGCGCCATCAGCACCCCAGCGGCCAGCGCCAGCGGGAGACCGATCAGCCACAGCGGACGGAGCAGGATGAACTCCGGCCCGGTCACGCCGTTTCCCTCGCGTGGAGACCCATGGCGACCCCGAGGCACAGCGCCGCCAAGGCGGCCAGCCACGGCCAATATGACCGCCACGTTCGCACGGGCGGCATGGCCGCAAGGCTTGGCTCCAGTTGGTCGATGGCGGCGGTCACGGCCTCCAGATCGTCGGTGGTGCGGACGCGGAAGGTCTCTCCGCCCGCGGCCTCCGCGATGCGGCGCAGGGTTACGGCGTCCACGGCATCGCGGGACTTCGGATCGTCCGCCAGGTCCGCCGGCCCCAAAGCTATGGTGTAGACCCGCATCCCGAGGTCCCGCGCCGCCTGCGCCGCCGCCACCGGGTCGACCATCCCCGTCGTGTCCTGCCCGTCCGACAGCAGCAGGATCACCCGGCTCCTCGCGTCGCGCTCGCGCAGGCGGCGGATGGCGAGGCCCAGACCGTCGGCAATCGCGGTGGCCTTGCCCGACACGCCGATCTGCAGACCCTCGATCACCTGCGCCACCGAAGTGACATCATGTGTCGGCGAGGCCGCGACATAGGCCCGGTCTCCGAACACGACGAGCCCCACCCGGTCCCCTGCCCGGCCCCGGACGAAATCCGCGGCGACCCCCTGCACCGCTGCCAGCCGTGACACGGTCTTTCCGTTCATCGAGAAATCCTCGCGTTCCATCGACCCCGAGAGGTCCAGCGCCAGCACGATGTCGCGTCCGGAGGCAGGGACGATGTCGAGGACCCGCTCCTGCCGCGGACCCGCCAGCGCGGCGACCAGCGCGATCCACGCCACACCCAGCGCGATCAGCCGGGCATGGCGGCGCACCGGCGCCGCTTCTGCGGTCTGGAACGCCGAAGCGATGGCTGGCGGAAGATAGAGCGCCACGGCCCCCACACGCCGCGGCGGCAGCAGGTGCAACAGCACGAGCGGCAAAGGCAGCAGGATGAGCAGCCACGGGGCAGCGAGGGTCATCGGCGGGCCCTCCGGGCGGCGGCCAGAACGGCTTCTTCCAGCGGCGCGGGATCGGTTGTGGCATTCGGGTCGTAAAGCGCGTTGCTCATCGCGGATGGCACGGTTCCGCCCATGTCCCGCAAGAGCCCGGCAAGCCCGGCCATGCGCTCCTGCGGCGGCAGATGCGTCAGGGCTGCAATCCGGGCGCGCACGTCTTCCACGGTGCGGGTGCGTGGCGCCGTCAGTGCGCGCAGCAGCACGGATAGGACAACGCCCGCCAGCAGACCCAGCGCCACGGCGGCCAGCGGGTCCTGCAGCCCGAAACGGGCGAAGTCCGCCGGGACACGCACCGGAGCCAGACGGGAGACAAGCTCTTCGGGTGTCATGCCGGCAGGACCTCGTCCGCCTCGGCCCGGACGATCCGGGCCGCTATCCCGCGCTCCGACAGGACCGCCGCCGTGGGCGACGCGCCGAAGCGTCCGCGGGACAGGATGTCGCCGATGCGCGCGGTGAACCGGCCCGGAGGCGGCGCCGTTTCCACCGCATCCTGCACCAGCAGGATCTCGAAGCGGTTGCGGCGCATCAGGTCCGTGGCGATGTCGGCAAAGTCTTCTCCGGGCGTGTCCATCCCGGTGGCCAGCAGGACCGCCGTGCCGGAGGGTACACGTGCGACAATCTCGATCAGTCCGTCGGACAGCGGGACCACTTCTTTGGGGTGTGCACCCATCGTCGCCGCGTGCGTACGGGCCAGGACCCCGGCGATTTCCAGCATTGCGGCTTCCCTCGGACGGGCGGGCAGCCGGTCGATACCGTCGTCGCGCAGGATCGCCAGACCGACCCGGCCGCCTGCCAGCACGCAGGCCCAGCCTTCCAGCGCAGCCGCCTCCGCCGCGGCGACGGAGCGGAACCGCCCCCGCGTGCCCCAGAACATCGGCGCGCGGAAATCGACGACCAGCAGCAGGCTGCGCTCGACCTCCTCGTGGCGTCGGCGGAGCTGCGGGCGCCCGCTGCGCGCGCTGGCGGCGGGGTCGACAAGGCGCGGGTCGTCCCCGTCGATGAAGGGCCGCAGATCGTAGAGGTCGCCGCCCTCGCCCCGGCGTGGCCCGGAAAGGCCCGCGACCCGCCCGTGCGACAGGCCCGCCACGGGCGCCGGGCCGACCTGACCCGCAAGCGCCACCAGCCGGTCCAGCGACAGCACCGCGCCCGATCCCGCCCCCTTGGCCGCCACGTCCCTCACAGCGGCTCCACCACGTTCAGGATCTCTGCCATGATGCCGCGCGAGGTCTCTCCCGCGGCGCGGGCGCGCCATGTCGGTGCCATGCGGTGGCACAGCACGTCCGGCGCCAGCGCCTTCACGTCCTCGGGCACCGCGTAGTCGCGCCCGTTCAGCCAGGCCCGCGCCCGCGCCGCGGCGGCCAGCCACAGGGTTCCGCGCGGGCTGACCGCGTGCTGGATGCGGTCGGTGACCGACAGGCCATCCGTGCCCGTCCGTGTCGCCATCACCAGCCCCACGATGTAGCGCCGGAGCGCCGGGGACAGGTGCACCTGCACCACCTCCGCCTTCATCGCGGCAAGCGTTGGAAGGTCGAGGCAGGACACCGCCTGCCCGGCGGGCGCGCGCAACTCCCCCTCGACCAGATCGAGGATCGCCAGTTCTGTGTCCTCGTCCGGCAGGTCGAGCAGGACGTGGAACAGGAACCGGTCGAGCTGCGCCTCCGGCAGGGGAAAGGTGCCTTCCTGTTCGAGCGGGTTCTGCGTCGCCACGACCATGAAAGGCTCTGGCAGGGCGCGCGCGATGCCGCCGCTGGTCACCTGCCCCTCCGCCATGGCCTCGAGCAGCGCGGACTGCACCTTGGGCGGGGCGCGGTTGATCTCGTCCACCAGCACGAGCGACTGGAAGACCGGCCCGGGGAGGAAGACCATCTCGCTGGTTTCCTGCCGCCAAGCCTGCGTGCCCGTCACGTCGGAGGGCATCAGGTCGGGGGTGCACTGGATGCGGGAAAAACTGCCCTCCACCGCCTCCGACAGCCGCCGCACGGACCGCGTCTTGGCCAGCCCCGGCGGCCCCTCGATCAGGATGTGACCGCCGGTCAGCAGGCAGATCACCAGCCGTTCGACCAGCGTCGACTGTCCGATCAGCCCGGATTCCATGCGCTGCGTCAGACGCCGCGCCGCATCCGTCAGCGTGCCTGCAGGTGCCAGATCTTCCATGCGCTCCTCCCATAGGTGCCCGCGCAGGAAGGCACGAACCCGCGGAAGGACAAAGCTTTTCCGACGGAATCCGGGAATGTCGGGCAATTTGCCCGCGACAAGACGGCACGATTGCCCGATCCTCGGGAACGGGGAGATCGGGGAGGACACACCATGAGTCTGAGGCTGCGGCTGGTTCTGACGCTCTGGCTGGTGACCCTGCTGGCCGGGGTGATCACCATAGGGTTTGCCGCGGCGGGCGCCTACGACGCCGCCGACCGTGCAACCCGCAACACCCTGACGCGCGCGGGCTACGTCCTCGAACGCAACTACCACATGGAGCCGCGCGCAGGCGATCCGCTCTATGCCGAGATGACGTCGATCAAGCTGCTTGGCCTGATGGCCCCGGGCACCTGCATCCGGTTCGAACAGCGGCTGATCTCGGAGCGGCGGCTCTGTTCGAGCTGGCAGATGTTCGGGCCGGTCGCGCCGGATCGATTCCGCAAGGCCGTCACGCGCATCTTCGGCGCGATCGAACCGGCGAAGGGCAATGGCAGCGCCTCGCAGGACAGCGTCTTCGGGATCGAGGTGACCTTCGATCCGGTGGCCGCCGCGACGCTGGCGTGGCAGCGGGTGAAGCTGGCGCTCTGGCAGACGCTGGGCATGGCGGCGGGTGTGCTGTTCCTCGGAACGCTGGCGATCTATTCCCGGCTGGAACCGGTCGGTCCGATCGTCCGCGGACTGGATCGCCTGAGCGCCGGTGACCTCGACACCCGCGTGACCCCCTCCGGCGCGCCGGAGTTCCGCAAGATCGCCGACGCGGTCAACCGCCTCGCGCAGCAGCTGAAGACCGGCACCGAAGCGCGGCGCCTCCTGACCCGCCGGCTGATCGAGGTCGAGGATGTGGAGCGGCGGCAACTTGCCCGCGACCTGCACGACGAGTTCGGCCAGATGCTGACGGCGACCGCGGCGCTGGCCGCCTCCATCAGCCTTGCCGCGCCACCATCGAACCCGGCGCTCGCCCGCGATGCCGATGCCATCGGCGCCAACATCCGCGCCATGATGACGTGCCTGCGCGGCGCCTTTGCCCGGCTCAGGCCCCCCGACCTCGACGAGGTGGGCCTGGTCGCCAGCCTGCGCGGGATGCTGGGGGGATGGCAGGCGCAAAGCGGGGCACGGCTGACGCTGGACAGCACGCTGGACGAGGACGGCCTGAGCGGCGCCGTGGCGCTGGACCTCTACCGGATCGTGCAGGAATGCGTCACGAATGCCATGCGGCACGGCGCGCCGTCCCGGGTGGAGGTGGCGCTGCACTCCAGCGGTGACACCATGGTCCTGACGGTGGCGGACGACGGCGGCGGCGGCATCGACGGGCGCGCGCCCGGCCACGGACTGATCGGCATGTCGGAGAGGACGGAGGCGATGGGAGGCACGCTGCGGCTCGAGGATACGGGCGGCGGTGTGCGCATCCGCGTGACCCTCCCGGACACACGGGGGCGCTGCGCGGCATGAAGGACTACAGCGTCATCATCATCGACGACCACCCGGTCGTGCGCGAAGGCTACCGCCGCCTGATCGACCTGCAGCCGGGGCTGAAGATCGTGGGCGAGGCGGAGGATGCCCGCTCTGCCTACGCCGCGTTCCGCGAACTGCACCCCGACGTCGTGGTCATGGACGTGACCCTGCCCGGGGCCAGCGGCATCGAGGCGATCCGCCACATCCGCCAGTACGACGACACCGCGCGCATCGTGGTCTTCACCATGCACCTCAGCGCCGCCTTCGCGTTAAAGGCCATCAAGGCGGGCGCCACCAGCTACATCACGAAAAGCAGCGATCCCAAGGTGCTCATCGAGGCGATCTTCGGCGCGCTGCGCGGGCAGACTGTGATCTCGCCCGACGTGATCGAGGCCATCGCCCGCGACCGCATCTCCGGCGTGGGGACCGGGCTCACCGATCTCAGCCCGCGCCAGACCGAGATCCTATGCCTCCTGGCCCGGGGGTGGTCCGCCGAGCGCATCGCCGGGGAACTGTCCATCAGCCAGAAGACCGTCCGCAACAATCACTACCAGATCAAGAGCATACTGGGCATGGAGACGGACGCCCAACTGGTCTGGTTCGCGCTCGAGACAGGGCTGCTGCAAGCGGTCTGAATTGTCCCGGCCTTCTCGGTACTGATTTCTGTGGGGGCGCCATTTTTGTGGCGGTCAGGCGGGTTGGCATGTCGCCTGACCGGGCAGCAGCACATGGCCATCATTGCGGGCTTGGGCCAATCGAATCTCTACCGAAGATGCAGGGATTGGCGCCTTTCGCGTCCGTCACGCACGCCGCTTTCGGGGCCGAACAGACACCGGATACGAGGCGCTCCGCCTATGCCCCCGACGGAGGGGAACGACAGGCATGATTGTCGCGTTCACTTACTAAATGAAAGGCTTCTGACATGAACAAGTTCTTGATCGGCAGCGCCGTGGCGCTTGCTTTGACGACAACCTCCCTTTCCGCGGCCCCGATCCACGCAAAGGGCAACGCCGGAGGCTTCACCGTCGCCCAGGGCGAACAGGTCTGGCTCGCCAAGGGACCGCAGGGCAACGGTAACGGCAAAGGCAATGGTGGCGGCAACGCCAAGTTGCTGAAAAAGGGCAACGGCAACGGCAATGCCGGGAAGGGTAATCCGGGCAACGGGAACGCCCAGGCCGACAACGGCAAGGGCAAGGACAAGCCCGGCAAGGGCAACGCCCAGGCCAACAACGGCAATGGAAACGGCAAGGGCAAGCCCGGGAATGCCGGCGGCCCGAAGAACAACGGAAACGGTGTCGCGCAGGCCGCGAACGGCAACGGCAACGGCAAGGCAAGCAAGGGTCGCAAGGCCTACACCGCCGCCGAGCGTGAGGAAGTTGTGAAGCGCATCGTCTCCACCCCGGCACCCGCAGGCCGTGACATGACCCGCGTCATCGGGGCCACCGCGCTGGCCCTCGCGACGCCGCAGCTTCTCTGGTCCGACGTGACCGACGACGAACTCATCACCTACACCAACTGCCCGCCGGGGCTGGCCAAGAAAGATCCGCCGTGCGTGCCGCCGGGCCTCGCAAAGAAGGGCGTGACCTACGACGAGTGGGTGTCCTACGACCGCGACCGTTACGAGGAGATCTGGCTCGAGCGCCGCGACGAATGGCTTGGTCGCGGTGTGGACGTCGATCCGGACCCGGACCTGCTGCTCCTGCAGTCGGACCAGATCGCCCAGCTGTTCAACCTTGCGCCCGCTCCGGATGGCCAGCGGTACGCCCTGATCGACGGCCTGCCCGTTCTGCTCGGCGACGAGGACTACACCTCCCTGCTGCTGGTCAACCAGACGGCACAGGCGGCCGACCTGCTGAACGGTGTGCCGATCGCGCCGACAGCGGCCCTCACGCAGGAAGAACTCATCAACCTCTACCGCCTGCCTCAGCTTGGCGCGGACGAAAACTATGCCGTGGTGAACGGTCAGCTCGTGCAGTTGAACGACTCGGAATACGAGCTTCTTCAGATGATCCGCATCGCGCGGGCCGTGCTGTAAACCATGCGTCGCCGCACCCCTACGGTGCGGACGCAGCCGGAAATCAAGCAGCCGCCGGGTGACCGGCGGCTGTTTTCACGTCGTTGGAGGTGACTGTCCTTCCAGCCCCCGCCCGTCTTCAGACCACCGGCGTCAGGACCGGCTCTCCGCGCAGGTGGGCGCGCAGGTTCTTCACCACGAGGTCGCCCATCGCCGCGCGGGTCTTGTGCGTGGCGCTGCCGATGTGCGGCAGCAAGACGACGTTCTCCTGTGTCCGGAGCGCCTCCGGCACATGCGGTTCCTGCGCAAAGACGTCGAGCGCCGCACCCGCGATGGTGCCCTTCGACAGCGCGTCGATCAGCGCCTCTTCGTCCACCAGATCGCCGCGGGCAACGTTCACCAGCCGCCCGTCGGAGCCCAGTGCCTCCAGAACCTCGGCGCTGACGATGCCGCGCGTCTGCGGCGTGCTGGGGGCGATCACCACCAGCCAGTCGACGTCCCGCGCCATGGAGACCGGGTCGGCGTAATACTGGTAGGGCTGGTGCGCCTGCTCGGACCGGCCGTGGTAGACGATGCGCATGGAGAAGGCCTGCGCCAGCCGGGCGATGGCCTTGCCGATCCGCCCCAGACCGATGATCCCCACCGTCGCGCCGGTCAGCTCGGCGGTCAGCGGCATGGCGCCCTCGCTCTCCCACCGGCCTGCGCGGACGTATTCGTGGCTGTCGGGCACCCGGTGCGCCAGCGCCAGCATCAGGGCAAGCGTCACCTCCGCCACGCAGTCGTTCAGCACGTCCGGCGTGTTGGTCACGCGGACCCCGTGCTCCTTCGCCGCCTCGACGTCGACCGCATCGTAACCCACCCCGAAGGAGGAGATGATCTCCAGGTCAGGCAGCGCCTCGATGATTTCGCGCGAACAGCCCGTGCCGCCGCCGGTGGCGATGAAGCGGACGCCGTCAGGCAAGGCGGCCAGGAAGGCCGCCTTGTCCTCTGCGTCGCAATAGCGGTGCAGGGTGAAATCCTGGTCGAGCTGGTCGACCACGCGTGGCGTGAGGTTCGCAACAAGGAGAAGATCGGGTTTGGTCATGGTCATATCGGTCTTTGGTCAGTTGGATGTGTCGGTGGCCGCCGTCCCGGGCCCCTTGCGGCGCAGCAGCAGCAAGACGAGCGGCAGCATCCAGACGGCGATGGTGAACAGCCCCAGCCCGGCAGAGATGGGCCGTTCGAAGAAGGCAAGGAAACTGCCGTCGGACTTGATCATCGAGGTGACGAAGTTCTGTTCCAGCATCGGTCCGAGCACCAGCCCGAGGATCGCGGGCGCGATGGGGATGTCGTTCTCCTCCATCAGGAAACCGATGATACCGAAGACGAACATCAGCCAGATCCCGAAGACGGAGTTGTTGATGGCGAAGGACCCCACCATGCAGAACATCAGGATGATCGGCATCAGCACGCGCTGCGGGATGGACAGCACCTGCCGCGCGCCCTTGATCGCCAGCCAGCCCAGCGGCAGCATCAACAGGTTGGCGACGAGGAAGACGATGAACACCGCGTAGATCATCTGCGGCTGGGTGATGAAGACCATCGGGCCGGGGTTGATGCCCTTGATGTAGAGCACGCCGATGACGATGGCGGTGATGGAGTCGCCGGGAATACCGAACACCAGCGCCGGGATCCAAGCCCCGGACATGGCGCCGTTGTTGGCCGATCCGGCCTCTACCAGGCCCTCCACGTGGCCCTTGCCGAACTTCTCCGGCGTCTTGGAGAACTTCTTGGACACCGCGTAGCTGATCCATGCGGCGATGTCGGCCCCTGCCCCGGGCAATGCGCCGATGGCGGTGCCAAGCGCACTGCCGCGCAGGGCCTGCACCGGGTACTTGCGCATGTTCTTGAATTGCTCGCGAAAGATCCCGCGGTTGCCGGTCGGGGGCGGCTTCTCGTCGCTGCCCCGGTGGATAAAGGCGCGGATGACCTCCGACACGGCGAACAGGCCGATCATCGCCGGGATGAACTGCACGCCGCCCATCAGCTCGACGTTGCCGAAAGTGTAGCGCGGCTCGCCGGCCGGGTTCTCCAGCCCCACCGTGGCGGCGAAGAGCCCGATAAAGAGCGAGATCAGCCCGCGCGCCGGAGAGCCCGGAGAGATGAACACCGCGCAGGAGAGGCCCAGTACGACCAGCCAGAAGTACTCGAAGGACGAGAACTTCAGCGCGACCTCGGCCAGCACCGGCGATGCGGTGATCAGCACCAGCGTCCCGAAGATGCCGCCCAGCGAGGAAAAGACCAGCGACGCACCGAGCGCCGCCTCGGGCCTGCCCTGCTTGGTCAGGGCGTAGGCGTCCTGCACGTAGGCGGCGCTGGCGGGTGTGCCGGGCATCCTGAGCAAGGTGCCCGGAATGTCGCCTGCAAAGATCGCCATGGCGGTGGCCGTGACAATGGCGGCGATGGCGGGCACCGGCTCCATGAAGAAGGTGACGGGCACAAGGAGCGCCGTGGCCATGGTGGCCGTGAGCCCCGGGATCGCGCCGACGAACATGCCGAAGGCGGCTGCGGCAAGGATGACCAGCAGGACGTATGGCTGAAAGACAAGACCGGCGGCTTCGGCGACTACGGACATGACGGCCTCACCAAAGGAACGGCAGGAAGGGGCTGCGCGGCAGCGGCACCAGCAGCAGCTTGCCGAAGCTCTGCTGGATCGCCAGCGCGGCGATCAGAGCGACCGGCACGGCGATCACAAGGCGCACGCCCAGAACGAGCATCGCCAGCACCATCACCGCAAGCGCCGTCGGCAGGAACCCCAGCACCGGCGACAGCAGGATGTAGGCGAGGATCAGCAGCAGGACGCAGGCCATGCGGATCAGCGAGGCGGTGTTGCCCGTCCATTCCGCCAGCCGCAGGCCCGGCAGCCGTTCGCCCGCCATGACCGCCTTGACGATCAGGAAGAGCCCGGTCAGCACCGTCACCAGCGCGATGGCGCGCGGCATGGTGCCTGCGCCGTAGGCCTGTCCGGGGATTGCCTTGAAGTTCCAGGCCGAGATGTAGATCGCGATGCCCCCCAGCAGGGTCAACAGCCCAAGGGTCAGATCGGTGACGCGCATTCTGCTGTCCTCGTTGATTGGTCCCGGAAGACGGGAAAGGGGCCGGAGGTGATGCCATCATCCCCCGGCCCCCGCTGTCGGTCGGACCTTACTCGGCCGCCAGACCGGCCTTCTTCATGACCTCGCCAAAGGCGGCATCGTCGTCCGCGACGATCTGCGTGGCTTCGTCGCCGCGCGCCCACCGCAGGCCGAAGCCGCGGTCCTTCATGAAGGTCTGGTACTCTTCCGAGTTGTAGGCGGTTTCGATGGCGTCCATCAGCTTGGTCTTCACGTCGTCGGGCAGACCGTCCGGCGCGGCGACGGAGCGCCACACGGCGACCGTCCAGTCAGACCCGGTGGATTCCGCCAGCGTCGGCACGTCCGGGAAGGCGTTCTGCCGTTCCGCCGACATGGTGGCCAGTGCCACGACACGGTTCGCGTCGATCATCGAACGGCCCTCGGCCAGCGACGACGGCACGATGTCCACACCGCCCGCGACCATGTCGGTCAGGCCGGGCGCGGCGCCCTGGCTGGGAACGAAGGTCACGTGGTCGGGGGCCAGCCCCTCGGACAGGAGCCACCCGGCGAGGCCTACGTGCCAGATGCCCCCCTGCCCGGTGCCGGACGCCTTGTAGGTGCCCGCGGGCTCGCTCTTGATGCTCTCCAGCAGCGCCTCGACGCTGTCGAAGCCCGAGTCGGCCGAAACCATGACGCCGCCCGGATCGGCGTTGACGATGGCGAGGATGTCGAAGTCCTCGTAGGTCAGCTCCGTCAGGCCCTGCCAGTGCATCATGTCGATCTCGATGGTCATGATGCCGATGGTGTAGCCGTCGGGCTCGGCGTTCGCGATGGCGCTGTGGCCCACCACGCCCGAGCCGCCGGTGCGGTTCACCACGTTGACCGGCACGCCCAGCTCCTTCTGGATCTCGGCGCCCAGCAGACGGCCGACGGCATCGGTGCCGCCGCCCGCGCCCCACGGCACGATCAGCTGGATCGGTCGCTCGGGGTACTCTGCCCAGGCGGCGCCGGTCACGGCGGCAAGCGTCACGGCCGCGGCGGCGGCGGTTTTAATGAAGTTCATGGTAATCCTCCTCTTTTCCCTTTTTCCGGCTACGGGGCAAACGCGCCCGCGCCGCGAATCTGCGAGGGGTCGGAAGCGGATCGGCACGCCCGCGCGGCACATGTCCGCATGGCGCCGATGCTGTCCGTGGTCCCCCCGTAGTCTCCTCCACCGTTGACGCTATCCAGCGCAGTGATAACGTTCCAATGAAACAATCCACTTCTGCGATCGCGAAAAGCGATTGCTTGTCCGGGGAGGCACAGGCTGGACAGGGACATCACCGCCAACCTCAAGGTGCGGCATCTTTCGCTGATCGTGGCGCTGGCCGATCACGGCACGACCCACAGCGCGGCGGACGCGCTCAACATGACGCAATCGACCGCGTCCAAGATGCTGCGGGATGTCGAGGAGATCTTTCAGGCCTCCCTGTTCGAGCGCAGCCCGCGCGGCATGGTACTGACTCCGCTGGGCCAGTTCGCCGTGGACAACGCCCGGGCGCAACTCTCGCGGCTGCAACGGTTTTCCGAGGAATTCTCCGCGCGGCGCGCCGGCGGTTACGGGACGCTGGCCATCGGCGCCATCACCGGGGCGGCGCCCGATCTGGTGGCCCGCGCCGTGGCCGAGATCAAGGCCCGCCGCCCGCAACTCTCAGTGGCTCTGCACGGAGAGACCAGTGACGGCATCCTGTCGGAACTTGAGGCCGGTCGGCTCGACCTGGCCGTCGGGCGGTTCAGTGCAGAGCGGCACAGGACGGTGTTCTCCTTCGAGCCGCTGGCCGAGGAACGGCTGGTCGTGGTGGCGCGCGCGGGTCACAGGCTGGCAAGCGGCGCGCGGCGGCTCGACGACCTCCAGGACTGCGCCTGGGCGCTTCAACCGGAAAGCAACCCATCGCGCCAGGTGCTCGACGCGGCATTCGACCGGGCGGGCCTGCGGCGTCCGCGGGACACCATAGAGTGCTCGTCGATCCTCTTGATCCTGAACCTCGTGCAGGAGTCCGAGGCCGTGGCCCTGCTGCCCGCGGCGGTGGTTCAGGCGCATGTGAAGGCGGGGTTGTTCACCGTTCTGGACATACGACCGGAGATCCGGCTGTCGGGCTTCGGCCTCGTCACGCGCCGCAAGGAACCGCTGGAGCCCGTCGCGCTGGAGTTCTGCGACATCCTGCGCGCCCGCGCCCGCGGGGACAGCCAGCGCCGGACGCCCGGGCGCGCCGGGTCTTCCCGAACCTAGACGGCAACGCGGTCGGGCATGGCCCTGCCCCGTCCCCGCTCTGCACAGTCGTCGACCGGATCGGGCAGACCGGGCGCCCTCAGCGCGCCTGTTCCAGTTCGGACAGGGCGTCGCGCAGGGTCTCGACCTCGTTGAGGTGGTGCAGCGCGGCGTCGCCCAGGGCTTCGGCGGTATCGGCGGCCAGCAGGCGCAGGACCGTCATGACGCCCACGTAGCTGTCCAGCGGCAAGGCGGTCTCCACCGCGCAGGTCAGCGTCCACGTGGCAAAGGCGGGCGCTTCGCGCAGCCCCTTGTCCGCCACCAGGACAAGCCGCGCGCCGCGCCCGGCCAGCAACCGCACGAGGTGCCCAAACCGCGCCGGGCGGCGGCGGAGGCCGATCACCACGACCACGTCGCCCGGGCCGACCCCGGCGATGCCTTCTGCCAGCGTCTGCCCTTCCAGCGCGAGGGGCGCGACATCGGCGCGCAACTGCGCAAGCTGCGCGGTCAGGTAATCGGCCAGGAAACGGCTGTTCCGGAACCCGATAAGGCGCACCTGACGCGCCTCCGCCAGCGCCCCGGCGATCTCGACCAACATGCGCGGGTCGACCTGGGCCAGCGTCGCCTCGATCACGCCTGCCTCCGCGCGCAGCAGGTCGGCATGGCTCGACGCCATCTGCATGTCGCCCTTCATGAACAGCGGAGAGCCGGTCTCGCGCAGGGTGCGGGCGTCCTGGCGGGCATCCTCGAAACTGCGATAGCCGAGCCGTTGCACGAAGCGGCTGACCGTCGCGTTGGACACCCCCGCCAGCCCGGCCAGTTCCGAGGCGGTCCAGACCGGCATCTCGGAGGGCGCATTCAGGATCGTGTCCGCCACGCGCGTCTCGCGGTCGGGCAGGCTGGCATAGGTCTCGTGGATTCGCCGCAGCAGGGAACCACGCGCGTCGGAAGGGGCGTCAGCGTTCATGTCCCATGACATTTATCCCTTTTCACCGACATGCAAACTCATTTTCACCGCCACCTGCCCCGTCATGCCGCCCCCCAGCACGATATTGAAAACGACCGTTTCCCGGGCGCCGGCACACCGGATCTGCCGCATTTCCGGGCAAACCACGGCCGCAATCTCGTTTTCACGATTTTAAGTTATACGAAAATCATTTTTCATATCACCCTCGGCACATGGCCCTTTCCGGCAGGGACCGACCCGCCGGCACGGCCCTGCACAACAAGAATGACAAAGACCCGCCCGACAGATCCAACAGAGAGGAAGACCATGCACCGCCGAACCCTCCTTCAATCCGCACTGGCCGGCACCGCGCTTGGCGCCCTGAGCCCCGCCACCCGAGCCCTGGCAGCCACCGACATCCTCTGGATGACATGGGAGAACCTGGCCAAGGACGAGTACCTCGCGCCCTTCCTGTCCGCCCATGACGTGACGCTCACCAAGACCTTCATCGGCACCGACGACGAACAGTTCGCCAAGCTGCGCGCCGGCGGCGCCTCGTCGGTCGACCTCATCACGCCCGGGCTCGACAAGGTGGAGTTCTACACCGCTTCCGACCTCCTCCAACCGATCGACTTCGAGAAGGTGCCGAACGCCGCCTTGCTCTACGACACGTTCAAGCAGACCCCGCTGGGCAAGGTCGATGGCGAGACCTACGGCATCCCGTTCTACTGGGGCATCAACCCCATCGTCTACCGCGCCGACCTGATGGACGAGGAACCCGACTGGTCGGTATTCTTCGAAGGCGACAAGTACGACGGCAAGCTCGCCATGCGGGACTACGCGCTCGAAGGCATCATGATCGCGGCCATGTACCTCGGCATCCCGGAGTCCGAGATGTTCGACATGGACGACACCCAGCTGGCCGAGATCAAGCGCGTGCTGATGATCCAGAAGTCCAAGCTCCGGACCTACTGGAACTCCATCGGCGACCTGACCAACCTGTTTGCCACCGGCGAAGTGGTCTGCGCCTTTTCCTGGGTGCCGCCCTACTACGACCTGCGCGCGCAGGGCATCGACATGGGAATGGCAAAGCCCGAGGCCGGCGTGATCGGCTGGTGCGACACCATTGCCGTGCCGAAGGGCGTCGAGGGCGAGCGGCTGGACGCCACCTTCGCGCTGGTGAACTACCTGCTCGGCCCCGAGTACGGCAAGATGCTGGCCACGGGCGGCCCCTATGCGCAATCGACCAGCGCCGCGCGCGACATGCTGAGCCCGGAAGAGCAGTCGAAGATCTTCGTCGACGACCTGTCGGTGATGGACAGCTTCGTCTGGAAGAAGAACCCGCCGCGCTACAACGAGTGGGTCGCACTCTGGAACGAGGTCAAGGCAAGCTGATGCCGGCCCTCCTGGAAGCGTCCGCGCTGACAAAGACCTACGGTCGCGTGACGGCCGTGGCCGGGGTGGATTTCACCCTGGCCGAAAACAGCTACGTGACGCTTCTGGGACCCTCCGGCTGCGGCAAGACGTCGATCCTGCGGATGATCGGCGGGTTCGAGGACGTGAGCTCCGGCGCCCTGCGCCTTGACGGCAGGCGGCTGGACCAAGTGCCTGCCGCAAAGCGCCCGATCAACACCGTCTTCCAGAACTACGCGCTTTTCCCACACCTGACGGTGCTGGAGAACGCGGGCTTCGGTCTGGCATACGCGGGCCTTTCCCGGGCCGAAATCGCCACCCGCGCCCACGACGTCCTGAAGACCGTGCAGATGGAAGGGTTTGCCGAGCGCCGCCCCTCGCAACTCTCCGGCGGGCAGCAGCAGCGCGTGGCGCTGGCCCGCGCCATCGTCAACCGGCCGCGCCTGCTGCTGCTGGACGAGCCGCTCTCCGCGCTCGACCGGCGCATGCGCAAGGACATGCAGATCGAGCTGAAGGACCTGCAAAGGCGGCTCGGCATGACCTTCCTGCATGTGACCCACGACCAGGAGGAGGCCTTCGCCCTCTCCGACAGCATTGTCGTCATGCGCGATGGCCGCATCGAGCAGCAGGGCCGCCCGCAGGACATCTACGCCCGACCGCGCACCGCCTGGGTTGCTGACTTCATCGGCGGTGCCACCTGCGTGCCCGGCGAGGTGCGCGCCCGGACCGGCGAGACTGCCACCCTGGACACCGCCCTGGGCACCTTCACCTGCCCGGCGGCGGCAGAGGCCAAGGGCGGCGCGGTGCTCTGCCTGCGCCCCGAGCAGGTGGGGCTGGCGGACGAGGGCATCCCCGCGACCGTCACCCACTGCGTCTTCCGCGGCGCGGACTGGCTGATCGAGTGCCGCGCGGAGAACCTGACCGTGCAGGCGACCCATGCGGGCACCCCTCCCGATCCCGGCGCGACCGTGGCGCTGGCCTTCGATCCGTCCCGCGCTTGGATCGCCGCATGACCCGGCTGGGCACCATATTGGCGAGCCCGGTGGTGGCGGCCCTTCTGGCGCTCTGCCTCGCGCCGCTGGCGATCCTCTTCGTCTACAGCTTCTACCAGGTGGATTTCGTCGCCATCTCGCGCGAACCGACCCTGGCCAACTATGCCAAGATTGCCGGGTCGGCGACGTATCGCAGCCTGATCGCCCGCGCCTTCGGCTCTGCCGCGCTGGTGGTCGTGATCACCGCCGTAATCGCCTACCCGGTGGCGTGGTTCCTGGCCAAGCGGGTGGGCGCGGCGAAGTCTACGCTGCTCACACTCCTCCTTGTACCGCTCTACTCCGGGGACCTTGTCCGCATCTTTGCATGGCGCGTTCTGCTGGGGGCCGAAGGCGTCATCAACCGCAGCCTGATGTGGCTCGGCATCATCGAGACACCGCTGCAGAGCCTGCTGTTCAGTCCCCTCGCCACCAATATCGCCCTCGTCTACAACTACCTGCCCTTCATGGTCATCGGGCTCTGGCTGGCGTTCGAGGCGCTGGACGACGCCTGGCTCGAAGCCGCCGCCGACCTCGGCGCCCCGGCCCGGGACAGGTTTCGCCGCGTGGTGCTGCCGCTGACCCTGCCCGGGCTGATCGCGGGCGGCCTCATGGTCTTCCTCATGGTGGCGGGCGACTACCTGACGCCGCAACTGCTGGGCGGCGCGTCGGGCATCACCATCATCTCCGCCATCAACGACCTCTTCGGAACGGCCTTCGACTGGCCGCTCGGGTCGGCCATCGCCTGGACCATGCTCGCGATCCTGATGATGGCCTTCGCCGCCGGGGCGCTTGCGATCCGCCGGTCGAGCCTCGTGGAGGGCCGCACATGACCCGAGCCGCCCAAAGCTGGACCCTGCTGGTCTTCGGCTTCATGTACCTGCCCATCGCGGTTATCCTGATGTTCTCGCTCAACGCGTCGGACATCATGGCCCTGCCGCTGCGCGGCTTCACGATGGAGTGGTACGACGCCATCCTGCACGACGGGCGCCTGGGTCAAGGCTTCCTGACGACGCTGAAGACCGCCTTCCCCGTCGCCATCCTCGCCACCCTCTTCGGGGCGCTCGCGGCACTGGCGCTGACGGTCTACCCGATGCGGTTCCGCGGTCTGATGGTGGTCATCCTCCTCCTGCCGTTCCTCGTGCCCAAGCTGATCCTCGCGGTCAGCCAATTGATCCTGCTGAAGGAACTCGGGCTCGACCGCGGCCTCTGGACGGTGATCGCCGGACAATCGGTCATCGTGCTGCCGTTCTGCACGATCATCATCGCCTCCGTCCTGATCCGCATCGACCTGCGCCTCGTCAAGGCCGCCGAGGACCTCGGCGCCTCCCGTTTCGAGAGCTTTCGCCGCGTGATCCTGCCGCTGATGCGCAACGGGCTGATGGCCTCCTGGGTGATCGCCTTCGTGCTGTCCTCGGCGGAATACGTACTCACCGCCTTCCTGGGCGGCCGGGAACAGCCTCTGTCGGTGCTGGTGGCCTCCGACTTCCGCTTCAACCTTTCCCCCAGTCTCAACGCCCTCGCCGTGCTGATCGTGCTGGGCAACATCGCGCTCGTTGTGCTGGCAGAGTCGATCCGCCGCCGCTCCGGGCGCGCGAACCGAGGACATTCATGAAATACGACACGCCTTTCGGGACCTCTGCCGAACTGATCCTGAACCCGCATTTCGACGCCGCGGCAGACTATGGCGCCACGCAGCAGGCGGTGCTGAACGACGCGGCCTTCGACACGGCGCGGGCCACGATTTCCGCCTGGCCCGGTTATGCGCCGACGCCGCTCCACGCATTGCCGGGTCTGGCGGCCGAGGCCGGTGTCGCCGCGATCCACTACAAGGACGAAAGCGCGCGCTTCGGCCTCGGCAGTTTCAAGGCGCTCGGCGGGGCCTATGCCGTGCTGCGCCTGCTGGTGCGGACCATCGCCGAGGAAAAGGGGGTGGAAGCCACGGTAGCCGAGATCCTCGCCGGCGCGCACGACGACGTGGTGAACGGCATCACCGTCTGCTGCGCGACCGACGGCAACCATGGCCGGTCCGTCGCATGGGGGGCACAGACCTTCGGCTGCCACTGCGTCATCTTCATCCACGCCACCGTTTCGGACGGGCGCAAGCAGGCCATCGAGGCCTACGGGGCGGAGGTCCGGCGCTGCGCCGGCAACTACGACGACAGCGTGCGCGAAGCCGACCGCACCGCCCGCGAAGAGGGTTGGACGGTTGTCTCCGACACCTCCTACCCCGGTTATACCGAGATCCCAAAGGACGTGATGCAGGGCTACGAACTCATGGCTGCCGAGGCCGCCGAGGCGCTGCCCCGGCCGCCCACCCACGTCTTCATCCAGACCGGCGTCGGTGGCGTGGCGGCGGCGGTCGCGGCGCAGTTCCGGCGGCGGTACGGCACGCAGGCGCCCAAGGTGATCCTCGCCGATCCGGAAAAGTCCGCCTGCTGGCTGGAAACGCTGCGCCATGGCGAACCGACCCCGGTGCACGGCGATCTCGACACCCTCATGGCCGGGCTGGCCTGCGGCGAGATCTCCCTTCTGGCGTGGGACGTGCTGAAGCCGCTGGCCTTCGCCGCCGTGTCCGTCGCCGACGACGATGCCGTGGCCCTGATGCGCCGCCTCGCCGATCCGCACCCGGGCGATCCGGCCATCGTCGCCGGGGAAAGCGCGGTTGCCGGGCTGTCCGCGCTCATGGCCGCCGCCGCCCATGCCCCGGCCCGAACGGCGTTGGGGCTGGACGAAACCGCGCGCGTGCTGGTCTTCGGCACGGAGGGCGACACCGACCCGGCGCTATACACCGAACTGGTGGGCCGCCCCGCCGATGCCGTCCGGGGCGCCGCATGATCGACCTCGACCGGCTCCTCGCGCGCATCGAACACCTCGGACAGGTCGGCGCCCTCCCCGGCGGAGGGTGCAAGCGGCTCGCGCTCTCGCCCGAGGACGCCGCCGGTCGCGCATTGGTCACCGCATGGTTCCGCGACCTGGGGCTCGAGGTGACAACCGACGTGATCGGCAACACCTGGGCCATCCGTCCCGGCCTGCGCGACCTGCCGCCCGTGGTCATGGGATCGCACATCGACACCGTCGCCACCGGCGGGCTGTATGACGGCACGCTCGGCGTGCTGGCGGGGCTCGAAGTGATCCAAAGCGCCATCGAGGCGGGCATCGAGACCGATCACCCGCTGGCCGTCGCCTTCTTCACCAACGAGGAAGGCGCCCGCTTTGCCCCCGACATGATGGGCTCAGGCGTGGCGACGGGGGCGCTGCCGCTCGACGCGATGCTGGCCAGCCGCGGCATCGACGATGTGACCGTCGGCGACGCACTGACCTCCATCGGTGCCCGCGGCGACGCCCCTGTCGGCGCGCTGTCCCCGGCGGCCTACCTCGAACTGCACATCGAACAGGGCCCGGTGCTGGAAGCCGAAGGGCTGCAGATCGGTGTGGTGACGGGTGTGCAGGGCATCTCGTGGACCGAATTCACCGTAAAGGGCCGCTCGGCGCACGCGGGCACGACCCCCATGCCCATGCGCCGGGATGCGGGCCACGTGGCCGCCGCCATCGCCATGGAGGCGCGCGCCATCGCCACCGATTTCGCCCCCCCGCAGGTCGCCACCGTGGGCCGCCTGTCGTTCTCTCCGGACCTCGTCAACGTGGTGCCCGAACGCGCCACGCTGACCGTCGACCTGCGCAACACCGACGAGAACCGCCTGGCCAAGGCCGAGGCGCGGCTCTTCGCCTTCGCCGAGGCCGCGGCGCAGAACGAGGGCTGCACCCTGACCCGCCGCGGGCTGGCCCGCTTCGAACCCGTCGCCTTCGACCCGGCGCTGGTGGACGACATCGCCACCGAAGCCGACCGGCTGGGCTACAGCCACCGCCGGATGCCCTCCGGCGCGGGACATGACGCGCAGATGTTTGCGCCGGTCTGCCCTTCTGCCATGATCTTCGTCCCGTCGCGGGACGGCATCAGCCACAACATCGAGGAATACACCGCGCCCGAGGACCTGGCACGCGGCGCGCGGCTTCTCGCCCACGTCGCCCTCGCCCGGGCGGGTCAAACGAAAGGACCCCGCGCATGAGCCGCAAGATCGTCGCCGCCACCGCCCAGCTTGGCCCCATCGCCCGGGACGAACCGCGCGCCTCTGCCGTCGCCCGCATGATCGCCCTTATGCGGGACGCGCATGCCCGCGGCGCGCGTCTGGTGGTGTTCCCGGAACTGGCGCTCACGACGTTCTTCCCGCGCTGGCTGCTGGAAGAGCCGGAGCTCGATCGGTTTTACGAGACGGAGATGCCCAGCCCCGAAACCATGCCGCTGTTCGAGGCCGCGATGGAGATGGGCATCGGATTCTACCTGGGCTTTGCCGAACTGCTGTTCGACGGCGAAAGGGAACGTCGCTTCAACACCTCGATCTTCGTGACGCCCGATGGACGGATCGCGGGCAAGTACCGCAAGGTTCACCTGCCCGGCCACTACAACTACGAGGACTGGCGCGCCTTCCAGCACCTCGAAAAGCGGTACTTCGAACACGGCGACCTCGGGTTTCCGGTGTTCGAGGCGATGGGCGGCGCCATGGGCATGTGCCTGTGCAACGACCGCCGCTGGCCCGAGACATTCCGCGTGCTCGGCCTGCGCGGCGCGGAACTCATCATGCTGGGCTACAACACGCCGCAGCACTATCCGCAGGCGCCCGAACACGACCATCTGCAGGACTTCCACAACCACCTGTCGATGCAGCACGGCGCCTATGCCAACGGCGCGTGGGTGATCGGCACCGCCAAGGCCGGGCTGGAGGAAGGCTGCGAGCTGATCGGCGGCTCCTGCATCATCGCGCCGACCGGAGAGATCATCGCCCGCACGCAAGGCCGGGGCGACGAGGTGGCGGTGGCGGAGATCGACCTCGACCGCTGTCGCGAGCTGCGGGAAAACGTGTTCAACTTCACCCTGCACCGCGAACCGGGCGACTACGGACCGATCTGCGAAGGCGCGGCCGACCGTGACCGGACGCGGGCCGAGACCACCCGCAACAGCCACTTCACCGGCACGGGACCCGCGACCTCGGAGTGACCTTTCCGGGTGGCTCTGCCGGGCTGCGGCGGGACGCCAGACCCGCCCCGCCCGTCCATTTTGCCACCGTTCGATGTACCGAGGAAAGCAAAAGGCCCGTAGCACGTACCGGGCCTCGCGCCTCTGTCGAGATTGACAATTCTCCGGTTTGAGCCACCTGTTCTGCACGTCGAGCCAGAAGCAGAGCCGGTCAGGCCCCGGGAGACGCCCCATACGCCGGTCATGTCCGCCTGCTCCGAACAGACCGCAAAGGAGCGCGCCATCGAAGCTCAAGTGATCGCCATAATCATCGTGTTGCCGTTCGCCCTCGCCTTCATCTACGCGGGGGTTCACGAATACATGCGCTTCAAGTCCGATGGCCGGGCCAACTACGGGCTTGTCTACAACGAAGAGACAGGCACCACCCACATCACCGGCATACCCGAGGACGAAGAAGCCTTCGACCCCGACGAATTCGACCCCAACAACTACAGGGATCTGGAACTCCGGCGCGGGTCCGACGACGAGAGGTCGTGACCCTGCTCCGCCCGGTCGCCTGAACGGGACCCCGGCAGGTCGCAGATGCGCCCCGGTCCCGCGGATCGCCGGCATCTCGGACCGCCGACACAGCCAGCCAGACGTGATAGACTGTCGTTGCACGTGGGGCCGGATGCTCATGGACCTGACACAGATATCGCTTGTCGCAGCCGCGGAGATGATCCGTTCCGGACGGATGTCCTGCCTCGAGTATGTCGAGACGCTGATCCTGCACGCCGAGGAAAACGCCGCCCTCAATGCCTTCACCCGGTTCGATGCGGAGGAGGTTCGCCGCGCCGCGCGTGAAGCGGACAGGCTTCAACGGGCCGGGGGCGACTTGGGCGCCTTGCATGGCATACCCGTGGCGATAAAGGACTGCATCGACATCGCGGGCATGGCCACGACCGCGGCGACACCGGCCCTGAAGGACCATGTCGTCGGCCGCACCGCATCCGTCGTGCGATCCCTGCAGTCGGCCGGCGCCATCGTCTTCGGCAAGACCAACATGTACGAGCTGGCGTTCGGCATCACGGGCAACAACGACCACACCGGCCCGGCCCTGAACCCGCACGACCGGACCCGCTCTGCCGGGGGGAGCAGCAGCGGATCGGCTGTGGCCGTGGCGGCAGGGATCGTCCCGGCCTCCATCGGTACGGACACGGCAGGTTCGGTCCGCATTCCGGCGTCGTGCTGCGGCGTGTTCGGTTTTCGCCCCTCAACCGGCCGTTACGGCAGCGACGGGGTCATGCCCGTCTTTCCGACGCGCGACGTTCCCGGCCTGTTTGCCCGCTCGGCCGAAGATCTGTTGCTGCTGGATGCCGTCCTGGCCGATGAAGAGGAGGTTCCCGACATCCCGCTTGAGGACGTCAGGCTCGGCCTGCCCGGTGGCTATTTCCTGTCCGATCTGGAAAGCGGTGTCGCGGCAGCATTCGAAGAAACCCTTGCACAGCTGGTTTCCTGCGGCATCGAGGTCGTCGATGCCGCGATGCCCGACCTCCCGCATTGGCTGAAGGAAATGGCCGGTCCGATCCGCGCGTGGGAACTGCCGAGATCGCTGGAGGACTACCTGAAGGCGTCGGGCGCGCCTGTCGACTTCCGTTCATTGATCTCCGGCGTTGCAGGCTCATACGTGCGGGAGGAGTTCGAAGAGGCGATGCTAGGCGCCGATGACGCCGACCTGGGCGAAAGATACAGGCACGTGATCTCCGCCGCCCTCCCCGAATACCGGAAAAGGTACGTCGAACACCTCAGGCACAACGGACTGGACGCCATCGTCTTTCCCACGACACCGATTGCAGCGACGCCCTTGGGTCAGGAAAAGGACGTCATCATCGATGGTCAGCAGGTCTCCGTCTGGAAGACCTTGCGGAACACCGAACCGGCGACATTCTTCGGCGCACCCGGGGTGACGATGCCGATGTCACGCCGCGTTCACGGCGTTCCGGTGGCATTCGAACTCGACGGGCTGCCGGGAGAGGACCGAAGACTGCTGGCTGTTGCGGCAAGGATTTCAGAGGGGCTTCGAGGGCTCGACACCGGCTGAAGACCACGCAGGGTCATTGATTGGCCTTGGCAGAACCGGCTTTGTCTCGCGGCACGATGCGAAGCAGACAGGCGCCCGGTCACGTCCTCGCCCGGCCGGCGGCCAGTTCGGCGATCTCCTCAGTGATCTCGTCCTGCCGCAGCCGCCGTGACGTGGCGACCAGACTGTCCAGCTTTTCGGCCACGTTCTCATGTGCGGCCACCATCGCACGCATCCGGGCGATGTTCTCGGCGGCAAAGGCCAGCACGACCGCCTCGATGAGTTCGGCGACGATGTATTCCTCGGTCAGGGACGCCAGCAGCCTGTCCGGCGGGAGCGTGATCCGCGGCTCGCCGGATCTGCCGCCGTGGGCAAAGCGCGCATAGTCGAAGGGCACCAGCCGCTTCGTCACGACTTCGAAACCGCCGGCGCTGACAGGGGCGGCGTGGACCACCCGAACCTGTGCCACGGACGCCTCCGCCAGCATGGCAAAGAGCGCGTCGGTCATCCGCGTGACCAGCGCCACCGCCTGCGCCGGATGCACGATCATCTCGCCGCTCCAGCGCACGTGCCGATGCGCCTCCGCCGCGAGGATCGCGCCCCTGTGCCCCACGAGAAGCAGATCGTTGCCGCCCGACAGCAGCGGGTCCGCCGTTGCGAAGACCTGTTCGTTGTAGGTGCCGACAAAGCCCTGCTCTGCCGCGATGAGGATGACGGCGCCGCGCTTGTCCTGCCCAGGGGCCGTGTCGGCCTCCGGCACCGGAAACATCGCCAGCGCCTCGGCAATCGCCTCGCCGATGGTCCCGGCATAGGCGCGGATGGCGGCGGCATGGTCGCGCGCCTCCTGCACCCGGGCGGTGGCGATCCCACGCATCGCACCGACGACGGCCCCCAGCTTCTCGACCGAACCGATGCGGCCCTCCAGTTCGGCGAGACGCCCTGTCATGACGCGCCTCCCTTCCCGTCCATGTCGCGGACCAGTGCAACCACAGCCTCAGACAGGGCCGCGCGTGTCTGCGCGTCCAGCCGCCGGGTGTCGCGTATGCTGTCCATCGCGCTGGCCGCATGGCTGCGCAACCACCCCGGCAGACGCGCCCGGAGCGTGGCCATGCGCTCAGGCGGCATCCCGTCCAGCGCGCCATCGGCATGGGCCGCAAGAAGCGCCACCTGCACCTCCATCCCGAGGCCCGCGAACTTCGGCTGGGTCAGCAGCGACCGGATGCGCCGACCGCGATCCAGTTGCTGCCGCACCCGGTCGTTGGTCACCCCCCCGAAACGGCTGAACATCTCCAGCTCCTGAAACTGCGCGTAGTCCAGCCGCACCCGGCCCGAAACCTGCCGAAGGGCGGGCCATTGCGCCTTGCCGCCGACCCGGCTGACCGACAGCCCCACGTCCACCGCGGGCCGGTGGTTCGCCGCGAACAGCGCGGTGTCGAGCACGATCTGCCCGTCGGTGATCGAGATCAGGTTGGTCGGGATATAAGCCGACAGGCTGCCCGCGTCGGTCTCGGCAATCGGCAGCGCGGTGAGAGAGCCGCCCCCCCGTTCCGGCGCCAGCTTCGCCGCCCGCTCCAGAAGCCGCGCATGCAGGTAGAAGATGTCGCCCGGATAGGCCTCCCGCCCCGGCGGCTCATGGGTGAGCAGCGCAAGTTCGCGGTGGGTCGCCGCATGGCGCGTCAGGTCGTCGATCACGATCAGCGCATGCTGGCCCGCGTCGCGGAAATGCTCGGCCATGGTCATGCCCGCGAAGGGCGCGATCCACTGCAGGCCCGGGCTGGCAGAGGCGCCGCCGACGACGAAAATGCAGCGCTCCGGCGCGCCGTGGCTGCGCACCGCCTCGATCACCCGCTGGACCGCGGCGGCGGGCTGGCCCACGGCGACATAGACGCAGATCACGTCGCTGTCCTTCTGGTTGACGATCGCATCCACGGCGAGGGACGTCTTGCCGGTGGCGCGGTCGCCGACGATCAGTTCCCGCTGGCCGCGCCCCAGAGAGAAGAGGCTGTCGACCACGAGCACGCCCGTCTCCAGCGGTTCCGTCACCTCTGCGCGGTCGATGATGGCGGGGGCCGGCCGTTCCACCGGGAGCCGCATGTCCGTCTCCGGATCGTCGCCACCGTCGAGCGGACGGCCCAGCGGATCGACGACCCGCCCCAGAAGGGCGTCGCCCACCGGCACCTCGAGCACGCCGCCGGTGTCCGTCACCCGCTGCCCTGCCCCGATGCGGCTGCCGTCGTCGCAGATCACCACGTCGATCTCCTCCGGCCCGAGGCTGTGGGCAAAGCCCAGCTCGCCGCCCTCGAACCGCAGGAGAGCCCCCATCGCCGCGTCCGGCAGGCCCGACACCTGCGCGATGCCGTCAGCGATCCGCTCGACCCGCCCGACCGCCAGCGCCTCCGGCGCTAGGCGCGCGCGATCAAGGGCGGCACGGCTGCGGACCAGCCAGTCGGACGGGGCGTCAGGCGTGGTCATCGGCTGCGATCCTCTCGGCCATCCCGTCCAGATCGGCGCGGAGCGTGTTGCGGACAATGGCGTGCGGCGTGTGCAACTCCAGCCCGGCGATCAGGCTCTCGTCCGTCTCCACCCGCACGTCCACAGGGTGGCCCAGCACCGCCGCCAGACGCTCCGCCACCTCTGCCTGCTCCCCGGCCGCAAGGTCGCGCGCCGCGCGCAGCACCACCGGACCGTCCGTCCCGATCCGCGCCTGCGCCGCATCTGGCAGCGTCCTCACCGCCTCGGCCAGACCGTCGGCGAAAGCCGCCGCCCGCGCGTCATCAGGCAAGCGATCAAGCAGCCGTTCGGTCATGTCCACCGCCAATGCCGCCGCCTCCGCCCGCCAGCGGTGCGCCTCCGCCTTGTGCAGCCGGGCGAGGTCGGCGCGGGCTTCGGCCTGCGTCCTCTCGGCCTCGGCCCGGGCATCGTCCAGCATCTGCCGCTTGCGGGTCGCGGCCTCCGCCTCCGCTGCAGCGATCAGGTCCGCGCGATCCCGTGCCACCGCGTCCTTCCGGGCCTCAGCCTCCGCCAGCGCCGTCTCTGCCGCCGCGCGCGTCGCCTCGGCCTCGTCCAGCACGGCATGGGCCGCCGCCTGCCGCTCGGCGATGATCCGGCTGACCGGGCGGAACAGGAAGCGCGCCAGAAGCCAGACCAGGACGAGCGCGTTCACCGTCTGCAGGCCGAAGGTCCACCAGTCGAAATCCAAGGTGCTGTCCGATCAGACGAAGGGGTTGGCAAAGAGCAGAAGCAGCGCGACGACCAGCGTGTAGATCGCCATCGTCTCGATCATCGCCAGCCCGACAAAGAGCGTCCGGCTCAGCGTGCCTGCCGCTTCGGGCTGGCGGGCGATGGCGTCCATGGCGGCGGCGACGGCGCGCCCCTCGGCCAGCGCCGGACCGATGGCGCCGAAACTCACGGCGAGCGCCGCCGCTAGGATCGAGACGATTTCGACGAGATTACCTGTCATTGCGGAATGTCCTTCGGATTGAGACGGGGTTCGGGGCGGTCCTCACCGACCGCGGCCCCGATGAAGACGGTTGCGAGAACCGCGAAGATGTAGGCCTGCACGGCCCCGGTCAGCAGGTCGAGCGCCATGAGCGGGATCGGCACGATCAGCCCGGCCAGCGACAGCACGATGCCGACGACGAAGACGCCGCTCATCACGTTGCCGAACAGCCGGACGACAAGCGAGAAGGTGCGCGTGATCTGCTCGACGATGTTAAGCGGGATCATCACCCACGAGGGTTCCGCGAAGGTGGCGAGGTAGCCGTTCACGCCGCGCCCGCGGATGCCGAACACCACCGTCGCAACCAGCACCACGACCGCCAGCGCCGCGTCCGTTTCGAGATGCGCGGTCGGCGGCTCCACCTCCGGGATCAGCGCGGACCAGTTGGCGGTCAGCACGAACAGGAAGAGCGTCCCGATCAGCGCGCGGAACGGCGCCGGGTCGCGGCGCATCGTGTCGCCGACCTGATCGTCCACGACGCCCACGAACAGCTCCAGCACGGTCTGCGTCCGGCCGGGCCGCAGGCGGAGCTTGCGGGTGGCGAGGAAGGCAAAGAGGCCAAGCGCCGCCATGATGCCCCATGTCACCACCACCGGGGCGCTGATTCCAACGGGCCCCAGGTGGAACAGGATGTCGAGGTCGAGCGGGTTCTCCATCACGGCGCCCCCCTTGTGCGGCGCAGCACGATGGTGCGCCCGGCAAAAAGCCCGAGGCTGCCCGCCAGAAGCGGCAGCGCCCCCGCCAGCGCAAGCGCCACGAGCCCGCCCGCCAGCACCGCGAGCCTCACGAGTTGCAGCGTCAGCGCCCGCAGCGCGTTGTCCGCCGAGAGGTACAACGCCGTGACCCTTCGCAGCGTCGCGAAATGGATCAGGCCAAGCACCAGCCCGGCCAGGAAGGCCGTGATGGCGACGGGCACGGGGTTGGCGGCGATCAGGTCGGTCATTGACGATGCATCCATGTCCAGGCGGAATAGAACCCTATCGCGGCACCGATCAGGATCGCGGGGGCGGTGAAGAAGATGCCGGTCTCGAAATGCCGGTCCGCCGCCCGGCCCACCAGGATGCCCAGCAGGATCGGCATGAGGATGGCCCATCCGAGGATGCCGATCTGGCCCATGCGCCTGCCGAAGGACGGTTCCGGCACGTCCCGGGCCAGCTTCTCGCGGTCCGAGGAGCGGCGGGCGGCCTCTGCCGTGCGGTCGGGGATGGAGGGGTCAGGCGCCATCGGCACGCCCTCCGTCATCGGGGCCCACCTGGGGCGGATGGTCGAAGGCGCCGGGCCGGTCGGGCCGCAGGTAGCGCATGATCTGCCGCACGGCGCGCGAATGCAGCCGGGTCTGTTCGACGCGCGCCCCGCGCCCTGCGTCCTCCTCCTCGTGGCGCAGCCGCGCCACCCGGGCAATCAGATCGTCGAGGTCGTCGCCCAGAACCCCCTCGCGGCAGGCGATCGCCACCTCCGCACCGCCGGTCACCGTCAGCACCCCGGCGCGCAGCGCGCAGTAGCCCCTCCGCCCCGCTCCGTCGCGCCAGCGCACGACGGAGGCCGGCAAGGCGGACAGGTAGTCCGCATGCCCGGGCAGGATGCCGAAATGGCCGCTCTCGTCCTCCGCCCGGACGGACCGCACGTCCGCCGCATCGACCAGCACCGCCATTGGAGTGGTGATCGTCAGGTGCAGCGCCCCCCTCATGCCACCGCCCGTGCCCCGCGCCCGGCCTCCTCCTTGGCGCGGGCCTCCTCGAAGGTGCCCACCATGTAGAGCGACCCTTCGTCCCAGTCGTCCGCCTCACCGGCGAGGATCGCGTTGCACCCGGCGATGGTGTCGCCGATGTCGACCGACCGCCCCTCGATGCCGGTGAAGGCCTCCGTCACCGTGAAGGGCTGCGTCAGGAACCGTTGCAGGCGCCGCGCCCTGGCCACCGCATCGCGATCCTCCCGCCCCAGTTCCTCCACCCCGAGCAGCGAGATCACGTCCTGCAGTTCCCGATAATGCTCAATGGTGCGGCGGACCCGGTTGGCCGTGGCGACATGGTCTTCGCCCAGCACCAGCGGGTCGAGCAGGACAGAGGTCGACGCAATGGGATCGATCGCCGGGTACATGCCCTCCGCCGCCATCGCCCGGCTCAGCACCACCGTGCTGTCCACATGCGACGCGATGGTGGTGACGGCAGGATCGGTGAAGTCGTCCGCCGGCACGTAGACCGCCTGGATGGCCGTGACCGACGCCGACCCGCGTGCCGCGATCCGCTCCTGCAACTCGGCCACCTCGGTCGCCAATGTGGGCTGGTAGCCGACGCGGCTGGACATGCGGCCCAGCACGCCCGACACCTCCGCCCCCGCCTGGACGAAACGGAACACGTTGTCCATCAGCAGAAGCACGTTGCGGTGCCGATCGTCCCGGAAGTGTTCGGCGATGGCCATGGCGGCCAGCGGCACCCGCCAGCGCGCGCCCGGCGGTTCGTTCATCTGGCCATAGACCAGCACCGTCCGGCCTAGCACGCCCGCGCGGGTCATGTCCGACAGCATCTCGTGGCCCTCGCGCGACCGCTCGCCCACGCCACAGAAGACCGAGATCCCCTCGTAATGCGCGACCATGGCCTGGATCAGCTCCATGACGAGGACCGTCTTGCCGACACCGGCACCGCCGAACATCGCCGCCTTGCCGCCGCGCGACAGCGGGGCCAGCAGGTCTACCACCTTGATCCCGGTGCGGAACACGTCGTGACGGCCCGCCTGCTCCGACAGCGGCGGCGGCGCATTGTGGATCGGCCGACGGGGCGTGTCCTCTGGCAGCGGCGCGCCCCGGTCCCGCGCCACCCCGGTGACATCCAGAAGCCGACCGAGCACGGCCTCACCCACCGGCACCCTGACCGGACCGCCGGTGCGCCGCACGGCCATGCCGCGCCGCAACCCGTTGGTGGGCTTCAGCGCGATGGCGCGCACGGTCGTGGCATCCAGATGCGACTGCACCTCGGCGACAAAGGCCTCGCCCTCCGTGCCGTCTACCTCGACCGCGTCATGGATCGCCGGCAGGTCCTCCGCCCGGAAGACGATGTCCAGAAGCGCCCCGCGGATGGCGAGGATGCGACCGTGATCCGGATGTACCACCATGCGAAGAAGGGCCCCCTGAACCGATGTGCAACTGCAGCAATCATAGCGGGCCGGCCGAACAGTCACACGAACCAGATCAAATGGCGCCGCATTTCCGGCATCGCTGCCCGCTTCTCCGGCTTTCGGGGCCAGCGGGTGACGAGCGGTCCTCTGCCCCCCGGGGCCAAACGGCCCCGATCCGCAGACACCCGATGACACCGATCATACCTCTCCGATACTTTTTCATTATGGACGGTCGCGGGCCTCCTTCTCTATCCTGTCGGACACCGATGAAAGGAGAGCACGATGTGCCAAGTTTTTGCCGGCCAGGATCCTGCGCGATACACCTCGACGACGCGGCGTTTGCGGCTGAACGGGCAAAGCACCAGCATCCGGCTTGAAAATGCCTTCTGGGACATTCTCGACCAGATCGCCGAGGCCGACGACATGTCGACACCGGCCTTCGTCTCGCGTCTGCACTCGGAAGTGCTTGAAACCCGGGGCGAACCCGTCAATTTCACGTCGCTTCTGCGCACTGCATGCCTTGTCTTCGTGGGCCAGTCGGGCAAGACCGCCCACCACGACAGAACCGCACCGATGGCCGCCGAATAGGCGGTCAGATCACAAAACGGTGCATGTAGTACGTCCCTACTACCCGCACGCGCCGAATATCCTTCATCCTGAATTGGTCAATAATTCGAACCGATTCAGGAGGCCCCGTTGGCCAAAGCCATCCACAGCATGATCCGCGTCCTCGACGAGGACCGCTCCGTCACGTTCTACCGCAAGGCCTTCGGGCTGGAAATCGCCGACCGGCTGGATTTCCCGGAGTTCACGCTCGTCTACCTGAGCAACGACGAAACCGGCTTCGAGGTCGAACTCACCGTCAACAAGGGCCGGACAGAGCCCTACGACCTCGGCGACGGCTACGGCCACCTCGCCGTGTCGGTCGACGATCTCGATGCCGAACATGCCCGTTTCGAGGCCGAGGGCCTCGCCCCCCGCAAGCTTGTCGAATTCGCGCCCGCCGGTGAACTGGTCGGCCGCTTCTTCTTTGTCGCCGATCCCGACGGCTACCAGATCGAAGTGCTCGAACGCTCGGGGCGCTTCAAGTGACGCACTGACCCAGATTTTTCAAGGGAGGAGACCACATGAACACCAACAGCAGCCCCAGGGGGCTCACACGCCGGCAGTTGCTGTCCCGCGCCAGCGCCGCCGGTGCCGCCTTTGTCGCGGGGGCGGGCTTCATCGCCGCGCCGGACGCGGCCTGGGCCTACGAGACCACGCATCTCGACTCCCAGGCTTTCGCGACGCTGGTGCAGATGGCGCGCGACATCTACCCGCACGACCGCATCCCCGACGCCAACTACGTCGAGGCGGTGAAGGGCTATGACGCGCCGGAAACCGCGGTGGCGATCACGGCGGGCATCGCGGCGCTGGATGCGGCCGCCCGGGGCAAGGGCTTTGCGTCCTACATCGACACCGGCTGGGAACGCGACCGCGTGGATATCCTGCGCGGCATGGAGGAGAGCGCTTTCTTCCAGCAGGTCCGGGGCGGGCTCGTGACCGGACTCTACAACCAGAAATCGGTCTGGCCGATCTTTGGCTACGAGGGGGAGAGCTACTCGCAGGGTGGCTACATCGACCGCGGCTTCGACGACATCAACTGGTTGTAATCGGCGGCCATCCTCCCGCCCGCCTCTCCCGCCGAACGCCGTGCCAGATGCGCAGGGCCCCTTCGACGGATGCAGAAGCGAGACGAGAGGCCGGCTCCGGGAGGAGAATGAACATGACTGCACCCTTTGATCTCAACGACGACAGCGTTGTCGTCATCATCGGCACGGGGGCCGGTGGCGGCACGCTGGCCAACGAACTGGCCCAGAAGGGCATCAGCGTCGTCGCTCTGGAAGCGGGCGGGCGCTACCTGCCCGAGGACTATGTCAACGACGAGTGGGAGAGCTTCGGCCAACTGGCCTGGACCGATCCGCGCACCACGTCCGGCGACTGGCGCGTGGCGAAGGACTTCAGCGGCCTGCCCGCGTGGATCGTCAAGGCCGTGGGCGGCACGACGACCCACTGGGCCGGCGCCTCGCTGCGGTTCCAGGATCACGAGTGGAAGGCCAGGACCACCTACGGCGACGTGACGGGCGCCAACCTGCTCGACTGGCCGATCGACGCCGCCGAAATGGCACCGTGGTACGACAAGGCCGAGGAGAAGATGGGCGTGACCCGCACGGGCAACCGCCCCGGCCTGCCCGGCAACAACAACTACAAGGTGTTCGAGGCGGGCGCCAAGGCGCTTGGCTACACCGAGGTCCACACCGGCCGCATGGCGATCCAGACCCGTGACGACGGCGACCGCATCCCCTGCCAGCAGACCGGCTTCTGCTTTCAGGGCTGCAAGTGGGGCGCCAAGTGGTCGACCGCCTACACCGAGGTCCCGGCAGGCGAGGACACCGGCAACCTCGAAGTGCGCGAGCGCGCCCATGTGGCCCGCATCCTGCACGACGACAGCGGCAAGGTGACGGGCGTCGAGTACTTCGACGCGGACGGCAACCTGCAGATGCAGAAGGCACGGATCGTCTGCGTCGCGGGCAACTCCTTCGAAAGCCCGCGCCTCCTGCTGAACTCCGCCTCGTCGATGTTCCCGGACGGCCTCGCCAACAGCTCGGGCCAGGTGGGGCGCAACTACATGCGGCACATGACCGGATCGGTCTATGCGACCTTCGACAAGCCGGTGCGCATGTGGCGCGGCACCACCATGGCGGGCATCGTGCAGGACGAGGCGCGGCACGATCCGTCGCGCGGCTTCGTCGGCGGCTACGAGCTGGAAACCCTGTCGCTCGGCATTCCGTTCATGGCCGCCTTCCTCGACCCCGGCGCCTGGGGGCGGGAGTTCACCTCGGCCCTCGACAGCTACGAGAACATGGCCGGGATGTGGATCGTCGGCGAGGACATGCCGCAGGAGACCAACCGCGTCACGCTGAACCACGACGTCACCGACCAGCACGGTCTGCCGGTGGCCAACGTCCACTTCAGCGACCACGCCAACGACAAGGCGATGCGAGCCCATGCCTACAAGCAGGGCATCGCCATGTACGAGGCCGTGGGCGCGACCCGCGTGTTCCCGACGCCGCCCTACCCGTCCACGCACAACCTCGGCACCAACCGGATGTCCGAGAACGCGCGCGACGGCGTGGTGAACAAGCACGGTCAGACCCACGACATCGCGAACCTGTTCATCTCGGACGGCTCGCAGTTCACCACCGGCGCGGCAGAAAACCCGACTCTGACGATCGTGGCGCTGGCGATCCGGCAGGCGGATCACATCGCCGCCGAGATGTCGCGCGGTACGCTCTGACGCGACGCTGATCCCCGGACCGGGCGCGGCCCTGCTGCGCCCGGTTCTGTTTTTCCGGCCCCGCCCGGCCGCCGCCTTCCCCTGCCGCCCACAGAAAATCCGATCACGGCGATTGACGCGCACCGTGACGGATGCAAGTGTCCCCGCACTAGCGACAGGGGCGCTCGGGAAACCGGGCTGAGACGTACCCTTCGAACCTGAACCGGATAATGCCGGCGGAGGGAGGCGCAGCGGAACGTCCGGGCTCTGCCCTGTCCTTCGTCCGATGTCTTCCATGCCGTCCGGCAAAGGAGGACACGATGCAGACACCGGACACATACCTCGACCACATGCGCGCCACCGCACCGCTGGTGCAGAACATCACCAACTTCGTCGCGATGAACGTCATGGCGAACGTCATGCTCGCCGCCGGCGCGTCGCCCGCCATGGTGCACGCACAGGAGGAGGCGGCCGAATTCGCCGCCATCGCCAGCGCCCTGACCGTCAACATCGGGACACTGTCGCCCGCATGGACAGCCTCCATGCAGACCGCCGCCAAGGCCGCCAACGACCGCGGCAAGCCCTGGGTGCTCGATCCCGTTGCCGTCGGCGCCACGACCTACCGGCGGGAGGTCGGCGCAAAGCTCCTCGCCCTGAACCCCACCGTCATCCGCGGCAACGCTTCCGAGATCATCGCCCTCGCCGGTGAGGGCGCCTCCGGCAAGGGGGTGGATGCGGGCGACGCGGTCTCGCAGGCCTCGGACGCAGCCGTCCGCCTCGCGCGCCGGACCGGCGGCGTGGTGGCCGTGACGGGGGCTGCGGACCTCGTGACCGACGGCACCCGCTTTGCAGAGGTCGAGAACGGCCACCCGCTCATGCCGCGCATCACCGCGCTGGGATGTTCCCTGACCGGCATCGTCGGCGCCTTCATCGCCGGTCAAGACCCGTTCGAGGCGACGGTGGCCGCGCTGGCCTACTACGGCCTCGCCGGAGAGAGGGCGGGCGAAAAGGCGAAAGGCCCGGGATCGTTCCAGGTGGCCTTCCTCGACGCGCTCTACACGCTCGACGGGCACGACGTGGCGCGCGGCGCGCGGATCCTCCGGCCATGATCCCGCCGCTCTGTTTCGTCACCGACGCCACGGCCCCTGCCCCAGTCCCAGCGCAGGCAATCGCGGCGGCACAGGGCGGCGCGGGCTGGATCCAGCTCCGCGACAAGACCCGGTCCGACGCCGATCTCCTGCCGCTCGCCCGTGAGCTGAAGGCGGCGCTCGTGCCCTTCGGCGCCCGGCTGATCGTCAACGACCGGGTGGAGGTGGCCGTCGCCGCCGGCGCCCACGGCCTGCATATCGGTCAGGGCGACGGCGACCCCGCCGCCATCCGGGCGCGCATCGGGCCGGACATGATCCTCGGGCTGTCGGTCGAGCACGCGGACCAACTGGCGGCCGTTCCGCAGGGCGTCGATTACCTCGGCGTCGGGCCGGTCTACGCCACCGGGTCGAAGCCCGATCACGCCCCCCCCATCGGCATCGACGGCTTTGCAGCCATCGCGGCGCGCACCGCGTTGCCCTGCATCGCCATCGGCGGCCTGACCGCCCGAGACGCCGCCGCGCTGAAGGCGGCGGGCGGGCACGGCATGGCCGTCGTCTCTGCCATTTCGCGGGCCGCCGACATGACCGGCGCGGCCCGCGCCGTTTGCGACGCATGGAGGACGACATGATCCCCAACATCCTCTCCATCGCGGGCTCCGACCCCTCCGGCGGCGCGGGCATACAGGCCGACATCAAGGCGATCTCCGCCATGGGCGGCTATGCCATGACTGCGATCACCGCGCTGACCGTGCAGAACACAAGGGGCGTCACCGGCGTCAGCCTCTGCGACACGGGGCTGATCGCCGACCAGATCGCCGCCATCCGCGCGGACATCCACATCCACGCCGTCAAGATCGGCATGCTCGGCGACGCCGCCATCATCGAGACGGTGACCCGGGGCATCGACGGGCTCGACTGCCCCGTGGTGCTGGACCCGGTGATGGTCGCCAAGGGCGGCGACCGGCTGCTGCAGGAACCCGCGGTGAAGGCGCTGTGCGCCATGCTGCCCTGCGCCACGGTCATCACCCCGAACCTGCCGGAGGCCGCCGACCTGCTCGACTGGCCGGAGGCCACGACCCGCGCGGAGATGGTCGCACATGCCCGCGCCCTCCTCGACCTCGGACCACGCGCCGTGCTGCTGAAGGGCGGCCACCTGCCCGGCGACACCAGCCCGGACCTCCTGGCCACGCGCGAGGGGGAGACCTGGTTCGACGCCCCGCGCAGCCCGACCAGCAACACCCACGGCACCGGCTGTACCTATGCCTCCGCGCTGGCCACGGCGCTTGGCGCCGGCCTGCCGCTCAACCGGGCGGTGGACCGGGCCAAGCGCTACATCGGCGCGGCCATCGCTGCGGCGGACAGGCTGCGCGTCGGCTCCGGCCACGGGCCGGTCAATCACTTCTACCAGATGGATACCCTGAAATGACCTTCACAGACGACCTTGCCGCACAGACCCTCTCGCTCCGGCAGCAGATCCACGACATGCCCTTCAACACGGAAATGGCGACCGGCCACCTGCGCCGGGATGTCTTTCAGGGCTACATCGTGCAGGACGCGCTCTACCTCGAAGGGTTCGCCCGCGCGCTGTCGCTTGCCGCCGCCAAGGCGCCCGACTCCGCCGCCGTCGCGCAGCTTGCCGGGTCCGCCGCCGGTGCCATCGCGGTGGAGCGCGAACTCCACACGCATTACATGGACCGTTTCGGCGTGTCGGAGGCGATGCTGGCCCGGATGGCCCCCTCTGCCGCCTGCGATCACTACGTGTCCTTCCTGCTGAGAACAGCGGCCCTCGGCCCCTTTGCGGAGGCGGTGGCCGCCCTCCTGCCCTGCTTCTGGATCTATCGCGACGTGGGCCGCGACATCGCGACCCGCAGCGCGCCGGACAATCCCTATGCGGCGTGGATCGACACCTATTCCGGCGAGGCCTTCGACGAAAGCGTCGCGCGGATGATGGCCCTGACCGACCGGCTGGGCGCAGAGGCGGACGGCCCCGCCCGGGCGCGCATGTCGGAGGCTTTCGAACGGGCGTGCTGGCACGAATGGCGGTTCTGGGACAGCGCCTACCGGATGGACGGCTGGACGCAGCCCGCAGACACGCCCGCACCCGGCCAGCGGGCCGCCGCCCCGACGGCCTGAACGCCACGGGGCGGAGCGGTTCGCCCGCTCCGCCCCACCCGCTTTCCACGCGGTGCAGACCGTCACCGCCCCGCGAATCCACGCCTCCGCCACGCAGGTCGACGTGCCGCCGGACAGCGCCGCAAGGAACGTCTCCCGCGGCAGCGGGACGACATAATACCCCGATATGAAAACGAAACATTAATTAACGCATTCACAATAAAGCTGATAACCTTTTCACAAGAAAAAATCCCGCCTCGCCCCTGCCGAGGCATTTCAGAACAGCCTTGAATTCCGCCTGTTTCCCGCGACCGGGCAACTTGAGCATTTACCCGCACCCTCCACCGGAAGGTTCATTTCAGCATGGCGTACACCACCCCCCCGGCCCCGATCGATTTCCAGACCATGCTCGAGGCCGGAACCACCTTCGATACAGTCAACCGGATCGGAGACGATGTCTCCCAGGTCGTCGCCGTGAACGACAATGGCGATTTCGTCGTGGCGTGGTCCTACATTTATTCCGCGTCGGATTCCGACGTCGTGTTCAGGGAATACAACGCCGACGGTACGCCCAAGGGGGTGGCTCATACGGTCGCCGACAGCGCGGATGCCGAAACGGTCACCGACATCGCCTATGCCCCCGACGGAACGGTCCTTGTCGTCTACAGCTCGGTGACGAGCGGTATCGAGAACGTCTTCGTCCAGCGGGTCACAACCACCGGCACCCGCATCGGATCCGCGATCCAGGTGGAAAGCGACGCGGCGACGGTGGCCAACAAGGACCAGTCGAACGGCAAGATCGCGGTATTCGACAACGGCGATTACGCGGTCGTGTATCAGAACGCGTTCTCCAGCACCGACAAGGATGTCCGCCTGCGCCTGTTCAATGCCGACGACACGGCAAAGGCTGCGTCGCAGTACGTCTCCACGGCTGCGTCCGACCAGTCTGATCCGGACATCGCCGCGCTCGCCAGCAAGGACACGGACGACGGCAGCTTTGCCTTCGCGGTGACCCTGACTCAGGAAGAGGTGGACAACACCGGGTCGCCCAACGATGTCTCGCTCTACCGGTACGATTTCGACGGGACGCTTCTCGGCAACACGACCGTGAACACCGTCGCGAACCGGTCGGAGGGCAATTCCGCCGTCGCCGTGGACGCGGACGGACGGATCTACGTGGCCTTCGGCTCCACCGACGGCTCGACCGGAGGTCAGGTCTTCTATCGGCGCTTCGAATCGAACGGGACCGCCGTGGACGCAAGCCAGGTCTTCGTCACGTCGACACAGCTGCCGCTGCCGAACACCGATATCGACGTCAGTGCCGACGGGCGCTTCGTCCTCGCCTTTGACGGTTTCACCACCCAGAACGTCACCGTCAAGATGTATGCGGCCGACGGGACCGCCGATACCACCCGCGGCTTCGACGGCACCGGCAGCGAGCTTGGCCCGTCGGTCGCCATCACCACCGACGGCGCGCGGACGGTCGTGGCCGCGCTGAGCGACATCGGACTGACGTACGACGAGGCCCGCTTTTCCGTCTACGAGGGCATAGGCTTCCAGGCCGGCACCAGTGGCAGCGACACGCTGGTCGGCACGGACCTCGGCATAGACCAGAAGGATCACCTCGTCGGGGGAAGCGGCGACGACACCCTGACCGGCGGAGAAGGCGCAGACACACTGGACGGCGGCGGCGACGACGACAGCGTGGCCGGCGGCGCCGGTGACGACCTGATCATCGGCGGGACGGGCTCCGACATGATCGATGGCGGTGCCGACACCGATACGCTCGACTACTCCGCTCTGTCCGGCTCTGTGATCGTGGATGCCAACTCCGGCGAGAGCCAACATTCCCTCGGCGACCTCGACAATTTCACAAGCATCGAACGCTTCATCCTGACCGGTTCCGGCGACGTGTTTTTCGGCGATTCCGGCGATATGTTCGTCAGCGCACTCGGCGGCAACGATCACCTGACAAATGGCCCGGGACGCGACACCCTTCTCGGCGGGTCCGGGAACGACACCATCAATTTCATATATGGCGACGGCCAGTCGGGGCAGAGCTTAGATGGCGGTCCGGACACCGACACGTTGTTCTTCGACGGTAATCTTCCCTACAGCAGCTTCAACCTGCGCGATGACACCGTGGTCGGCTTCGAAGTCATTACGGTCGATCAGAATTTCGGGTATCCCGGCGCGCCGACCCGCATTTCAATGACGGCAGCGCAGATCAGCACGATCAACACGGTCGAGGTCCTCAAGATCGGTAGCGATCTCGTCGGCCTCGACCTCCATATCTACATGGAGGACACCACGGCGCTCGATCTCTCGGCCGTCTCGATCTCGACCATGTCAGACGCGGACGGCACCGGCTTCTCCATCTTTGGCGATGACGACGCCGAAAGCGTGACCGGGACGGCTCTGGGCGACAACATCTGGACCCAGGGCGGCGAGGACACGATCGACGCCCTGGGCGGCGACGACACGATCGAGCTCGGCGGCGGCGGGTCCTACTCGGGCGGAGACGACGACGATCTCTTCATCTTGCTCGACGGGCTTCCCATCGGTGACGGCGTCGGCGACATCGTCAACGGCGGCCCCGGCAACGACACGCTCGACATGAGCGGCGTCACCGGCACCGGCATGAAGGTCAACCGGCCCGGTTTCAGCCTAGACACGAACGTGTCGTCCCTCGACGACCCGGCCCAATCCACCGAAATGATCAGGGTAGAACACTACATCGGCACCGACCAGGGCGACGATTTCCTGATGTACGCCGGAGACGTCTCAATCGAAGGCCGTGGCGGCAACGATACCATCCTGGCTGGCTTCAATTCACAGACGATCAGCGGCGGCGACGGCGATGACGTGATCGACAGCGACTTCGAGCTGGTGTCCAGCATCAGCGACAATCTGAGCGGTGACGCAGGCAACGACACCCTGAGGGGCTCGGAGTCCGGTTCGGACACGATCGACGGCGGCGCCGACAACGACGAGATCGACGGCCGGGGCGGTGAGGACCGCCTGATCGGCGGGCTCGGCGACGACACGATAGATGGCGGCGCGGCCACGGATACAGCGGTCTATGCCGGGGCGCGGGGGGATTTCGCGGTGTCGGTGGCGCGGGACGGAACCGTGTTCGTCGAGGACCTGAACCCCGACGACGGCGACGAGGGGCGCGATGTGCTGCAACGGGTCGAGAGGCTGGAATTCGCCGACGGCATCGTGAATGTCAGCACGCTTGCAGGCGGCGCCTTCGGCGAGACCGGAACCGTCGTGCTGACCCACCAGAAGACCACCCTGACCCTGCAGCGCACCTACATCGACCCGGTGGTGATCGCCTTCGTCGCCTCCGACACCGGCGCGCATGAGGTCAACGCGCGCATCCAGCAGGTCTCCGGCAACACGCTGCGGATGTTCGTGCAGGAGCCCGATTACCTCGACGGGATACATCCCACGGGCGAAACGGTGCATTACATGGTGGTCGAAGCCGGAAGCTGGATCCTGCCCGACGGCACGCTCATCGAGGCCGGGACCCTGACCTCCGGCACCCTCGCGGAGGCGGGCTTCGACCAGGTCGCCTTCGACAGCGAGTTCGGCAGCGCACCGGTGGTCATGTCCCAGGTCCAGACCACCAACGGCCCGGCCTTCGTCACCACCCGGCAGAACGGCACAAGCGCCGAGGGCTTCGGCGTGAGCATGCAGGAGGAGGAGGCCGCGACAGACGGCGTGCACAACGCCGAGAAGATCGGCTGGATCGCCATCGAGGGCGGCAGCGGATCCGTCGCGGGGTTCACATGGGAGGCCGGACAGGTCTCCAACGTGCAGGCGTCGAACACTGCGGCACAGCTCTCGTTCACGGCGGGCGTCGTGGTCGCGGGGCTGTCGAGCTACGGCGGCAGCGACCCGGCCTGGGCCGGCGGCACCGGGCTGAACGGCACCACCTTCAACGTCCGGGTCGAGGAGGACAAGAGCGCCGACGGCGAGACGGCGCACGGCCCGGAAACCGTTGATTACTTTGCCTTCTCCGGATCACAGACGCTGGCCGCCGCACCGCGTCAGGAGATCCTGGAAACCGGCAGCGCGACCCTCACCCACCAGCAGACGACCCTGACCCTCGGCCGCACCTACGACAACCCCGTGGTGCTGGCCTACGTCGAGACCGACAACGGCCTGCAAGAGGTCAACGCACGCATCACTCAGGTCACGGGCAACAGCGTGACCCTGCGCGTGCAGGAGCCCGACTACCTCGACGGCCTGCATCCTGTGGGCGAGCGGGTGCATTACATGGTGGTCGAGGCGGGCACTTGGGTCCTGCCCGACGGCACGGTGATCGAGGCCGGCACGCTGAACACCGCCAATCTCACGGCGGACGGGTTCGAGCAGGTCAGCTTCGCCGCCGACTTCGACGCGGCGCCGGTTGTGCTGAGCCAGGTGCAGGGCACAAACGGCCCCTCCTTTGTCACCACGCGGCAGCAGGGCTCGACCGTGGACGGCTTCGAGGTGGCGATGCAGGAGGAGGAGGCCTCAACCGACGGCGTGCACAACGCAGAGACGATCGGCTGGGTCGCGATCGAGGCGGGCACGGGCGAATTCGGAGGCTTCTTCTGGGAGGCAGGGCGCCTTTCAGGCGTGCAGGGCTCCGTCACCGCGGCGCCTTTGTCGCTGGCGGCGGACGGCGTGCTGGCGGGCCTCTCGACCTACGGCGGCAGCGACCCGGCCTGGGCGGGCGGCCCGGGCCTCGACGGCACGACCTTCAACGTGCGCGTCGAAGAGGACAAGAGCCTCGACAGCGAAACCGCCCACGGCAACGAGACCGTCGACTACTTCGCCTTCGCGGGCAGCGGGATCGTCTCCGCCTACGACTACGACCTCTTCGTGTAGGGAGGTCGAGGGGCGGCGGCCCCCGCGCGGCGTCAGGTGTTGAAGAGGAAATGCAGCACGTCGCCGTCCTGCACCACGTAACCCTTGCCCTCGGCCCGCATCTTGCCGGCCTCTTTCGCCGGGCCTTCACCGCCGAGCGCAACGTAATCGTCGTAGGCGATGGTCTCGGCCCGGATGAAGCCCTTCTCGAAATCGCCGTGGATCACGCCCGCGGCCTGCGGTGCGCCGGTGCCCTTGCGGATCGTCCAGGCGCGCGCCTCCTTCGGCCCCACGGTAAAGTAGGTCTGCAGGCCCAGAAGCTCGTAGCCCGCCTTGATGAGACGGTCGAGACCGGCCTCTTCCAGACCCAGCTCGCCCAGGAATTCCTGCGCTTCCTCGGCGTCGAGCTGGCTGATCTCTTCCTCGATCTTGGCCGAGATCACCACCGCCGAATTGCCCTGCGCCGCCGCCATCTCGAAGACCTTGGCCGACAGGGCGTTGCCTTCCGAGGCGTCGCCCTCGTCGACGTTGCAGACGTAGAGCACCGGCTTCGCGGTCAGAAGCTGCATCATCCGCCACGCCTTCATGTCCTCGGAGTCGACCTCGACCACGCGCGCGGGCTTGCCCTGCTCCAGCACCTCCAGCGCCATCTTCATCAGGCGCTCCTGCTGGACCGCTTCCTTGTCGCCGCCGCGCACCTTGCGGACGATGTTCTGCAGGCGCTTCTCCAGCGATTCCATGTCGGCGATGATCAGCTCGGTCTCGATGGTCTCCGCGTCGGACACCGGATCGACCCGGCCGTCGACGTGGGTCACGTCATCGTCCTCGAAGCAGCGCAGCACATGCGCGATGGCGTCGACCTCGCGGATGTTGGCAAGGAACTGGTTGCCCAGGCCCTCCCCCTTCGAGGCGCCCTTCACAAGGCCCGCGATGTCCACGAAGGTCATCCGCGTCGGGATGATCTGCTTGGACCCGGCGATCCCGGCCAGCTTGTCCAGCCGCGGGTCCGGCACCGCCACGTCGCCCACGTTGGGTTCGATCGTGCAGAAGGGAAAGTTCGCCGCCTGCGCCGCGGCGGTCTTCGTCAACGCGTTGAACAGCGTGGACTTGCCCACGTTCGGCAGTCCAACGATCCCCATCCGAAATCCCATCACATCGCTCCAAGCCAAGGGTCCGGGGCCTTCTAGGCAGAGCGTCGCCCAAACGCAAGGCGAGGCATTGACCCGGAGGCCCTCCACCGATTACGTTGATATCAAATTAATGAAGGAGACGACCATGCAGATTACCCCGTACCTGTTCTTCAAGGGCAACTGCCGCGCGGCCTTTACCCGCTACGCGGAAATCCTCGACCTGCCCGCGCCGCAGATCATGGACTTCTCCCAGTTGCCGGAGGCGGACAAGGCGAACATGGCCGGTGCGCCCGAGGACGCGGTGATGCACGCCATGCTCATGCTGCCCTCGGGCGCGCTGATGGGCTCCGACGACATCGGCCCGGATGTCCAGCCGATGGCGGGCTGCTCCGTCAACCTGACGGTCGCCACCGCGCAAGAGGCCAACCGCATCTTCGACGCGCTCGCCGAAGGCGGCGAGATTCGCATGCCGCTGGCCGAGACGTTCTGGACCCCCGCCTTCGGCACGCTCACCGATGCCTTCGGCATCCGCTGGATGGTCATGGCCGAAGCGCCGCAAGGCTGACGCAAAAGCAAAAGGCGCGGGACACCTGCCCCGCGCCTTCGGTCATGTCCCTTGAAAGGTCTCAGCCGAAACGGTTGGGCGCGTTCTCCGGTGCCTTGGCGAACCATACGATCAGGATGATGAAACCGATGAGCGGGATGAACACCAGCAGCTGCCACCAGCCGGACCGGTCGATGTCGTGCAGACGGCGCGCGCCGATGGCGATCTGCGGCACGATGATGGCCAGCGACCAGAGGCCGCCGAGGATCGGCACGCCGATGATCGCGTCGATGATGTTCGCCACGATCGACACAACGAAGCAGGCCAGCCACGCCTTCCAGAATTCGCCGCGGTTCGAGCGGCCCTCGAAGTTGATGTAATTCTTGAAGAACCGGCTCAGCGCCTCGCCGAAAGCCACGTCCTCGCGGTAGTTGCCGCCCCCCGCCGGGGCATGCGCCATGGTGGTGTCCATCAATCTGTCTCCTGTAAATGCATATTCTTGTAAGTGTTTCGCGTTTCCGGCGCCCGCGCGGGGGCCTTCCTCCAGTAAATCACCGGCAGGGGTTTTCGATCAATGGTGAAATACCCCCACCCGGGCCTCAGACCTCAGACCGGCATGGCGATCAGGCCGCGGCCCCGGGTCCAGAAGCGCGTCATCAACAGCACCGCCGCCACCGCCAGCCCGCAGACCAGCCCCAGCCAGACGCCCACGGCGCCGAGGCCCAGCGAGAAGCCGAAGACCAGGGCGGCGGGCATGCCCACGCCCCAGTAGGCCAGCGTCGCCATGATCATCGGCACGCGCGTGTCGTGCAGCCCGCGCAGAAGGCCCACGTGGATCACCTGCAGCGCGTCCATCAGCTGGAACAGCGCCGCCATCAGCAGCAGCAGGCGGCCCACGCGCAGGATCTCGTCGCGCAGCGGGGACAGCGGGTCGATGAAGGCGCCCAGCAGCAGGTCGGGAACGGACACGAACAGCAGCACCGACAGCGCCACCGCCACCAGCCCCATCCACAACGCCACCTGCGCGCCGCGCATCAGGTGGTCGCTGTCGCCCCGGCCAAGCGCGTTGCCCGCGCGCACCGTTGCGGCGTTCGACAGGCCAAGCTGCACCATGAAGGTCGCGGTCGAGATCTGCAGCGCGATGCCATGCGCCGCCAGCGCCACCGCGCCCAGCCAGCCCATCAGCACCGAGGACCCGGCAAACAGCGCCACTTCGGCCAGCGTGGTCAGCCCGATGGGCCATCCCAGCGCGAAGACGCGGAAGAACATCTCGCGGTCGGGGCGCCACATCCGCACGAACAGCGTGTGCTCCGGCAGCACCCGCACGGCGTAGATCACGATCAGCACCAGCGACAGAATCTGCACGCCGAGCGAGGCGATGGCCGCACCCGCGATGCCCAGCTCGGGCAGGCCCCACTTGCCGAAGACCAGCGCGTAGTTGGCCACGCCGTTGGCCACCGCCGCCGCCACCGTGACCCAGAGCACGACGCGCGTCCGCTCCAGCCCGGCGAGGTAGTTCTTCAGCACCATCACGCCAAGCGCCGGCAGCATGCCCCAGCCCGCGATCCGCAGGTAGTCCTGCGCCAGCCGCGCGATCTCCTCCGCCTGCCCCATCGCCCGCAGCAACGGGTCCGAGAACCACAGGAGCGGCATGACCAGCACGAAGTACATGGTCGAGATCCACAGCGCCATGCGCGTGGACCGGCGGATCATCACCTCGTCGCCCTTGGCGGCGAAGGTCGCCACCATCGGCAGGATCGCCCAGGCGAAACCGGCGCCGAACAGGAACAGCGTGAAGAACAGCGAAGTCGCCAGCGTAAGCGCCGCCAGTTCCGGCACGCCGTACCAGCCCAGCACCACCGTATCGGTCAGCCCGATGGCGAATTGCGCAAGGTGCCCGCCGACAAGCGGCAGGCCAAGGCTCAGCAACGCTTTCGCGTGCTGAGGATATGTCATCACCGTCCGGGTCATGATGTGGCGATTACGTGGGCATTCGTCCCGCCGCAAGCATGTGTTTCCGCACGCTTCAGGTGCGGATATGAGAATTGTGTGTTAACGTAACGGAAATTACTCCTCGCATTGACACCCGAATGGCCGATCCGATTGACCTCGATCACCTCTTTCAGGATGCGCGCGCCTTTCTCGGGGAGCTGGCGCAATCCAACTCGCGTGAGTGGTTCCAGACCCAGAAGACCCGTTACGACACGGAGCTGAAGCGCCCCTCCGAGAAGCTTCTGGCCGAAACCGCCGCGTGGCTCGAGGCCGAGACAGGACAGCAGCCCCGCACCAAACTCTTCCGCCCCTACCGCGACGTGCGCTTCTCGCCGGACAAGACGCCCTACCACACGCACCTGCACATGATGTGGTCGCTGCGCGACGGACGGGCGTGGATGCTGGGCATCGCGCCCGACTATGCCACCATGGGCGTGGGCATCATGGCCTTCGGCCCGGCGCAGGCCGACCGCTTCCGCACAGCCGTTGCCGGCCCCGAAGGCGAGACGCTGGAAGACCTTCTCGCCCAGGGCTGGCGCATCGATCCCCCGGCGCTGAAACGTGTGCCCGCGCCCTACCCCGCCGACCACCCCCGCGCCGATCTTCTGCGGCACAAGGGGCTGGTGGCCTGGGCCGACGGCCTCGAGGACGCGCTGACCGGCGACATAGGCACGGGCGTCCGCGATGTCATGGTGCGGGCGCAGCCCATCATGGGCTGGCTCGCCACCGTCGCCTGACCGCGCGACCGCCCCGCTCTGACCTCGGTCAGACCTCGGTCAGAACGTCCCGCCAGGAGTGCGCGGGCTGGTAGCCCAGCATCTCCTTGGCCTTGCGGTTCGAATAGAAGGTCTCACGCTCGCCCATCTCGCGCTTGACCGGCACACCGTCGTAGAAGCGTTCGCGCACCTCTGCGTTGCTCAGTGCCACGGACAGATCGTCGTTCGAGACATTGAACACCTCGTAGCCCAGCCCGTCGGTCTTCAGGCAGCACTCCACCATCTGGCCCAGATCCCGCACGTCGATATAGGCAAAGATGTTGCGCCGCCGGAGCGACGGGTCCGCCACGAAGGACGGGAACATCTCGGTGTATTCGTGCGGCTCGATCACGTTGTTGATCCTGAGCCCATAGATGTCGCGGCCCCAGCGCGCGTGAAAGCTGCGCCCCGTCGCCTCGTTGCAGACCTTCGAGCAGGCATAGGCGTCCTGCGGCACGGTGGGATGTTCCTCGTCGACCGGCACGTACTCCGGCTTCACCTCGCCATCGGCAAAGCAGACGCCGTAGGTCGTCTCCGACGAGGCAAAGATCACCTTGGGAACGCCCGCCTTCATCGCCGCCTCCAGCACGTTGTAGGTCGACAGCGTGTTGACCCGGAAGGTCTCGCAGTCGGGCTTGATGAGGATGCGCGGGATCGCCGCGAAATGCACCACGGCGTCGAAGGACGGCAGCCCGGTGCCGGGTTCCAGTTCGTCGAGGTCGGCATAGCTCTGCATGGCAGAGAACACCTGCCCCGGATCGGTCAGGTCGCAGATCATGTTGTCCACGCCCTCCGCCTCGAGCGGCACGAGGTCGAGGTTCAAGACCCGGTGCCCCTGTTTCACGAGGTAGGGCACCACGTGCCGCCCCGCCTTGCCCGCTCCGCCGGTGAACAGAATACGCATGTTGCCTCCCTTGCAGTCCTGTCGCGATGGCGGGGCCATTGATTTTCCCCGCCCGTTCCGGCAACAGACCTAGAACGCTGACCGGAGAGAACCATGACCCGCATCGAATCCAAGTTCGCCCAACTTCGCGAGGAAGGAAAGAAAGCCTTTGTCGCCTACATCATGGCGGGCGATCCGGATGTGGACAGCTCGCTGGCGGTGATGAAGGGCCTGCCCGAGGCCGGGGTCGACGTGATCGAGCTGGGCCTGCCCTTCACCGACCCCATGGCCGACGGCGAGACGATCCAGCTTGCCGGGCAGCGCGCGCTCGAAGGCGGGATGACGCTGGTGAAGACGCTCGACATGGTGCGCGCCTTCCGCGCGGGCGACAACACCACGCCGATCGTTCTGATGGGCTACTACAACCCGATCTATTCGCGCGGGGTGGACCGCTTTCTTGCAGAGGCGAAGGAGGCCGGGATCGACGGGCTGATCATCGTCGACCTGCCGCCCGAGGAAGACGAGGAGCTCTGCCTGCCCGCGCAGGCGGCGGGCCTGAACTTCATCCGCCTTGCAACGCCCACCACCGACGACAAGCGCCTGCCGAAGGTCATGCAGAACACCTCCGGCTTCGTCTATTACGTGTCGATCACCGGGATCACCGGCGCCGCCGCCGCCGAGGCGGGCGACGTGGGCCCCGAGGTCGCCCGCATCAAGGCGGTGAGCGACCTGCCGGTGATCGTGGGCTTCGGCATCCGCACGCCGGAACGCGCCAAGGCCATCGCCGAGGTCGCCGACGGCTGCGTGGTCGGCACCGCCATCGTCGGCCAGATCGCCGAGGGCAAGTCCACGGCGGAGGTGCTGTCCTTCGTGAAAACGCTGTCCGACGGCGCGCACAGCGCCTGATGGTCCGTCCCGGACGGTTCCCGGTCTCGCCACAGGTGTCGTCCCGGCTGCGCCTGAAGGATCCGTCGATTGTCGTGCTCCGCACGACCGGGGGCGCCGCCCCCGGACCCCCGAGGTATTTTTTGCCAAGATGAAGGGGGCGACGTGAGACGGGCCCGATCGGGAAGAAGGTCGGGTCGGGATGCCGCTGGCCGGGTCGGGGGAATGGCCTGTGAGGGGGACGACTTAGCCCGGGGTCAGGAGAGGTTGCGCAGGAGGCGGGCCATTTCCTGCACCAGTTCCTCGCGCCGGAAGGGTTTGCCCACATGCGCGTCGATGCCCTGCTCGGCATAGTCCGAAACCTGGTGCGTCATCACGTTGGCGGTGAGCGCCATGATCGGCACGCGCGGCCGGCCTGCCCCCGCCTCCCACGCGCGGATCTCGGCGGCGGCGGCGAGGCCGTCCATCACCGGCATGTTCACGTCCATCAGCACGAGGTCGAAGGGCCGCGTCCTGCAGAGCGCCACCGCCTGCGCGCCGTCCGTCACCATCCGCAGGTCGAGGTCGAAGGGCTTCAGCACCAGCCGCAGCACCTTCTGGTTGGTCTGGCTGTCCTCTGCCACGAGAACCCGCCAGCGCCGGGCGTGCAGGATCTGCTCGGCCTCGTACCCCTCGGACCGGTCGACCCGCCGGTCGGCCACGGGCGCCGCGCCAAGTGCCACGGTTGCCACGAAGCACGCGCCGCCGCCGGGGGCGTGTTCGTGCACGAGGTCGCCCCCCAGCAGCCGGCAGAAGCGGCGCGAGATCGCAAGCCCCAGCCCCGTGCCGCCATGGGTGCGCGACACGCTAGGGTCGCCCTGCGTGAAGGGATGGAACAGCCTGCGGCGCTGCGCCTCCGACACGCCGGGCCCGCTGTCGGTCACCCGCATCTCCAGCCGGCCGTCCCGCACCGTCAGCCGGGCAGAGACCGCGCCCTCCCGGGTGAACTTGAAGGCGTTCGACAGGAGGTTCGACAGCACCTGCCGCAGCCGGGTCGGATCGCTGACCACCAGCGCCTGCTCCGCCGTCACCTCCACCGTGAACGCCAGCCCGCGCGAGGCCGCCGTCTCTGCAAAGAGGGCGCGCTCGTCTGCCGCGAAGGCGCGCAGGTCGAAGGGGCGCATCTCCACCTCCATCCGGCCCGCCTCGATCTTCGACAGGTCGAGCAGGTCGTTCAGCAGGTCCAGCAGCACCCGGCCCGACGACAGGATCACCTGCGCCATCTCGTGCTGTTCGGGCGGCAGCGCGCTTTCCTCCAGCCCGGCGGCCATGCCGAGGATCGCATTCATCGGCGTGCGGATCTCGTGGCTGATGACCGCGAGGAAACCGCTTTTGGCGTCGTTGGCCGCCTCCGCCTCCGCCCGGGCGCGTTCCAGTTCCTCCGTCCGGCTGCGGACCGCCTCCTCCAGCGCCTCCGCCTGTTCGCGCAGCGCCTTGTTGGCCTCCCACAGGGCGCGGCTCTTCTCTTCCAGCAGGGCTTCGGCCTCTGCGCGGGCCTTCAGCGCGCGTTCGTAGCGGGCGCGGGACACCATGTCGCCCGGCAGGGATGACGGCTCCCCCAAGCTACCGCTCCACCGCCACGTCGAACACCGCCTCGCCGTCCGAGACCCGCGCAACGCCGACCCTGAGCGGTGTGCCGTAATGCGCCCCGCAGGCGTGGATCATCCCCTCGCAGAAGGCCACCAGCGGGCGCGGCGAGACGTAGCGCATCCGCAGCCCCTCCCCCTGCCAGGTGGTTTCGAACCGCGGCAGTTCCGCGTCCGGGTAGAGCTTGCGCACCTCGACGTGCACCTCCGTCTCGACCGACTGAAGCAGGTCCAGCGGGCCGTCCTTCGCCGCGAAGACGTCGGGATAAAGCTCCGTGAAGCGGGTGTGCATCCACGCCCCGAAACGCCGTTGCAGGTCTTCCGCCGCAAGACCCGTCCGCCCCGACAGCGCCGTGACGATCGCCAGAAGCTCCGAACAGGGGTAGTTGCCCACGCGGCTGTAGGCACCGCCCGAGGCGAGCGCCAGATCGTCCAGAACCTCGTCCACCGCCGCCTCTCCGACGACGCCCTCTGCCATGGCCAGCAGTTCCGTGAACACGATCCCCTTCATCCGATCCTCCCGGCATCACGCGGGCGGAGCCTAGCTGCGGCCGGTGAAGACGGGCTTAAGCCCCTTGCCACGCAATTCCCCGATTGGTAACCAACTCTTACCAAAATCAGCGGAAAAGAGGTCCCCATGCCCGTCATCACCAACATCGAGGACCTCAAGCGCGTCTACCGCCGCCGCGTGCCGAAGATGTTCTATGACTACTGCGAATCCGGGTCGTGGTCGGAACAGACCTTCCGCGAGAACGTCTCGGACTTCGACGACATATACCTGCGCCAGCGCGTCGCCATCGACATGGCCAACCGTTCGACGAAGACACAGATGATCGGGCAGGACGTGGCGATGCCCGTGGCGCTCGCCCCGGTCGGGCTGACCGGCATGCAGAACGCCGACGGCGAGATCAAGGCGGCCCGCGCCGCCGAGGCCTTCGGCGTGCCCTACTGCCTGTCCACCATGTCGATCTGTTCCATCGAGGACGTGGCCTCGCACACCTCGAAACCCTTCTGGATGCAGGTCTACACCCTGAAGGACGACGACTACATGCAGCGGCTCTTCGACCGGGCAAAGGCAGCGAAATGTTCGGCCGCCGTCATCACCGTCGACCTGCAGCTTCTGGGCCAGCGCCACAAGGACCTGAAGAACGGCCTCTCGGCCCCGCCGAAGCTGACGCCGAAGTCCGTGGCCAACATGATGACCAAGGTGCCGTGGGGGCTGGAAATGCTCCAGACCAAGCGCCGCTTCTTCGGCAACATCGTGGGCCATGCCAAGGGGGTCACCGATCCCTCGTCGCTGACCACCTGGACCGCCGAAAGCTTCGACCAGTCGCTGAACTGGGACCGCATTCGCGAATTCCGCAAGATGTGGGACGGGCCGCTCATCATCAAGGGCATCATCGACCCGCGCGATGCGCTGGAGGCCTGCAACGTCGGTGCCGACGCCATCGTGGTGTCGAACCACGGCGGCCGGCAGCTTGACGGCGCGCTCTCCTCCATCCGCGCGCTGGAACCGATCCTCGACGCCGTGGGCGACCGGATCGAGGTGCATCTCGATTCAGGTGTCCGCTCCGGCCAGGACGTGCTGAAGGCGGTGGCCATGGGCGCCAAGGGCTGCTGGATCGGCCGCGCCTACGTCTACGGGCTCGGTGCCATGGGCCAGGCCGGCGTCACCAAGGCGCTGGAGGTCATCCACAAGGAGCTCGACACATCCATGGCGCTCTGCGGGCACCGCGACATCAACACCGTCGACCGCGACATCCTCATGGTCCCGCGCGGCTTCTCCGGCGACTGGGCCTGACCTCCGGTCTGCGGCGGCGGCGCGTCACGGGCGCGCCGCCCCGGCCATTGTTTCCCGCCTCACACCAGTCCCGCGGCGGAACATCGTTAACCGTCGAAGGTGGCACCGAAACAATCCGTTTCCAAATGCGCCGCCTTGGTTTTGCCTCAATCTGAAGTCTTTGCCGAATTCCTGCCGTATTCTACCCTGTGCGAGCCGCTTATTGCCGTGCTTTCGACGACATGTGCCGATTCCGGCCATATTTCAGGGAGACTTCAATGCCAGACCCCAAGGTATTCAACTACACGATGGACGGGCTGTCCTATTCGGTCACCGTCTACGAAGAGGACGGAAAGATCCTCGCCGACATCGAGATGCTCGAAGGCTCGATGGACGTGAACGCCGTCTACTTCGGTGACGACGACTATTCCGGCTCCAGCACATCGCTTGGCGGCCCGCTCAACATGAACGGCGCGCAGTACGACGGCGAGAAGGTGCAATGGGACGGCGCCTCCTACGTCAGCGACCCCGGCCTCGGGCCCGACGCCGACGAGAAGGAAAGCTACATCCACGCCGGTGACACGCTGACCCTCGAACTCGACGCCGACAGCCTCGACGACATCGACATCTTCGGCATCCGCGCCACCTCCACCACGACCGACGCCGGCTCCATCAAGGCCGTCTCCGGCGATCCCGAGGAACCGGAGGAACCCGAGGACCCCGATGAGCCGACCTTCGACAAGGTCCTCTTCGGCACCGAGGTCGACGAATCCGGCAACGTGATCGACGGCATCACCCTCACCGCGCTCGACGATCCGGCCTACGGCATCCAGCTCCCCGAGGGGACCGAGCCCACCTTCGACAACTACCTCGCCTTCTTCGACGAGGAGGTCGAGGGCTACGACGTGGAGTCCCTCGAAACCATCCGCTTCTTCACCACCAGCCCCGAAGGCTGGGCGGTCCAGGTCGGAGAGCTCCCCGCACCCGAGGACGGCTGGACCAGCGTCGACGACGTGCTCGAGGACTACGACGCCCTGGTCGATTCCGGCGCCTTCGACACCGAAGACCCCGGCGCCGAGGGCCTGAGCCTGATCGCCGCGCTCAGCACCGGCGACGAGGAAGAGGACGCCCCCCTCGAAGAAGAGCCCGAACCCGAAGCGGAGATGGAGCTCGTCTGACCGCCGCGCGGCCCGGGGCGGCGCAACACCCCCGCCCCCAACACGGACCCGCAAACGAAAAACCCCGGCCAGCGCCGCAACGCTCCGGCCGGGGCACGTGCACCCTGACGCATCCGCCCGCGAACGCGGGCCCCGGATCAGCCCTTGCCGCCCGTGCCGTCCGTTCCGCCGTCGCTCTCCTGGGCGAGGCGCGCGGCCCGCAGCGCGGCGGTCTTCTCGTCCCGCTTCCGCGTCTCCGTGTCGATCAGCTCCTTGGCGACCTCCGAGGTCTTCTCCATCGCGGTCTTCGGATGCGGCTTCACCGCCTTGAACGCCGATTCAAGACGTGTGCGGCGCGCGTCGGCCGTTTCCGCGCGCGCCTTCATCATGTCTCCGAACGTCGGCTTCACGCCAGTTCCACGTCCTTGGCGGATTCGCGACCGTCGCGACCCTCCTCGATCTCGAACGTCAGAGCCTGGCCGTCTTCCACGGTCCGCAGCCCCGCCCGTTCGAGCGCCGAGATGTGCAGGAACACGTCCTTGCTCCCGCCCTCAGGCTGGATGAAGCCGAAGCCCTTGTTTGCATTGAACCATTTCACGGTGCCTTTGGCCATCGTGGGTCTCCCTCATGTGTGCTGCCCGCAGAATGCGACAGCCCGGCCGGTCAGATCGAGAAGCAGACTGAGGCCGGTGAAGGAGACAGGTGCGGTCGGAATAACGTAGCCTTCTACAGATAAGGCTCGGAGGCGGGTTTGCAAGGGGAAGATGTTCGGGAAGCAAGGAATACAAACGGCTAGGAGTCGAAAGAAGGCCGCCCTCGATAAACGAAGATCGGAGGCTCAATTGGTGCCGAATGGTTTGCCAGAAGGGCGAAGGCGACCCGACAATACCCCTGCCGAGGAAAAGCCCTACCTCAATTTAGAAATGGAACTCAAATGACCTTGGGATCCGACCCTTGACGCTATTTCATTCCAGCCACAGGTGGAACGCGAGCGGTCTGGGCGGTGGCCCCCGTCCAAGCGGACAAGAAATTATACATCCTGCTCTCCGGCCGCCGCAATTTGAGAATGAATTAGTGACGAGGCCGAAGTGGTTTGCACGGGAGATGAGGTTACGGCAGCCAGCGGCTGCGGTCCAAAGCAAAAGCTACGTGGTCTTTTAAATATTTCTCCAATGGTTCGTAGGCTACAAAAGCTGATGGTAATCCCGCAGCGTAACTTGCAACTTGATAGGAGGAGAAGTGGAAGGTCAAACCCTTTTCACCAATACTGAAGTTAGAAAAGTCGTTCCAATCTTGCGTTCCTTCGCAAATCCATTTCATGTTTTCAGGTTCCGGACGACCTCCATAAAGTTCCACCGCCAAAGCATCTCGAACGAAAGGCTTCATAACTTCAAGCGCATCAATGTTCGAAAAAAGTGAAACCGCCCCATCCAAATATACTACTGGGTCCAAAAGATAGTTCAGTATTTTTGGGGCGTGAATTGGATGGGCCGCACCTGCATGATACCAGTGCAAACCATAGTGAATAGAAATCGCCCTTCCGATCACCGTTACCGAAATCAATACTGCGTCAAAAGTGTTGGCACGAGACCATTCATCCTGCAACAGATTATACAATTTTGGGTCTGGTGCGAGTGAACTCATTCGGCACTCCATCGCATGTCCAGATAATAACCCATTCACGTGATCTGCAATCTCAACTACCCGACCGAACTTTGGCGAAGTCAGGTGTAGCTTTTCGATTGAAGTTGAGTATCCAGGTATTCCTGAATACTTCGAAACTGCCTCTTCCGTACGCCAATGAACCTCTGAGGTATTCTGAACAGCAGCACTAGCATGCTCTGCTTCACGAAAGTGGTGCCTAACTGATCTCAAGAGTTCGCTAGAAATCCTCTCATAATTACCTCCAATATATTGTATTCCCTTTAGTCTGTCTGGATATTTACAATCCTCAAGCTGAACAGGAATAATATAAATATCGTCTTGAAGTTTTTCCTGAAACTTATCCAATGCCAATTGTATTTCCCTCTGGGCGTACCCGCGCTTATCGACAGAGTTCGTAGACAAGAAGACAACAATAAGCGTAGCACGATCCAGCGCAACTTTAATCTGATAATTCCAATCTTGCCCTCCCATCAACTTGGCCACATCCATCCAAGCATCAAACCCATTCGAAACAAGTAGTTCGTAGAAAGGAAGCACCCTTTCGCGATCCTCTGACGCATAGCTAATGAATATCATTCTGACACCAACCTGGCTTCCGCAGTTAAGGAATTTATAGTCCGTTTGTAAAATTTGCTTTTGGTTACCGCAAGCCAACATTCATAGTGAAGCGTGAGGTGCGTGTTCAAAGCATCGTTCAAAGGCGCTTTGATTTTCTGAATCGATTTTCGCAAAATCACGAACTTCACTTGTCGTCACCAGTCCTTCTCGCCAGACGCCTAACGCTAAGCCCTTCTTAGTATACAATTCCATCGGCTCAGATAGAAAAAACCCCTTAACCCATTGTTAACAAAGGAAGGTTTCGCCGCGAAACCTCCCTCCCGGCACCGAGCCTTCATCCGGGGCCCCGTGGGCTCCAGTTAAGCCTTGCCAAATCCCCCGATCCGCGCTACCCGCACGACCTCACGCGGGGTGACAGCCTTGGAGGCACCCCGCCCTAACTTATGGAGAAACAAATGGCTGGTGAGATTCCGGATCTTCAGGCCCAGGAACGCACGGGGACGGGCAAGGGCGCCGCTCGCGCCGCACGCCGTGACGGCATGGTTCCTGGCATCGTGTTTGGTGGCGACAAAGAGCCCCTGCCGATCAACATCCCCTTCAACGTGCTGCTGAAGCGCCTCAAGCAGGGCCGCTTCAAGTCGACCCTCTTCAACCTTCAGGTCGAAGGCCACGAGGACGTCCGCGTCATCTGCCGCGACGTGCAGCGCGATATCGTGAAGGACCTTCCGACCCACGTCGACTTCATGCGCCTGCGCCGCACCTCGAAGGTGAACCTCTTCATTCCCGTCGAGTTCCTCAACGAAGAGACCGCCCCCGGCATCCGCAAGGGCGGCGTCCTGACCGTCGTGCGTCCGGAAGTCGAGCTGGTCGTGACCGCCGGCGAGATCCCGGAGAAGGTCGTGGTCGACCTCGGCGGCATGCAGATCGGCGACATCGTTCACATCAACGACGTCACCCTCCCCGAGGGCACGAAGGCCACCATCGACCGGAACTTCGTCATCGCCAACATCTCGGCACCGTCGGGCCTCAAGGCCTCCGACGACGCGGATGAAGCGGCCGAAGAGACCGAAGAAGCCGAAGCCTGACACCGGCCACGCGGCGACCCGTTTCGCCGCGAACCCCAACGCCAGAGCCCCCGCCCGCAAGCGGGGGCTTTTTCGTACCTATTCCAGCACCTGCACCGCCTCGAAGATCTCCAGTTCCGGCGGCCCGAGGTACATCCCCGTCGACGCCTTCGCCCCGCCGTGCGCCTTGCGGAAGGCCTCCGACTTCGTCCACGCCACAAAGCTCGCCTCGTCCTCCCACACCGTGTGCGAGGCATAGAGGACATGGTCCTCCCGCTCCGGCCCCTTCATCAGCGCGAAGCTCCGGAAACCCGGCACCTCCTTCAGATGGCTGTCGCGGCTGGTCCACATCTCCTCGAACGCCGCGGCCTGCGCGGGCACGACCTTGAACCGGTTCATCGTCAGATACATCGCTCAACCCCTTGGTAATTCAACGCTCATTGGTCTAGATAGGGTCAGCGAACCAGCCTGCGGAGGGGCACGTGCAGATTTTCGTTGGCCTCGGCAACCCCGGGGCGAAATATGCCGCCAACCGGCACAACATCGGCTTCATGGCGCTGGACCGGATCGCCGAGGACCATGGCTTCGGCCCGTGGAAGTCGAAGTTTCAGGGCCAGATCGCCGAAGGGCGGCTGGGCGGCGACAAGGTGATCCTGCTGAAGCCCGAGACCTTCATGAACCTCTCCGGCCAGTCGGTGGGCGAAGCCATGCGGTTCTACAAGCTGGAGCCGGGCGACATCACGGTGTTCCACGACGAACTGGACCTCGCCCCTGGTAAATGCCGGGTTAAGATGGCGGGCGGTCATGCCGGGCACAACGGGCTGCGCTCGATTCACGGCCATATCGGCGAGGCCTACCGCCGCGTCCGGCTGGGCATCGGGCATCCGGGCCGCAAGGAACTGGTGGCGGCCTACGTGCTGCACGATTTCCACAAGGCCGATCAGGAGTGGCTGGACGACCTGCTGCGCGGCATCTCGGACGGGGCGCCGCAACTGGCCGATGGCGACGCGGGCAAGTTTCAGAACGCCGTGGCGCTCAGGACAGCGCCGCCGCGGTCCTCCGGGGGTGCCGCCAAGAAGGATGAAGCGCCCGCCGCAAAGCTCGATCCCGACACGGAAAAACCCGACGCGCGCAGCCCCCTGCAGCGGCTGGCCGACAAGTTCCGGTGATGCGCCGGGTCATCAGACGCACCGGGCAGGTCCTGGCGGTGCTGCTGCTGATCCTCGCCGCCCTCGTGGCGTGGAAACACGAAGAGATCAAACGCCTGCGCGCGGTCACAACGCTCTTCGACGAGGACAGGATCGTCCATAATTTCAGCCACATGGATGCGCTTTTCGAAAGCACCCCCATGCCGGTCCAAACCCCGCCGGAGCCCCTGCCCCCCGGCCCTGCGCTGACCATGCCCGCCGACTGGGATGACTGGCTTGCGCGCCGTGCCGTGACCGGCGTCGTGGTGCTGAAGGACGGCAAACGTGTGCATGAGGACTACCGGCTGGGCACGCAGCAGTCGGACCAGCGCATTTCCTGGTCTGTGGCCAAATCCTATTTGTCCGGGCTTTTCGGCATCCTGCTGGCCGAGGGTCATGTGGACAGCCTGGACGACCTCGTGACGCGCTACGTGCCCGAACTGGAGGGCAGCGCCTATGAGGGTGTGACGATCCGCAACGTGTTGCAGATGACCTCCGGCGTGACCTTCGACGAGGATTACCTCGATTTCTGGAGCGACATCAACAAGATGGGGCGCGTTCTTGCGCTTGGCGGCTCGATGGACGATTTCGCCGCCGGGTTGTCGGAGCGTGACGGCCCCGCAGGCGAGCTTTGGCACTACGTGTCGATCGACACCCATGTGCTGGGCATGGTGGTGCGCGGCGCGACGGGGCGGTCTTTGCCCGACCTGATGGCGGACAAGCTGCTGGTGCCGATGGGGACGTACGGCACGCCCTATTACCTGACAGACGGTTACGGCGTGGCCTTCGCGTTGGGTGGCCTGAACGTCACCACCCGCGACTACGCCCGCATGGGCGAGATGTTCCGCCTTGGCGGCGCCCTGCAGGGCCGTCAGATCGTGCCGCAGGACTGGGTCGAGGAGAGCACGGCCGCCTCTGCCCCGACCGAGGCAGGCAAGCTGCGCTACGGCTACCAGTGGTGGATTCCGGCAGACGCACGCAAAGGTGAATTCATGGCGCGTGGCGTTTACGGCCAGTACGTCTATGTCGACCGTCAGAGCCAGACCGTCGTGGCCATCAACGCCGCCGACAGGAATTTTCGCGACGCCGATGCCTTCGACGACGCGCTGGCCATGTTCCGGCAAATCGCGGGAGGGACGAGATGATTCAGAAAGACAAGGAAATCAACGTACTGGGGGAGCCTCTGGCGGCCTGCTCCAACGAACCGCTGACCGGCTTCTTCCGTGACGGCCACTGCAACACCTGCGCGGAGGACCGCGGCAGCCACACCGTCTGCGCCGTGATGACGGCGGAATTCCTCGCGTATTCGAAATACGTGGGCAACGACCTGTCTACCCCGCGCCCCGAGTTCCGCTTTGCGGGCCTGAAGCCCGGCGACGCCTGGTGCCTCTGCGCGGGGCGGTTCTTGCAAGCCCATGACGAGGGTTGCGCACCGAAGGTCAACCTGGCCGCTACACACGCCCGCGCACTGGACATCGTGCCGCTGGACGTGCTGGAAGCGCACCGCACCGATGGTCCGGACAAGGGTTGAGGATAACCTCTCAACCCCTTGGCATTGCTGTGGGAAGCGTTGGTTGTGACGGGTACGCCGTGGCGTTGACCTGAAGATCTTGCTTTTTGGCGATGTTATCGGGGCCGGTTGCGTCATTCCCCGGGGCCCGCCTGTCGTATACACGATCAATCCCCAGGGTTATCCACAGGGAATGGTCAGGCGGCTTTCGGTGTCTGTTCCACGAAAAGCTCCTCGATGAACAGGCTGAGGAGCTGCGCCCTGCCCGACACGGAGGCCTTGCGGTAGATCGCATTGGTCTGCGCCTTCACGGTGCCCTCGGACGTCTGGCGCATCGCGGCGATTTCCCCGGTCGACAGCCCCTTGATCAGGAACATCGCCACGTCACGCTCTGCCGGGGAGAGCGACCATTCGGTGAAGCGTTCCTCGATCACTTCCATGAGCGCGCCCGAGGCCAGCCTGAGCCGCGATTCCGCGTCGGCCTGGCGCAGCATCGCGCTGCGCAGGAGCACACCGCTGGCGATCACCCCGAGCAGCAGGCCGAGAATGGCGCCGATCTCGATCAGCTCCATCAGCGCCCAGGACACGGGGTTGTACTGCAGGCCGAGGAGCGAGGCGAGCACGTCCCACAGCAGAAAGCTGCCGCAAACGAGTTGCAGCAGCAGGAGCAGAGCGAAGACGGGCCAGACCTTCACGAGGCGCGGAATGCGTGTATGAGCATTCACGCAGTTTGGCGCTTGCTCGTCGAATGGTCGAGAGAAGACTGATCGTCTTTGCCGCCGCCGTTGGATTTGCCGGACGAATTCCCCTTGTCGGACTTGTCCTTGCCGTTTCCGGACCCGCCAGACGAATTGCCGCCAGAAGAATTCCCGCCGGAGTTGTTGTTGCCGGAAGAGTTGGAGGATTTGCCGGAGCTGTTGCCCGACCCGCCGCTGGCGGAGGACGAGCTGCCGGCGCCCGATGCATTGTTGGCGGCCTGCGGCGTGGTGGTGCGGGACCTCGGCGCGGCGCTGTCTTCGCGGCCGCTGTGGTAGTCGCGCAGGATCGCCCCGGTGGAGGGGTTCAGCACGATTTCCCGGTCGCCGGACTTGCCCGTGGCAGTCACCCTGATCCGCCCGAGCAGCGTGCGCTGGACGCGGATTTCCCCGTAGTTCTCGGCGCGCAGGCGCTCGACGATCTGATCGACCGCCGACTGGGCCAGGGCCGCCGTGCCGGACAGGAGCATGGCGGCGATGAGCGGGGCGAGGACGAGGCGTTTCACGAACGGTCTCCAGAAATTGCAGTCCGTGTCGGTACGGACGGACATGTCTGCGCCGACATCGCGGATGTTCTGAAAGTCGACACGGCGGGGCGCCGCAAACACTGCCATCTTACCGAGCTTGCCGCACGCGGAGCAGGTGTTGGGGACATTACTTCGCGTCACGATAAGACAACATGCGCCCCGCCGTATCTGCATCCGACATGGTACAGCGCTGGCGGAATGGCAATAAACTCCCGGAAAAGCGGCATAAACCTGAGTTTAGCACCGCTTTTCCGGAAGGCTTCGCAAAGTGTTATCCCATATCAACGCCAAGATGCTTGGCGACGGTGAAGATGTCCTTGTCGCCGCGGCCACAGAGGTTCATGCAGATGATGTGATCCTTCGGAAGCTCCGGCGCGATCTTCATCACATGGGCCAAGGCGTGGGACGGTTCGAGCGCGGGGATGATTCCCTCCGTCTCGCAGCACAGCTGAAACGCCTCCAGCGCCTCCTTGTCGGTGATCGCGACGTATTGCGCGCGGCCGATCTCGTGCAGCCAGGCGTGTTCCGGCCCGATGCCCGGGTAATCGAGACCCGCGGAGATCGAGAACCCTTCGAGGATCTGCCCGTCGTCGTCCTGAAGCAGGTAGGTGCGGTTGCCGTGCAGAACGCCCGGACGTCCGCCCGTCAGGGAGGCGCAGTGCTCCATCTTGTCGTTCACGCCCTTGCCGCCGGCCTCGACCCCGATGATCGAGACCTCCTTGTCGTCGAGGAACGGGTAGAACAGGCCCATGGCGTTGGAGCCGCCGCCGATGGCGGCGATGATGGTGTCGGGCAGACGGCCCTCGGCCTCCATCATCTGTTCCTTGGCTTCCTTGCCGATGATCGCCTGGAAGTCGCGGACCATCGCCGGATACGGGTGCGGGCCGGCCACGGTGCCGATGCAGTAGAAGGTGTCGCGCACGTTGGTCACCCAGTCGCGCAGCGCGTCGTTCATCGCGTCCTTCAGCGTGCCGCGGCCGGAGGTCACGGGAATCACCTCGGCGCCCAGCAGCTTCATCCGGAAGACGTTGGGCTGCTGGCGTTCGACGTCATGCGCGCCCATGTAGACCACGCATTTCAGACCGAACTTGGCGCAGACGGTGGCGGTGGCCACGCCGTGCTGCCCTGCCCCGGTTTCCGCGATGATCCGGGTCTTGCCCATGCGGCGGGCGAGGATGATCTGGCCCAGCACGTTGTTGATCTTGTGCGCGCCGGTGTGGTTCAGCTCGTCGCGCTTCATGTAGACCTTGGCGCCGCCGAGACGCTCGGTCATCCGTTCCGCGAAGTAGAGAGGCGACGGACGGCCGACGTAATGCTTCCAGAGGAAGTCCATCTCGGACCAGAAGCTGTCGTCGGTCTTGGCCTTCTCGTACTCTTCCTCAAGCGAGAGGATGAGCGGCATAAGCGTTTCCGACACGAAGCGCCCGCCGAAGATGCCGAAGCGGCCCTTCTCGTCCGGGCCGGTCATGAAACTGTTAACGAGATCGTCCATAACGCCTCTCCTCATGTGTGTGCATGGGCTGAATAGGGCATTTGGACGGCCTTGGCGAGAGCGGTCAGGCGCGCGCGGCGGCCCTTTCCAGCGCCGGATAGCGCAGTCCGAGGGTCAGCCCGCGAGCGGCAAAGGCCACGAGCAGCGACAGCCACAGCCCGTGATTCTCCATCGGCCCGATCAGGAGGAAGACGCTGGCGAAGTAGCATGCCGCCGAGATCACCATCATGTTGCGCATGTCGCCGGTGCGGGTGGCACCGATGAAGATCCCGTCGAGCATCCATGACGCCAGACCGACCAGCGGCGCGGCGACCATCCACGGCAGGTAGGAACGCGCGGCCTCGCGCACCGCGGAGTCGGCAGCCATGGCGTCGATGATGAACCCGCCGAGCAGCGCGAAGCCCAGTGCGAAGATGACGTTGCAGATCAGCCCCCAGAGGCTGGTCATCAGCGCGGCGCGGCGGACGCGGTCGATGGCCCGGGCACCCACCGCCTGCCCCACCAGCGCCTCGGCCGCGAAGGCAAAGCCGTCGAGCGCATAGGCCATGATGTGCAGGAACTGCAGCAGCACCTGGTTTGCGGCAAGCGTCACGTCGCCGAACCGCCCGCCCAGCAGCAGGAAGGAGACGAAGATCGATTCCAGCATCAGCGAGCGGATCAGGATGTCGGTGTTGACCACCGCCATGCGCTTCAGCTTCAGGCGGTCGAAGACGCGGTCCCAGTCGCGCCATGACGGCACGCGAAAGGCGGCACGGCAGAGGAAAAGTCCCATTGCGAGACCGGACCATTCGGCGATGAAGGTCGCGGTGGCCACCCCGGTGACGCCCCAGCCCAGCGACAGCACGAACCACAGATCGAGGGCGACGTTGATGCCGTTCATCCAGAGCTGCAGCAGGAAGACGTCTCGGGTGCGTTCCTGCGCGATCAACCAGCCGTTGATCCCGTAGATGGCGATCGCGGCGGGCGCGGACCAGATGCGGATGCTCATGTAGTCGCGGGCAAGCGCCTCGACCTCGGCGCTGGCGGGCGAGACGGCGAAGGCCACCCGGTAGACCAGCGCCTGCAGCACGATCAGCGCGAGCCCCCCGGCGAGGCCGATCATCAGGGCGCGGGTCAGGAGGGCGGCGACCTCGGCGCGGTTGCCCTCTCCGGCGGCCTGCGCGGTCAGCCCGGCGGTGCCCATCCGGAGGAAGCCGAAGAGCCAGTAGATGGCGGTCAGGACGACGCTGCCGACACCCACGGCGGCGATCGGTTCGGGCGACGGGATCTGCCCGACGACGCCGGTGTCGACCGCGCCCAGCAGCGGCACGGTGACGTTGGCCAGAAGGATCGGCAGGGCAATCTTCAGGACCCGCCCATTGGTGATCGGTGCAAAAGCGGGTGAGGTCATGCCGTGTTCCTTCGGGACTTGCACCGCTGTTTGAAACGATGCCGCCGGGAGGTCAAGGCGGTGGGGGGCGTGTGCCGGGGCGCTCGGGTCAGCCCTGCTGGCCGCGCGGCATCAGGAAATGCGCGGTGGCCTGCGCGAAGGGCCGGTCGCGGTTGTCCTGCCATGCCTCGGCCTGGACAGAGGCGTAGCGCCGGCCGGAGCGGGTGACGCGGGCGCGGCCGTAGGCGTCGCGCGGCAGGCCCGAGCGCAGGTAGTCGACGGTGAAGTCGATGGTCTTGGGCAGGCGCGGCAACTGACCCGAAGCCATGGCGTCGAGGTCCAGCGCGCCGGATTCGAGGTCGCCCCAGAGCCAGGTCCAGTTGAGCGTGACCATGGCGGTGACCTCGAGGAAGGCCGCCGTCACGCCGCCGTGGATCGCCTGCAGGAAGGGGTTGCCGATCAGGTCCTCGCGGAAGGGCAGCACGGCGGTCAGCTCGTCGCCGCGGCGGTCGAATGTGACGCCGAGGTAGGCGATGTAGGGCACGCCGGAGACCAGCGCAGAAAGGGCCGCGTCGCGGCGCTGCTTGACCACCTGGACGGGTTCGGGGGCGGCACGGTTCATGTCATGTCTCCGCGGTCATTGGTGTTGGGCGCCTGTTCGACGGTGAAGGTCCCCGTGGCGGCGGCCACCGGGCGGTCGGTGTCGTTGTCGCAGGCGGTGGCGCGGATGAAGGCAACGGAGCGCGTGATATGGTAACACTCGGCCCGCGCGGTGATGGTCTGGCCCGGGGTCGCGGGGCGCATGTAGTCGATGCGCAGGCTGATCGTCGCGGTGCCCGCGGGGGCACGCGGGTGGCTCATGACGGCGGCGCCGGAGCAGGTGTCCATCAGGGCCGAGACCGCGCCGCCGTGGATCACCCCGCTTTCCGGATCGCCGATGAAGCGGCTGTCGTAGGGCATCTCGATCACCGCGACGCCTTCGCCGATGTCGACGATATGCATGCCGAGCGCCTTCGAATGGGGGATCGTCTCGATGAATTGCCGCGCGATGCGGGCCTTGTCGACGGTCATGCTGGGACTCCTGCGGCGGGTTGGGGCGGACGGTGCCATGCCGCTCAAAAAGGGTCAATCGGCGGGCCAATCTTGCCAGACGCAACGCTGCGGCATAGCTTTTCCCGGTACGAGCTGGAGAGAGTGGGATGGGCAACGTGCGATTGAGCTTCAAGGAGATGTGCGCGAAGTTCGATGTCACGCCGCGTACCCTGCGGTATTACGAGTACATCGAACTGCTCTCGCCGGAGCGCGAGGGACGCTCGCGTTTCTACGGTGCGCGGGAAATCGCCCGCATGACGCTGATCCTGCGCGGGCGCAAGTTCGGCTTCCCGCTGGAGGACATCCGGCAGTGGCTGACCATCTACGAGCAGGACGGAAACCAGGCGCAGATGCGCGCATGGGTTGTGCTGGCGGACAAGCAGCTCAAGGAACTCGAAGAGCAGAAACAACAGATCGAGGAAGCGCTCACCGAACTCAAAGCGCTTCGTGACGAAACTGCGCAGTCGCTCGATTCGTGACAAACCCCCTTGTCCGGGCGCTTTGAGCGTTCTCCCTATGCGGGTAAGGCTTACCTTACCCCACGTCCGCGTGATCCATGTAACAAAATTGCTATGTGTACGCCGGGCCCGTGCAGGAAGTTACGTCAGTTACCATGTGACGCAGCGTATGAGTTACGTCACCGAAATTTCCCATTGTAAGAATGGATCGAAATCCGCACCTCGGGCGTCTCTTCTATGAGAAACCGAGGAAAGCGGACATGACCGAAGACAAACTGATGACCATTAGGGAGATGTGCGACGCCTACGAGGTGACCCCCCGGACCCTGCGTTTCTATGAGCAGAAAGAGCTTCTGGCCCCCATCCGGGAAGGACAGAAGCGGCTCTACACGAAACGCGAACGGGCACGCCTCGTGCTGATTCTGCGCGGCAAGCGCTTCGGGTTCAGCCTTGAGGACATTCGCCAGCTCCTGGACCTGTACGAACTGGGCGACCAGCAGCGCACGCAGCTGGAAAAGGCCTACGAAATTGCCGAAGCGCGGCTGGACGAGATGATCCGGCAACGCGACGACCTCGACAGCGCGATCGTCGAGCTGAAGGAACAGATGAAGTGGGGCGAGAAGATGCTCGGCTCCATGGAAGAGAAGAAGGCGGCGGCAGAGTAGATGTCCCGCTGAACCACCGGCGCGCCGAGACGCGCGCAGGATCAAGGGAGAGAGACATGCCGACATACAATGCCCCCGTGAAGGACCAGATGTTCGTTCTGAACGACGTCCTGAAGATCGGCACGGCGGACATACCGGGATACGAGGACCTGGACAGGGATACTGTCCAAGCGATCCTGGACGAGGCGGGAAAGGTCGCACGCGACGTGCTGGCTCCGCTGAACGTGGTCGGCGATACAGAAGGATGCGTCCTCGAAAACGGCGTGGTGCGCACGCCGAAGGGTTTCAAGGACGCGTTCGACCAGGTGCGGGAGGGCGGCTGGACGGCGCTCGACTGCGATCCGGAATTCGGCGGCCAGGGCCTGCCCTACGTGGTCGCCACGGCAGTGGGCGAGCAGTTCTCGGCCGCGAACATGGCTTTCAACATGTACCAGGGGCTCACTCACGGCGCCTATTCGGCCATCCACACTCACGGGACCGACGACCAGAAAGCCACGTTCCTGCCGCGCATGGTGACCTGTGAATGGACCGGCACCATGAACCTGACGGAGCCGCATTGCGGCACCGACCTCGGCCTGATGCGCACCAAGGCGGAGCCGCAGGACGACGGCACCTACAGGATCACCGGGCAGAAGATCTTCATCTCTGCCGGCGACCACGACATGTCCGACAACGTCGTGCACCTCGTGCTGGCGAAGATCCCCGGCAGCCCCGACGGCATCAAGGGCGTGTCGCTGTTCATCGTGCCGAAGTTCCTGGTGAACGACGACGGCAGCCTTGGCGACCGCAACGAGGTCTCGGTCGGCAAGATCGAGGAGAAGATGGGCATCCACGGCAACTCCACCTGCGTCATGAACTACGACGGCGCGACGGGCTACCTGCTGGGTGAGGCGCACAAGGGGATGCGCGCCATGTTCACCATGATGAACGAGGCACGGATGGGCGTGGGCCTGCAGGGCTATGCGCAGGCCGACGTGGCCTACCAGAACGCGCTGGAGTACGCCAAGGACCGGCTTCAGGGCCGCGACGTGACGGGTGCGAAGAACCCGGACGGCCCCGCCGATCCGCTGATCGTGCATCCCGACATCCGCCGTTCGCTGATGGACCAGAAGTCCTTTGTCGAGGGCGCGCGCGCCTTCGTCTACTGGGGCGCGTCGATGATCGACCGCGCGCACCGCAACTCGGACAAGGACGCGGACGGGCTGATCTCGCTGATGACGCCGGTCATCAAGGGCTTCCTGACCGACCGCGGCTTCGACATGTGCATCCAGGCGCAGCAGGTCTACGGCGGCCACGGCTACATCGAGGAATGGGGCATGTCGCAGTTCGCCCGCGACGCCCGGATCGCGATGATCTACGAAGGGGCGAACGGCGTGCAGGCGCTGGACCTCGTGGGCCGCAAGCTGGCGCAGGACGGCGGCAAACACGTCATGGCCTTCTTCGACATGGTGAAGTCCTACATCGCCGAAGCGAAAGGCAAGGACGAGGCCTTCGACAAGGCCTTCCTGGAGCCGCTGAAGGCCGCCTCGAAGGACTTGCAGGGCGCGGGCATGTACTTCATGCAGAACGGCATGAAGAACCCGAACGCGGCGCTGTCGGGGTCCTATGACTTCATGCACCTCTTCGGGCATGTCTGCCTCGGCCTGATGTGGGCGAAGATGGCGGAGGCCGCGACCGAGGTGCTGGCCTCGGGTGCGGGGGATGCCGAATTCCTCAAGGCGAAGATCGACACCGGGCGCTATTACATGGCGCGGCAGCTGCCGATGACGGCGACGCACCTGAAGCGGATCGAGAGCGGCGCGGACCCGGTGATGGCGCTTGAGGCGGACGCCTTTTGAGGGGAAGGTGGGGTATAACCCCACCCTACTCCGGAGGAGCCCGTGCCCAAACGCTTTCGCCTGACCCGACGCTTCCCGGTGGCCATGACGGAAGACGGCTACCGCAAGCTGAGGGCCTTCGCGCAGGAGGCCGGGCTGGATGAGGGAGAGGCGCTGTCCTTTCTCTTCGAACACTTCGAGAGCGTCACGGACGAACATGCGCTGGCCCATCGCCTGCGCCTGTTCAACGCCGAGCTGGAGGCCCGCAAGCGATGAGCCCCGCGCGGCGTCCGTGCCATGGCGGGCGGCCCGTCCGCGGACCGCGCCGCACCGCCTGAACAGGATGGAAGACTGCTGATGACCTGGATGACCGACGAACACGCCATGCTGGCGGAGATGACGCGAAAGTTCATCGAGACCGAGTGGCAGCCGCTGTACGACAAGTGGCGCAAGCAGGGCCAGATGGACCGCGAGACCTGGACGCAGGCGGGCGAGCTCGGCCTGCTCTGCCCCTCGGTGCCGGAGGAATACGGCGGCGCGGGCGGCGACTTCGGCCACGAGGCGGTGATCCTGATCGAGGCGGCGCGCGCCAACCTCGCCTCCTGGGGGCATGGCATCCACTCGGGCATCGTGGCGCATTACATCCTCGCATACGGCACGGAAGAGCAGAAGGCGCGCTGGCTGCCGAAGATGGTGACCGGCGAGCTGGTGGGCGCGCTGGCGATGACCGAACCCTCGGGCGGCTCGGACGTGCAGAACCTGAAGACGCGGGCGGTGCGCGACGGCAACGCCTACCGGCTGTCGGGGCAGAAGACCTTCATCACCAACGGCCAGCACGCCAACCTGATCGTGGTGGCGGCCAAGACCGACCCGTCGCAGGGGTCGAAGGGCACCTCGCTGATGGTGGTGGAGACCGATGGCGCGGAGGGCTTCACCCGCGGCCGCAACCTCGAGAAGATCGGCTGCCATGCGGCGGACACCTCGGAGCTGTTCTTCGACAACGTGGAACTGCCACCCGAGAACCTGCTGGGCGGCGAAGAAGGCCAGGGGTTCTACCAGATGATGAAGCAGCTCCCGCAGGAGCGGCTGATCATCGGCTGCGGCGCGGTGGGCGCGATGGAGGGCGCGGTGGCCCGTACCATCGCCTACTGCAAGGAACGCGAGGCCTTCGGCGGCCCGCTGACCCAGTTCCAGAACACCCGCTTCAAGCTGGCGGAATGCGCCACCAAGACGAAGGTGGCGCGCGCCTTCCTCGACAGCTGCATGGCCCAGCACCTGAAGGGCGAACTGACGGTCGAAACGGCTGCCATGGCGAAATACTGGCTGTCGGACACGCAGGGCGAGGTGCTGGACGAATGCCTGCAACTACACGGCGGCTACGGCTACATGCAGGAATACGCGGTGGCCGAGATGTGGACGGACGCCCGGGTGCAGCGCATCTACGGCGGCACGAACGAGATCATGAAGGAACTGATCGCGCGCGCCCTCTGACGGAGGGGCGCGTGGCGAGGGAGGAATTCGAGTATTTGGAAAGCAGAGAAACAGGAAGGTCGCACATCGGAACCCCGCTCCGGGGCGGCGGTCGACCTTCCTGCCTTGCCTGCGCCTTTGGCGAGATGCAGGGCTTCTCCGCTTGCGGTCATCGGCTCTCCAGCCTGTACCGCCACATGAGGATCGGGCATCGGAGTTAACGCCCGCTTACCAGGGAAGCGCCGTTGTGCTTCTTTGCTTCGAAAATACTCCACGGGGGTCCGGGGGTGTGAAACCCCCGGTCCTGCAAGGGACACAGGCGCTTTGGGAGGTGCTGCGATATGACGATGACACTCTACTGCTTTGGCGAGTCGGGCCATTCCTACAAGGCGGCGCTGGCGCTGCAGCTGGCGGGGCTGGACTGGCGACCGCAGCAGGTCGATTTCTTCGGCGGCGAGACGCGCGGGGCGGCCTACCGCGCCGAGGTCAACGAGATGGGCGAATGCCCGGTGCTGGTGGACGGCGAGGTGAAGCTGAGCCAGTCGGGGGTGATCCAGCAGTATCTGTCGGACACCTACGGGCATTTCGGCGGCACGACGCCGGAGGAGAAGCGCGAGGTGCTGCGGTGGGTCTTGTGGGACAACCACAAGCTCTCGTCCATGGCCGGGATGACGCGGTTCCTGATGAACTTCCTGCCCGAGGACAAGCGCCCGGCGGAGGTGATCGCCTTCAACCAAGGGCGGCTCAAGTCGGCCTATGGCATCCTCGACGCGCATCTGAAGGGGCGTGACTGGATCGTGGGCGACGGGCCGACCAATGCGGACCTTACCTGCTGCGGTTACCTCTATTACCCGGAGCCCTTCGGCTTCGACCGGGGCGACTGGCCGGAGATCGACCGCTGGCTGGCAAACATCCAGGGCCTCGACGGCTGGAAGGCGCCTTACGATCTGATGCCGGGTTCTCCGGCGGACCGGGCCTGAGCCATGCGCCGGGCGGCGGGGATGGCAGGTTGGCAGGGCCGTGCGGGCCGGGATCTCCCGGCTGGCACGGGCAGGACCTGCCTGACGGCCTCGACCGCCCTGGCGATACGGAATTCGAAATACACGACGATGAAAGGACGGGTCTCATGACCGAAGCCTATATCTATGACGCCGTGCGCACGCCGCGCGGCAAGGGACGCAAGGACGGCGCGCTGCACGAGGTGACCTCGCTGCGTCTTTCGGCGCAGGTTTTGAACGCGGTGAAGGAGCGCAACGGGCTCGACGGCCATGCCGTTGAGGACGTGATTTGGGGCAACGTCACGCAGGTCGGCGAACAGGGCGGCTGCCTCGCACGCTCGGCGGTGCTGGCTTCCGATCTCGACGAGTCGATCCCCGGCCTCGCCATCAACCGGTTCTGCGCCAGCGGGCTGGAGGCGGTGAACCTCGCCGCCAACCAGGTCAAGGGCGGCGCCGGATCGGCCTATATCGCCGGCGGCGTGGAGATGATGGGCCGCGTGGCCATGGGCTCGGACGGGGCGGCGATTGCCGTCGATCCCAGCCTTGCCATGGACCGCTACTTCGTCCCGCAGGGCATCAGCGCCGACATCATCGCGACGGAATACGGCTTCTCGCGCGATGACGCGGACGCGCTGGCGGTGGAGAGCCAGCGGCGCGCGGCGGCGGCCTGGGAGGACAATCGCTTCGAAAAGTCCGTGGTGACGGTGCGCGACGTCAACGGCCTGCCGATCCTCGACCGGGACGAGTACATGCGCCCCGGCACCGACATGCAGAGCCTCGGCGCGCTGAAGCCGTCGTTCAAGGACATGGGCGAGGTCATGCCGGGTTTCGACGCGGTTGCGCTGATGAAGTACCCGCACCTGGAGCGGATCAACCACATCCATCACGCGGGCAACTCCTCGGGGATCGTCGACGGCTCGGCCGCCGTTCTGATCGGCAACAAGGCGTTCGGCGAGCAGTACGGGCTGAAGCCGCGGGCGAAGATCCGGGCGACCTGCAAGATCGGCACCGATCCGACCATCATGCTGACCGGCCCGGTTCCGGCGACGGAGAAGATCCTCAAGGACGCGGGCATGTCGATCGGCGACATCGACCTCTTCGAGGTGAACGAGGCCTTCGCCAGCGTGGTGCTGCGCTTCATGCAGGCGTTCGACGTGTCGGACGACAAGGTGAACGTGAACGGCGGCTCCATCGCCATGGGCCACCCGCTGGGCGCGACCGGGGCGATCATCCTGGGCACCCTGCTGGACGAGCTCGAGCGCACCGGCAAGGGCACGGGGCTGGCCACGCTGTGCATCGCCTCGGGCATGGGGGCGGCGACGATCATCGAACGGGTGTGATCGCTTCGCTTTGCGCGAACCGGGTTTCCGTTGCGCCACCGGGCCGTGTATGACGGCTGCAGGATGTCCCGCCGGCACAGGCGGGACGGCAAGACTGGAAGAAGGAAGGCAGAATGCCGAAGATCAACTTGGAGAGCGTTCCTGCGCGGACCGGGTCGGGGTATCCCGCGCCCTACGACGCGCAGGTGGCCGGCCGCAGCGTGCAGCGGCTGGGCGATGCCGGCGGCCTGTCGCAGTTCGGCGCGAACCTCGTGCGGCTGGCGCCCGGGTCGATGTCCTCGCTGCGTCACTGGCACGTCCGCCAGGACGAGTTCATGATGATGACCGAGGGCGAGCTGGTGCTGGTCGAGGACAACGGCGAGACGGTGTTGCATCCGGGCGACTGCTGCGCCTTCCCCGCCGGGGTCGAGAACGGCCATCACCTGGTGAACCGTTCGGACAGCGAGGCGGCCTTCCTCGTGATCGGCACCCGGACGGAGCGGGAGACCGGCTGGTATACGGACGTCGATCTGAAGGTCGAGGTCACGGACGGCCAGATGCGTTTCACCCGTCGCGACGGGTCGTCGCTCGGGCAGGATGCGGGCACCCCGCAGCCGGTGAAGGGAGAGATCTTTGCCGAGCTGGGCAGGCGGCTGACCAAGGCGCTGCTGACCGGGGATTTCGAGCTGTACAAGACGGTCTTCCACCTGCCGCTGAGCGTCTACCCGCGCGCGGGCGACCCTTACACGCTGAGCACGGAGGCGGAGCTGCGCCAGGATTTCGACCTCTACCACGCGGCGGTGAAGGAGCAGGGCATCGACGATATCCGGCGCGACGTGGTCCGCATCCTGCGGCCCGATCCGGAAAGCAAGGTGGTCGAGGCGGAGATGCACTTTGTGAGCGGTACGGAAGAGATCGTGGAGCCCTTCGTGACCACCTTCCGGCTGGAGAAGCACGGTCCCGGCTGGCGGATCGCGCGGATCATCAGCTCGCTCGGACACATCAGCTGGACCCGGGGACAGTCCCGGATCCGCGAGAACCTGAAATTCGAACTGGACTGAAGGCGCGGGCGTCCTGCCCGGCCCGGTCCCTACACTGACTAGACAAGAGGCGGAGACAACATGACCGATTTCACCAGTGCGACGGACGCCGACGGCGTCGCGGTCATCACATGGGACGTGCCCGGCAAGTCGATGAACGTGCTGAGCCTTGAAGGGCTGGAGGAACTTGACGGGCTGGTGGATGCCGCCCTCGCCGACGAGGCCGTGAAGGGCATCGTCATCACCTCCGGCAAGGATACCTTTGCCGGCGGTATGGACCTCAACATCATTGCCAAGATGAAGGACATGGTGGGCGACGACCCGGCCAAGGGCCTTTTCGAGGGCGTGATGCGGATGCACGGCGTGCTGCGCAAGATCGAACGCGCGGGCATGGATGCGAAGACCAACAAGGGTGGCAAGCCCATCGCGGCCGCCCTGCCCGGCACGGCGCTGGGGATCGGGCTTGAGCTGCCGCTCGCCACGCACCGGATCTTTGCCGCCGACAACCCGAAGGCCAAGATCGGCCTGCCGGAGATCATGGTCGGCATCTTCCCCGGCGCGGGCGGCACGACGCGGCTGGTGCGCAAGATGGGCGCGATGGCGGCCTCTCCCTTCCTGCTGGAGGGCAAGCTGTCCGCCCCGGCCAAGGCGAAATCGGCAGGCATCATCGACGAGGTGGTCGAGGATCCGCTGGCCGCGGCGAAGGCATGGGTGCTGAACGCCAAGGACACCGACATCCTGAAGCCCTGGGACGCGAAGGGCTACAAGATGCCCGGCGGCGCGCCCTATCACCCGGCGGGCTTCATGACCTTCGTCGGCGCCTCGGCCATGGTGAACGGCAAGACCAAAGGCGTCTACCCGGCGGCCAAGGCTTTGCTGTCGGCGGTCTACGAAGGCGCGCTGGTACCCTTCGACACCGCGCTGAAGATCGAGGCGCGCTGGTTCACAAACGTCCTGATGAACCCGTCGTCGGGCGCGATGATCCGGTCGCTCTTCATCAACAAGGAAGCGCTTGAGAAGGGCGCGGTGCGTCCCGAGGGCGTGCCGGACCAGCGAGTGAAAAAGGTCGGCGTGCTGGGCGCGGGCATGATGGGCGCGGGCATCGCGCTGGTCAGCGCGCAGGCGGGCATCGAGGTGGTGCTGATCGACCAGAAGCAGGAGGCCGCCGACCGCGGCAAGGCCTACACCGAAAGCTTCATGGACAAGGGCATCGCGAAGAAGAAGGCGACGCCCGAGAAGAAGGAAGAGGTGCTGGGCCGGATCACCGCGACCACGGATTATGCCGCTTTGGCCGATGCCGACCTGATCATCGAGGCGGTCTTCGAGGACCCGAAGGTCAAGGCCGAGGTGACGAAGGCGGTCGATGCGGTGACTTCCGATGACTGCATCTTTGCCACCAACACTTCCACCCTGCCGATCTCGGAGTTGGCGAAGGCGTCGAAGAACCCGGAGCAGTTCATCGGCATCCACTTCTTCTCTCCGGTGGAGAAGATGATGCTGGTGGAGATCATCCGGGGCAAGGAAACCGGCGACCGCGCGGTGGCCAAGGCGCTGGACTACGTGCGCCAGATCCGCAAGACGCCCATCGTCGTGAACGACGCGCGCTTCTTCTACGCCAACCGCTGCATCATCCCCTACATCAACGAGGGCATCCGGATGGTGAAGGAGGGTGTCTCCCCTGCCCTGATCGAGAATGCCGCGAAGCTGGTGGGCATGCCGCTGGGGCCGCTGCAACTGGTGGACGAGACCTCCATCGACCTCGGCGCCAAGATCGCGCGAGCGACGCGGGCGGCGATGGGCGATGCCTATCCCGACGGCGAAGTCGACGAGGTCATCTTCTGGATGGAGGAACAGGGCCGTCTGGGCCGCAAGGCCAAGGCCGGGTTCTACGACTACGACGAGTCGGGCAAGCGGCAGGGCCTGTCGGAGACCGTGAAGGCGAAGTACCCTGAGGCGGAGGACCAGCCTTCCCTGACCGACGTCCAGCACCGTCTGCTGTTCGTGCAGTCGCTCGAGGCCGTCCGCGCGCTGGAAGACGGCGTGCTGATGGACATCCGCGAGGGCGACGTGGGCGCGATCCTCGGCTGGGGCTTTGCGCCGTGGTCGGGCGGCCCGCTGAGCTGGCTCGACATGCTGGGCGCAGCCTATGCGGCCGAACGCTGCGACGGCCTGGAAGAGGCCTACGGTCCCCGCTTCCACTGCCCGGACCTGCTGCGCGACATGGCGTCCAAGGGCCAGAGCTTCTACGGCCGTTTCGGAACGCAGGCCGACGCCGCCTGATGCGTGTTCCCGCCCGCGCCCTGCAACCGGGGCGCGGGCGATTTTCGCGTAACGCCCCTGCCCGTCAGTCGGCGTGCAGCGCGGCGAAACGTTCGGCCCGGTCGATCTGCGGGGCCAGCGTGCACCAGCGGCCGCCGGTCTCGACCCAATGCGCCGCACGGGCATCGGCCTCGATCACGATTCGGTCGGGCGCGGTGGTCACGATGTCGAAGGGCAGCAGGTTCAGGAAGAGGACAAGCGCTTCGGTGGTCAGGCACATGGGAGGCAACTCCGTTGCTGGTTCGGTCTGTGGCGTCCTCCCACTGGCGCCGCGATGAGCCTAGCATCGGTTCTCACTTGCATGCTGCAGCGCAGCGCAAGTTCGGGGCGCGTGCGGCGGTCGTGCCCAATCGGTCCGCCAACTTCCTCAGAAAGACTGTTTTTTCATCGCGGCTCATGTGTCACGATGCCGTGAAGCAACGCCGACGGATGTGTTTTGCACCTCTCCGGTTTGCCTCTGCCTGGAGGCTGGGATCGTCGTAACGCTGCTGTTAACCTGTAACGTGCACACCCTGTGCGTGCGCACACTTTCCCGAAGAGGGCTGTCAGATGGTCGATCTCACCCCTTTGCCCGCGCTTCTGGCCACCGAGGACTGGCCCGAGGCCGAGCGTCTCCTGCGGTCTGCCGCGGCCGAGGAAGAAGCCACCGCGCCGGTCTGTTACAACCTAGCCAAGGTTCTGGAAAAGCAGGAGAAACATGCCACTCGCGAGGACTGGTTGCGCCGCGCGCTGGCCCGTGATCCGGCGCATGGCAAGGCGTGGTTCGAACTGGGGCGCCTGCGGCTCGCCGCTGACAACCTGGAGGAGGCGGAGGCGGCCTTTTCGCGCGCGGCCGAGCACATGCCGCAGGACATGGAAAGCTGGCGGATGGTGATGCGCGTAAGGCTGCGCCTGGGGCTGTGGGACGGTGTGCGCGATGCGCTGATGTACCTGCCGAGCGATGCCGAGACGCGCAGCGTTGCACGCAGTGTCGCGGCCGAGATCCAGCGCCAGACGCGCGGCCTTTGCCGACCCACTGTGCAGCCCCGTCCGGCCTGACCCCAGCATCTACGGCTGCCCGTCGCGCACTTGCTCAAATTGAAACTTCTCGCATTCGCCCGAACTGGCTTCGGTGCGGTCAGGCCCCTTGTTTTCCTGACTATCCGTAGCGCTGCGCGCCGGTGCGCGTGAGATCATCCGCATATTCCGGCGCCTCACGGCGCAATGTGGCGTCCTTTCCATGAAACTCGGAACTCTTTGTTAAGACAGCGTGCGTATTCCTGCTGAGCGTCAAACGCGCCGCACGACAGGCGCACGAAGTGCCACGAGGGATGCTGTTCGCGATGCCAGACATAAATTTCCATGCGCTCGGGCCACACCGCGCCCGTTCCGGTGAAGACCCGCTCGTTTCGTTTCTGCTGAACGCGCGGAAGGCCCCGGTGACGGTATCGGCGCGCGACGTGGCGCGGCTCGATTCCCACCGGCTGCAACTGCTTCTGGTGGCGCAGAAACAGTGGGAGGCCGACGCGGTGAAGTTCGAAGTCACCGAGATGTCGCCCTCCTTCCGCGAAGGGCTCGAACGGCTTGGGCTCACATCCGACCATTTCGACAGGGAGTTGCCCCAATGACGACCAAGGTCCTGGCGATCGACGATTCGCGTACCATCCGCAACCTGCTTCGCGTCTCCCTGGAGGGGGCCGGGTTCGAGTTTCATTCCGCCTGCGACGGGCAGGAAGGGGTGGACATCTTTCCGGAGGTCGATCCGGACGTCGTGATCACCGACATCAACATGCCGAAGATGGACGGCTTCGGCGTGATCGACACGCTGCGGGGCGGACCGAACCGGACAAACGTGCCGATTCTGGTCCTCACCACGGAGAGTTCGGACGATCTGAAGGCGCGCGCCCGCAATGCCGGCGCGACCGGATGGATCGTGAAACCTTTCGATGACGCATCGCTGGTCTCGGTGCTGCGCCGACTGACGGGACACATGGGCTGATGAGCGGGAATTCGATCAGGGACACCTTCTTCGAGGAATGCGAAGAGCTTCTCGAAGCGCTGGTGGAAGGTCTGGCCTCCATGGAGGGGAGCCCGGACGACATGGAAATCATCAACGCGGTCTTCCGCGCGGTGCATTCGATCAAGGGCGGCGCGGGGGCCTTCGGTCTCGAACGGCTGGTCAGCTTCGCCCACGCCTTCGAGACGGTGCTCGACAAGGTCCGCGACAAGGAACTCGGCATCGACGAGAAGCTGATGTCGGTGGCGCACCGCTCCGGAGACCAGCTGTCGGATCTCGTGGCCTCCGCCCGCGACGACAGCCCGCTGGACGAGGCGGCGGAAGACGAACTCAAGAAGGAGCTGGAAAGCTACCTCGGCGGCAGCGCCGATGCCGAGGAGTTCTCCTTCGACGCGCTGACGCTGGACTTCGGCGGGGGCGGCGCGACCGCCGCCGTGGAAGAGGCCGAGGCAACCGGGCAGCGGGTGTTCTCCATCCGGTTCAAGCCGATGAAGGCGCTCTATGAAAACGGCCACGAGCCGCTGCTGATCTTCGATGCCCTGGCAGAGTTCGGCACGCTCAGCGTGACGGCCGACCTGTCCGGCCTGCCGGCCTTCGACGCCTTCGATCCGAACGACGCGGTGATCTCCTGGACGCTGACGCTCACGACCGGGGAAAGCGAGACGACCCTGCACGAGGTCTTCGAGTTCGTCGAAGGGCTGTGCGAACTGGACGTCAGCGTGGAGGAAGGCGCGGCCCCCCCGGTCATGGTGGCCGCCCCACCGCCAGCCGCCTCCGCCCCTATAGCGGATGACTTGCATGACGACGACCACGACGAGGTACACGCCCCGTCCAGCAGCGCAAAGACGCCCTCTGCGTCGGCCTCCAAGGAAGCGCGCGGCCCGAAGCCCACGCTGCGCGTCGATCTCGACCGGGTGGACCGGCTGATCAACACGGTGGGCGAGCTGATCATCAATCAGGCCATGATCTCGCAGCGGATCGAGGAACTGGATCTGCCGACCGTGGCGCACCTGACCAACGAACTGGAGGCCTACAAGCTTCTTGCGCGCGACATCCAGGAAGGCGTCATGGCGATCCGCGCCCAGCCGGTGAAACCCCTCTTCCAACGCATGTCGCGCATCGTCCGCGAAGCGTCCGATGCCACTGGCAAGAAGTCGAAACTGGTGACGGTGGGCGACTCGACCGAGGTCGACAAGACGGTGATCGAACGGCTCGCCGATCCGTTGACGCACATGATCCGCAACGCCGTGGACCACGGGCTCGAAAAGCCAGATGTGCGCGAAGCTGCGGGAAAGGACGTGGTCGGCACGATCCGCCTTTCGGCTGCGCATCGCTCCGGCAGCGTCTTCATCGAGATCTCCGACGACGGCGCCGGCCTGAACCGCGAACGCATCCTCGAAAAGGCGATCGAGAAGAACCTCGTCGCGCCGGAGGCGGAGCTTTCCGACCCGGAGATCGACAACCTTCTGTTCCTGCCCGGTTTTTCGACCGCGGGCCAGGTGTCGAGCCTCTCGGGCCGCGGCGTCGGGATGGACGTGGTCAAGAACGCTGTCCAGGCGCTTGGCGGCCGGGTCTCCATCACCTCGACCCAAGGAAAGGGCACCACGTTCACCATCGTCCTGCCCCTGACGCTGGCCGTGATGGACGGGTTCGTCATCTCCGTCTCGGACCAGACGATGGTCATCCCGATCTCCTCGATCCTTGAGACGATCCGCCCCAATCCGCGCGACATTCACACCGTCGGAACGGACAGCGAGGTCGTCAGCGTGCGCGGCTCCTACGTGCCGATTGTCGATGTCGCCGAGAGCCTCGGCCTCGAACACGCCGGCGCGCGCAACAACACCGGCATCCTGCTGCTGGTCACGACCGAGATGCAGGGGCTGACCGCGCTCCGGGTCACGGCCATCCACGATCAACGTCAGGTCGTCATCAAGAGCCTGGAAAGCAACTATGCGGCGATCCCGGGTGTCTCGGCAGCCACCATTCTCGGCGACGGCAAGATTGCCCTGATCCTCGACCCGGAAGAAATCATCAGGCTAGGCCATTCTTCCGGACCAGACCTTTTTGCTCAGCACACCAGAATGGAGCTTCGTCATGTCTGAACCAGCAGAAATGCGCGCGGATACGCAGTTCGAATTCATCACCTTCTCGGCCGGCGGTCAGAACTACTGCCTGGAGATCACGCAGATCCGGGAGATCCGGCGCTGGACCCCGGTGACCGCCCTGCCCCACACGCCCAAGGACGTGCTGGGCGTGATGAACCTGCGCGGGGCGGTCATTCCCATCTTCGACCTGGCAGCACGGTTCGGCCTGGGATCGACGCCCGCCAACGAACGCAACGTGGTGATCGTGGCCGCCATGGAAGGCACGACCATCGGCCTGCTGGTGGAATCCGTCTCGGAAATCCTCTCGGTGGAGAAAAGCGCCATCCAGGAGACGCCGGACATCAAGTCCGAAGCGACGCGGCACAGCATCCTCGGGATGATCTCGGTCGACGACACCATGGTCCGGGTCGTCAACCTTGAAGCCGTGCTGGAATCGGGCAAGGGCGTCACCTCATGACACAAGCGGAAGTTGGCAGCACACTCAGGGAGATCCCGTTCAGCGATGCCGACTTCCGGGCAATCGCGGATCTGGCCCTGGCGGAGTTCGGCCTCAACCTTGCCGAAAGCAAGAAGCCGCTGGTTTATTCCCGCCTTTCCAAGCGGCTGAAGGCACGCGACGTGCCGAGCTTTCCGCTTTACCTGGCACTGCTGGAACGCAAGGAAGAGAACGACGAACGGCTGGAGTTGATCTCGGCCCTGACGACCAACGTCACCAGTTTCTTCCGCGAGAAGCACCATTTCGACATGCTGCGCGACGAACGCGTGCCGGCGATGATCGAAAAGATCAGGGCGGGCGAACGCATACGCATCTGGTCGGCGGGCTGTTCGTCCGGCCAGGAGCCTTACTCGATCGCCATGACCATCCTGGACAAGATCCCGGACGCAGCCCGCCAGAACGTGAAGATCCTCGCCACCGACATCGATCCGAAGATCGTGGAGCGTGCCCGCAACGGACAGTACCCGGAAACGGAAGGGACGGGCATACCGCCCGCTTTCCTTCAGAAATGGACGCAAAAGATCCCGCCGAACGAGATCCGCATGTCGAACGAGTTACGCTCGCTGATCACCTTTGCGGAGCTGAACCTGATGAGCGAATGGCCTTTCCAGGGGCCGTTCGACGCGATCTTCTGCCGCAACGTCGCCATCTATTTCAACCAGGAGACGCAGCAGCGCCTCTGGTCCCGTTTCGCCGACAAGCTCGCGCCGGATGCGCTGTTCTGCATCGGCCATTCGGAACGGGTCACCGGGCCCGCCACCCAGCAACTGGCGGCAACCGGCATCACCAGCTATCGCAAGACCGGGTCCACCGGTCGGCACGCATCATAACAGGAGACTGAGATGAGCTTGAAGGACTCGCTGAGAATCATGGTGGTCGACGACATGGCCACCAGCCGTGGGCTCATTACCCAGGCCCTGGACGACATCGGCATCAAGAATTACATCACCGAAAACGACGGGCGCAAGGCACTAGAACGCCTAGGCGCCAACCCGGTCCATCTGGTCCTGTCGGACTACAACATGCCCGGGCTCGACGGTCTGGGACTGCTCAAGGCGGTGCGCAGCTCTGCCGCCACGCAGAAGATCGGGTTCATTCTCGTGACCGGACGCCCCACGCCCGAGATCGTTGCACAGGCGAAACAGCTTGGCCTGAACAACATGATCAAGAAGCCCTTCACCTCGGACACCATGAAGCAGTGCATCGAAAGTGTCGTGGGACGGTTGTGATGCGCATGGAGCCGCCCCCCTTGCCCCTCAGACTGGCGGCTGAACGCGTATCGGCCGAGCTTGAAGCGCTGTATGACCGGCTCGAACGGCTGGAGTACGGGCTAGACATGGTGTTCATGCACACCACCGAAGCCCTCGACGGCCAGACGATCAGCATGCTTCAGGAACTGGACATGCTCCGGCAATCGCTGGGCGCGCTTGCCGATTTCCTCGTGCACCTGGCGAGGGATACAAACGAGTGCGGTCTCGTCAACCCTGAAGAGGCGCTGAGGTCGGTGCCGCTCAGGGACATGGCGGTCAGGCTCGGCGGCAAGACGAAGGCCGAGCCGGTCAGCGGCCACGCGGAACTGTTCTGAGCGCCGCCGCCTACACGTAACGCCAGCGCCGGCATCTCCGCCGGCTTGCAGAGGTCGAGGAATGGTTACCCACAGCGTCATCGTTGCGACACCCGACGGACTTCAGCGCAACCGTCTGGCCCGGATCGTCGACACTGCGCCGGAGTTCGAAGTGATCGCCTGCACGAGCGATCTCATGAACACCTACAACGAGGTGGAAGAACGGCTGCCCAACGCCGTGCTGATCGCCGAAGTGCTTGCGAACCTGCCGGAGTTCGAGGTGATGCACGCGCTATTCTCGACTCTGGACATACGCTGGCTGGTGATCACCGGGCGGGGCGCTGCCAGCGCGAACCTCGCGCGCGCGCACAAGCCGCGGCGCAGCAGTGCCGACCTGTTCTCGATCCCCATGGATTCACCGGCGGACACGGTCATCGAACAGCTGAAAAGCCTGACGCGCACCGCGGCCTCCAGACGGCCCGCCGCCAAGAAGCCTGTTCATATACCGCCGCCAGCGCCGCGCCCGACAGCTAGAACACCGCCCCCGGAACTGCCGAGACGGCCGCAGCCCGGCGTGCCGAAAGGACAGGGCAGTCCGCTGATCCTGATCGGCGCCAGCACGGGCGGCGTGGACGCCTTGCTGAGCGTGCTGGACAGTTTCCCGTCCGATTGCCCGCCCACCCTGATCGTGCAGCACACGGGTTCAGGTTTCGGCGAAAGCCTGGTCAGCCTGCTGGACCGGCAATGTCGTGCCCGCGTCGAACTGGCGACAGGCAGCCGTCCGCTGCGGCCCGGGGTCGTCACGGTCGGGGCCGGCGTCCGCAGGCACCTCGTCATCGAGGATGCAGCGGCCCGCACCTGCGGCCTGGGCGACGAGGCCCCGGTCTCCGGCCATGTGCCGTCGGTCGACGCGCTGTTTCATTCGGCGGTGCCGCTCGCGCCCTGCATTGCCGCCGCCCTGCTGACAGGCATGGGGCGGGACGGCGCCGCCGGGCTCAAGGCGTTGCGCGATGCGGGCGCAATGACCGTCGCGCAGGATCAGGCAACAGCGGTCGTCTACGGCATGCCGCGCGCCGCGGCAGAGATTGACGCCGCGGTGCGTATCATGCCGCTCGACAAGATCGGACCGGCTTTGCTGCAGTGCGCGGCGGGCACAAGACAGGAACGCAGGGAGGTCATGCGATGATGGCGAAACCGGAGAAGCTGATCAACGTCATCCAGGGCGACTACGTGATATCGGAAGACCCCGACGCGGTTCTGACGACGGTGCTCGGGTCCTGCATCGCGGTCAGTTTCGTAGATCCTGTCCGCAAGATCGGCGGCATGAACCATTTTCTCTTGCCCAGCCGCGAAGGGCTTGAGGGGGCAAACGTGCGCTACGGCGCCTACGCGATGGAGCTTCTGATCAACGGCCTTCTGAAACGCGGCGCGGACCGGTCGCGCCTTCAGGCGAAGATGTTCGGCGGGGCCAGCATGATGGGCAACCTGCGCGACATCGGCGCCTCCAACGCGGCCTTTGCCCGGAAGTTCCTCAAGGACGAGGACATACCGATCACCGCGGAAAGCACCGGCGGCACCTCGGCGCGGCGGATCCGTTTCTGGCCGACGGACGGGCGGGTGCGCCAATTGCTTGTCAGTGCCGACGTGGAGCCGCTGCCGGTGGAAAAGCCCGCACCGGTGCCGCGCCCGGTGAAGGACGACATCACGCTTTTCTGAGAAGGGTGTGGGGCTGCAATGGCCGCATGTTCGTCCCCTGCGCGATCTGCTAGGCAGGCCCGGACGACGAACCCCGGCCGGATCGCGGCATGGGGCGCGCGCGCCGGTTGCCTGAACGGCCCCCTCGGGTCGCGGCATCGGTGGCGCAGATCCGGAAGGCCAAACGATGCAGGACAAACCCCTGCCCTATACCCGCGACCTGCTGCTGATCGGCGGCGGTCACACCCATGCCCTCGTGCTGCGCATGTGGGGCATGTCAGCCCTGCCCGGCGCCCGGGTGACGGTGATCAACCCGGAGCCCACCGCGCCCTACTCGGGCATGTTGCCGGGACATCTGGCAGGGCACTACGACCGCCGCGCGCTGGACATCGACCTCGTGCAACTGGGGCGGTTCGCCGAGGCACGGGTGATCGTCGGCCGGGTGACCGGTCTCGATACCGACGCGCGGGTGGCCAAGCTGGAGGACGGGCGGCAGATCGCCTTCGACGTGGCGTCGGTCGACGTGGGCATCACGAGCGACATGCCGGCCCTGCCCGGCTTCGCCGCCAACGCCGTACCGGCAAAGCCGCTCGGCCCCTTTGCCTCGGCCTGGGAGCGTTACCTGGAGGGCAACGGCCCCGCGAAGGTGGCCGTGATCGGCGGCGGTGTCGCGGGCGCGGAGATCGCGCTGGCCATGGCGCATGCCCTCGGCGCCCGCGGGCGCAGCGCGGAAGTCCACCTGGTCGAACGCGACACGGCGCTCTCCACCCTGCCCCCGCGCAGTGCTGCCCGTCTGCGCGCGGCTTTCGCGCACATGGGCGTGACGGTGCACGAAGGCGCCGACGTCACCGCAGTGACCGAAGGCGGCGTCATGATCGGCGACCGTCTGCTGGAGGCGGAGTTTGTCTGTGGCGCCGCGGGAGCCCGCCCGCAGGCCTGGCTAGGCGAGACAGGGCTGGCCCTTCACGACGGTTTCGTCGCGGTGGGGCCGACTCTGGAGACCTCCGTCACCGGGATCTTCGCAACCGGGGATTGCGCCCACATGACCGCGTCGCCCCGGCCCAAGGCGGGCGTTTATGCCGTGCGGCAGGCGCCGGTGCTGCTGCACAACCTGCGCGCGCGGCTGTCCGGTCAGGACCGGCTGAAACGCTACCGCCCGCAGCGCGACTACCTGAAGTTGATCTCGCTGGGGGAGAAGGCGGCCCTTGGCGACCGCTTCGGGATGACCTTCCAGGGCAAGTGGGTCTGGCGCTGGAAGGACCATATCGACCGTACGTTCATGGACAAGTTCCGCGACCTGCCCGCCATGACGCAGCCGGCGCTGCCGCGCGACCATGCCGATGGTCTGGCCGATCTGCTTGCGGGCAAACCGCTGTGCGGCGGCTGCGGCGCCAAGGTCGGACAGGAAGCGTTGATGGCCGCCCTGGCCGAGACCGGCGGCACCGCCCTGCCCGGCGACGATGCGGCCATCTTGACCATGGGCGCGGAACGCATGGTGATGAGCACGGACCACCTGCGCGAGATGGTGCGCGATCCGGAGGTCATGACCCGCCTCGCCGCGCATCACGCCCTCGGCGACATCTGGGCCATGGGGGCGGAACCGCACAGCGCGACGGCCAACATCGTCCTGCCGCAGATGGCACCGCGCCTCGCGGGCCGCACCCTGCGCGAAGTCATGTCGGCGGCGCATGAGGTCATGGCCGAGGCCGGCGCGACCATCGTCGGCGGCCACACCTCGCAGGGGGCCGAGATGACCATCGGTTTCACGATCCTCGGCCGCGCGCCCGGGACGCCGCTCACGCTGGACGGTGCCCGACCCGGCGACATCCTCGTGCTGACGAAGCCCATCGGCTCGGGCCTGATCATGGCGGCAGAGATGCAGGGGCTGGCCGCAGGCGATTGGGTGGTCGGCGCGCTGCGGCAGATGACCCGGTCCCAGGGCGCAGCGTCCCGCCTCCTGCGCGTGGCGCATGCGATGACGGATGTCACGGGCTTCGGCCTTGCCGGGCACCTGCGCAACATCTGCCTGAACTCCGCCGTGGGGGCAGAGCTGCGGCTCGACGATGTGCCCCTTCTGAACGGCGCGTTGGAACTGGCGGAGACCGACCTGCGCGCCTCGCTCTTCGCCGAGAATCGTGCGCTTCTTCCCGACGCGCCTGCCGGTCCGCGGGCCGATCTGCTGTTCGATCCGCAGACCGCCGGGGGCCTGCTGGCCGCCGTCCCCGAGGCGGAACGCGGCGTCCTCGCCCGGCTGCGCGAGGCCGGCTATCCCGTGGCCGAGATCGGGCGGATCACCGACCGCGTCGGTCAGATCTCGATCGTCTGAAGCCGCTCCGCGATGCGATCCGCGAGGTCGTCCTGCGCCGCCTCTGTCAGCGCATCGGCATGGAAGACCTCCAGCACGCGGGGCGTCAGCGCCGACATGGACTTGCGGTAGGCCGGGTCGTAGTGATCGGCGGCGAGCGAATGGCAGAGCGTTTCCAGCCGCCCTTCCCCCACGAGTTCCCCCCAGTGGTCGACCAGCGCGTGGCCCCGGTGGTAACGCAGGGGCGCGAGTTTCTCCATCAGCGCCGCGCCATCGGCCAGGATGTCGGCGTAGGCCTCCGTCAGGTAACGGGCCCGCACTTCCACCGGGATCTCGACCTCCAGCCACGGCGCGGACTTCATCCCCTCCCACAGCGACGGCGGCAGGTTGATGTCGCCGATCTTGCTGCTTTCGGCCTCCACGATCACAGGGCGGTCCGGCGACAGCGCCAGAAGCCGCTGCGCCAGTTCCGTCTCGAACGCCTTCTGGCTGGGCTGTCCGCCGGCCATGCCGCCCAGAAGCGAGCCGCGGTGGTTCGCCAGCCCCTCGAGGTCAAGCACTTGCACCCCGCGCCGCCCCAGCCGGTGCAGGAGTTCGGTCTTGGCGCTGCCGGTGTAACCGCCGAGCTGGATGAACCGATGCGGCAGGGTGTTGTCGTAAAGGTATCCGCTCACCAGCCGGCGGAAGGTCCGGTAGCCGCCGTCGATCAGCCCGGGCCGCCAGCCGATCTCGCCCAGCATCCACGCGAAACTGCCCGAGCGCTGCCCGCCACGCCAGCAGTAGACCAGCGGCCGCCAGTTGCCTTCGTGATGTGACAGAGAGGTGCGCAGATGGCGGGCGGCGTTCTCAAACACCAGCGCGGCGCCGATCTTGCGGGCCTTGAACGGGCTCTCCTGCTTGTACATCGTGCCGACGCGCGCCCGCTCCTCGTTGTCGAGGACCGGCAGGTTGATGGCGCCGGGTACGTGGTCCTCGGCAAATTCCGCCGGGCTGCGCACATCGATGACGGTGTCGAAGCCGTGATCCAGCAACTCGGGAAGCGTTTTCGGAGAGAGTTTCATCCCCGCGATTTAGCCTTGCACGCGCCGCGAGGGAAGAGGCTGCGGCCTGTTGGAAAAAAGCGTCGATTTTCCGCTGGACACCGGTTTCGGCCTCGACTAAACCGCCTCCACCCGAAGGCGGTGCCCTCTGAGAGAGGACAGGCCTTGACCCGTGCCCGGGTAGCTCAGGGGTAGAGCAGTGGATTGAAAATCCTCGTGTCGGTGGTTCGATTCCGCCCCCGGGCACCATTTTTCCGTAGCAGACCTTCCCTGATGTCCAGTAAACTAAGGCAATAAGGGGTTTCCGGAGCGGCGACACCTCGAAGTTGCTACAGTTTTTGCTACAGGAAATGCTACGGCGCGCGCTGATCAGAAGTCTCGCACCCTCGCCCTCGGATCGCCGAGCTCGAACTCCTCATGCTCGAGATCCGCATCGAGTAGCTGGACCAGCGTCCAGACTCCGCTGCCGTCGTTGCGCCACATCCACTCGATTCCGTCGAGCTCGAACGCTGGCCAGTAGCTGCCCGGGTTGTGCACGTGATGCCAGTTCGTGCCTATCGGGATGTATCCCCAACCCCAGCATGCCACGACCCGGATCACCCAAGGCGGTCTCCGGGGTCCATCAAGGTATGGGTCGTAGGTCGGGAGCTGCGTGTAGTCGGCGTCGACGATTTGCAGCGGCGGGTTGGGCCAGTCGTTCGGATTGATCATGAAGGCAACCTTGGCTGAAAACGGGAAGGGCGAAACGAAAAACCCCCGGCGCCGGGCCGGGGGTCAGGGCTGGGGTGATCGTCAGCAGCGTGAGAGTGCGGCGGCGACGGCGTTGCTGGCCCTGCTGAGGTAGTCCTGGATACTGTCGACGCGGTGCCGATCATAATAGTCGACCCCGAGGTAGTATGCCTCGGACCGGCAGACGAAGTAGGCCCGGCGCGGATCGCTCGAAACGTAGTCCTGCGCCCGTGACATCTCGCGATCATAGCTGTCGCGGTAAAGTCCAGACCATGCGCCAAGGAGGCCTGCGGTCTGGCAGTCGACCCAGTGAAGGTAGGACTTGCCGTGTGAGAGCGCCGAGCGTTGCCCGGGGTCCTTGCACGCTCTCTCTGTGTAGCGCGCCGCCTCCTGTTGGACGGTTGCCGCGGCCGGGACAGCGACGGTGGCGGTCATGATGGCCGCCGCAATGATAGTGAGAATCCTCTTCATGTTCATTCTCCTGATCAGCGGCACATCTGCGCGGGCGTCTTGCGAATGACGCGAGACGACAGGCGGGCTTCGGCGACGCGACGGGTCTTCGCCTCGAGATCCCGAGCGTTCTGCCAAGCCGCGCTGTCGACCGGCTGCTTCATCATGCCGCGCGCCTCTTCGAGCCATTCCGGGCGAAGACCCTGGCGGCGCAGCTCGCGCTGTTCCTGAGTCAGTCGTGTGCCAGTGCGGGCAGACCGCCCAGTCTCGGCTTCGTAGGCGCGACGGAGCATCGCGAAGCCTTTGACGCGAGCAGCAGCCTGCTTTCGTGTCGGCGCGCCCGGGAGCTTTGTTGCGCCGGGAATGAATGCCACGGCGCGATGCTGGCTCCATGCGAAAGCCTCCCAGGCGAGTAGGTCACGCGCCATGGGGTCTTGAGATGCGCTTCGATCGCGGGCCACGTCAGCCGCGGTGATGGCGTATCCGCCAAAAGCTTCATCGAAATTCTTTGCGGGTTTCGGCTTAGTCGTCTGGCGCGCCTCGATCAATCGCCAAAGACGCGCACCACCATTGACCGCGCTGTATACGAATTCTTCGACCTCACGATCCGGATCAATCTCACTCATGTTCCACCTCCATGCCGGGAGCAGGTCCGGCTGTTTCTATTTCTGAACCCTGCTCTGATTAGGAATTAGAAATCGCCCGATGCCCTCACAAAGCGGATTTCGCCTCGATCTCGGGGTTTCGGGAAAAGGGGCTGGAAATACGGGGAAAAGAATTTTTGCGCCGGATGTAAAAAAGGCCCCGGCGATTGCCAGGGCCTCATGCCGCGTCTCGTGCGCTGTTCGCTCGTTCCCGGATTTGTCGTCATGAACCCAGATCGAGGGGCGGCGGACACGACAATACATCCGGGCATGTTTGCGATGGAGCGGCCGTTACCGGGTCCATCTCAGCGGCGCCGAGTTGCGCCGCCGGGTTCTGTCCGCCCTTGCGTATTCTTCAGAAGGGGATTTCGTCCCCATGGTCGGCTGCGGCCGGAGCCGGCGAGGTCGACGTGTTGCCGGACGTGGCGCCGTTCGAGCCCTTGCTATCGAGCAGGGTCAGTTCGCTGCGGTAGGGGCGCAGGACTACTTCGGTCGAGTAGCGGTCCTGGCCGTTCTGGTCCTGCCACTTGCGGGTCTCGAGCTGGCCCTCGATGTAGACCTTCGAGCCCTTCTTCAGGAACCGCTCGGCGATGCCGACCAGAGCCTCGGAGAAGATGGCTACAGAATGCCACTCCGTCCGCTCCTTGCGCTCACCGGTGGTCTTGTCTTTCCAACCCTCGGACGTGGCGACGCGCAGATTGCACACCTTGCCACCGTTCTGGAATTCCTTGACCTCGGGGTCGGCGCCGAGATTGCCGATCAGGATTACTTTGTTGACGCTGCCTGCCATGTGATCTGCCTCTTTTCGCTGGCGTTTCGTTGTCTGATCAGGAGGTAGAGACGAAAGATCCCCGCCCAAAATTGAGCGGGATTTTTCTTCGCTACCGGTCAGCCGAGGCTCTCATTAAGCGCATCGACCGCCGCGCTGGGATCGTTCTCACGGTGATCGTGCGCGGCCGCCTCGATCGCGAGGAGCTGGTCGAGGAGGTCCTCGCCGAGTGCCGCCTTCACGTCGCCAGGAACCTTCGCCCACGCCTCGGCAACGGACTTCTCCGCATCCTCGGCGACCTCGAAGAGCCGGGCACGGAACTTGTCGGCTTTGCTTTCCCGCTCGATGGCGAGGGGCTGGATGGTCGTTCCGGCACGCTTACCACGGGTCGTCGTGAGCTGGAGGGTGCGCGGCTTCGAGAGGCCCTCCATGTGGCTGATCCGGATACCGCCGACAGCGGCGCCGGCCCATTTCACTGACTCATCGTTGAAGATCGTGCAGCTCATCCCGATCCACTTCGAGGCATCACCTCCCCAGATTGCGATGAGAACGCGGCGCGCCGTCAGCGCCGGCTTCCATGGGCGCCCGTCGTCGCCTTCGAAGAAGATGTGCAGGGGCTGCTGATCGCCCTCGGCGACCTTGATGTCGCGGATGCGGATCGTCTGCGGCCCGGCGAGCAAATCGTCCGCGTTGAGCTGATCGCTCTTCGGCTTGATGGTTCCTAAAACGTCGATGGTCTTCATGCCACTTCTCCATCGTCTGCATGTTCGTATTCTTCACGCCGCAGCACCCAGTCCGGCAGGCTCATCGCCTCGATGTTGGGGCTGTATGCCGGCCACTCGCCGGTGCGCTCGCACTCAGCAAAACGAGCGAGGTCTTCGCGATACTCCCGGCGACCGATCGCGATATTCTGTGCGTCGAGGTGGTATACGCCGACGCCATATGGGGCCGTTTTTTCCACCGCCACGAACAGGAAAGCCTTCGGCGCGGGCATGGTGGTCGTGCCCGGAGCCTGCTTCAAAGCAGCTTCGATCCCGTCGAGATAAAAGGCAGCCTGGACGTGGTAGCGCCATTTCCAGACAGACTTCTGGAAGCCATCATACGACGCATCGAGGCACGTCTTGAGATCAACGATGACCCCGTCGTGGCGCCAGAAGTCGGGCCGGCAACGGCACCGGACGCCGGTCTCCTCGTCGGTCCAGTAGCAGCTCAGCTCTGGCACTCCAGAACCAGGAGCGAGAAGCTTCCCAGCCTTCGGATGGCTCATGATCTGACCGTGCATGGCTTCAACTTCAGCCAGATCGGCGGCAGTGATGATCTGCTTGTCGCCCACAGATGCGGCGTGTTCGGCGCGGGCATCGTCGAGAATGATGGCGGATGGATCAGCCGCTCGGATACGGTCAGCAAGATCGGGCTTGTTGCCGCCGACAGGAAGGTCGAGTTCCTTCAGGTAAGCCTTCATATCAGGCATCGTATCGAGAGCGCCTTCAGGCGCCACGAACGGCTCCGCATACCGGTTCCAGAATTCTTCGGGCTCCAGCACTCGGTCGTGCGTCATCGTCCCTTTCAGGAACGCCGCAGTCTCCTTCCGCTCCGCTGTCCGGGAATGAAGGTAATGCGCCGGGCTTTTCCGGATCACGTCGGTTGAGGACTTCGACTTCTCCGGCCCCGAGTGGTATTCCGCGTTCGACAAACCTGGGATCACCCCGACCTTCGGTGCGACAGCCTCGGCCTTTTCCATGTCGATCTCGGCGTGCTTCATTGCCCCAGCCCTGTTCTTATTTCTGTAATGCGTTGCACCGCTTCCGCAGCGGTGAGCCGATCCATCTGGGCCTTCAGGCGGGCGATGGCGTCGGCAAGTTCGAGGGCGCGCAGTTCGCACTCGGACCGCTCATGCGCGAGCGCGATGCACGCATCGAGCAGGGCGACGTAGTCAGCGTTCTCCGGAGCCTCCGCGGCCAAGAGAAGTGCCTCTCGAAGAGGCGTCAGGCCGGGGTGGTTATGGGTGCTTTGCTCTCTCATGGAGAGTAATTAGGCGCCGGGATCTGACGCCCAAAATGGCGGTGCAAGAAACATGCGGAGGGGGTGTTCCGGCCGGAACTTTGACCAACCATAGTCGCTGTTCCGACCGGAACGCCGACCAGGAACTTCCCTCCGACACCGATCAGGAAAGCCCGCGGCAGCGGCCCCCGGCAGGGCGTTATGGGGAGGTCTCGCGCCGGGGAGAAGCACGCGCTCTCCCCACAGCGACGCTGGGATCAGGAAGGGGCAGTCGCGCGCCCCTTGCTTCGCCAGATAGGCCCGTCGGAGACGAGTAAGAGGGGTATCGGGGAGAGTGCGGAACGGCTCCCTGATGAGTGGGAGAGATCGAAGAGAGGGCGGCGCGATAGCCCCCTCTTTTTGTCCGGCTGAAGGCCCGAACGAGCAACTCTGAAAAAGCCGCAGGCGGTCCCGGCGCAGCCGGGATTTGCAGAGTTGTTTAGTGAGATCGTAAGCCGCCTCACACCTTCTTGGAGCGGGCCGGTGATTGAGGCGCCATTTCCCGATCAAAGGGAGGTGCCACGATGGGCCGAAAGATTGTCTATCACATGGAAGGTTGGACTCCGGAGCAGCTCATCGCGTTCCAGGATCATCACAACCGTTCCGGAGGGGACTTGGAGCACTGCGACGAGAACCGCAAGTCAGAGAACGAACAAGTCCACGGGACAGAAACATGGGCCGAGGATTTCGTTGCGGAGGTCGAATTCTTCTCCCAACTCAACATGCGACATGAGGCTGCCCGCGCCGTTGAGCGGGGCCGTCCAGGGGATGCCAAGAAGATCCGGGCGGCAGGGCCTCAGGCCCCCTGGAAAGCATCGAGCGAGCTCGGTGTGGTCCGGTCCGTCATCGTCTCCGCCGACGACTCATTCTTTCGCCAAGAGGGCTTTGAGGATTTCGAGGGCGCCGACTTCCGGGACCCGAAGATCTGCGAGGAATTCAAACAGCGTGCCATCGAATTCATGGATTCGAAGGTCGACAGAAAATACTGCCTTGCGATGTTCTGGGAGCTGGATGAGCAATCTCCCCATCTTCATGCTTACTACGCCTGCTGGAACGTCAAGGACACCAAGACGAAGGGCATCCAGAGGATGCTCCAACCGACGGACATGAAGCACTTTCGGAATGCAGAGAAAGCGCAAACCGAGATCGCAGAATGGTTCGCCCCGATGGGTCTCGATCGAGGGGATGACACCGCGCAGCAGCGCCGGGATGCAAAGGCCAAAGGCGAGGTGCCGCCCGAAAAGAAGAAGCACGTTCCGCCCTGGCTCTACCGGCGGCAGATGCGGGCTGAAGCTCTGACTGCGGCGAATGAGGCGAAGGTCGCAGAAGCGAAGGCGAAGGGCCGGGAGCGCGCAGCGCGCGAGGCCGAGGCAGAGGCCAAGAAAGCGGCCGAGGCGGGGGTCGCCCAGAAGAAAAAGGCGGCAGAGGAGCGCCGGAAACTCGAGGCCGAACGCATCGAGAATGCGCGTATCCTGGCCGAGGTTCGGGCGGCGGAAGAGATCAAGGCGACGGAGCGCAAAGAGTTCGAAGAGGCGAAGGCAAAAGTCGCCGCCGACGCCGCCGATAACGCGCGTCAGCGCGGACTAATCAAGAAAGCCTGGGATGAACTCAAAGCCATCTCGGAACCGATCTACAAGATGCGGGAGCATCTTGAGAAGATGACCGGCGATCAAGTCATCCAGCGTGGATTGGCCAAGGTGAAGAAGCTGTTCAACCTGGACAAGCAGCGGTCGGACAAGGGCTTCGATCTCGAGGATTGATGGTCGCTGTTCCGGCCGGAACAGCGACCGGCCGGGCGCACCGCGAGAGGCCGTCCCGGGACCGATATCTCGGGTATGGCGAGCCTCCGAGAATACCAGCAGCAAGATGTTTCCAAACTCCGCGACACGCTTCGCCAGGGTGCTAAGCGCGTCCTGTTCGAGGCGTCGGTCGGCTATGGCAAGAGCGTCGTCATTGAGACGCTGGCGCACGCCTATGTTGGGGCTGGTCATGATGTCCTCGCCCTCTCGAACCGCCGCGCCGTAGTCGATCAACTTCGGAAACGAGCGAGAGGATCTGAGCGCATCCAGGTCATGACCGTTCAGGCTGCCGATCGCCGCAGAGATGCACTTGGCCAGCCGCGCCTGGTGCTGGTCGATGAGTTCCACATGGGCGGCTCCGGCACACAATACGCCCGCGTCATCGACGCTTGCCCTGGTGCGATCGTCATCGGCTTCACCGGCACCCCGCGCCCGGAATCCTTCGACGCACTGCCGGCTCACGTTCAGGGCAAGTCGGCCGCCTGGCTAACGGATCACGGTTGGCTCGCGCCGCTGCGGTATCGCCTGCCGAGCCGCGTGGATCTCTCCGGGGTGCGCAAGGCCCGCGGCGACTATGTCGAGTCAGACCTCGCCGATGCCGTCGAGAAATCAGAGATTCTGGGTTCGGTCCTGGACACCTACCGTGGGTTCTGCGTTGACCAGCCCACGCTCCTGTTCGGGGTGAACATCAAGCACATCGAGAACATCCAGGCGGAGTTTCAGGCCGCTGGGATCGACGCCGAGACGCTGACAGGAAAGCACTCCGCAACCGAGACCGAACGGCGCATCGACCACCTCACCGACGGCGGCCTCCTTCTCACAGTGGACCGGGTAAGCGCCGGCTTCGATCTTCCCGAGCTCCCGCACATCATCTCCGTTCGGCCGACCCTCTCGGAGCAGCTATGGGTCCAGCAACTCGGACGAGTCGCCAGGGCCGCCGAGGGCAAGGAATGGGGCATGGTCCACGATCACTGCCGCAACAGCGAGCAGTGCGGGACCCTCACCGAGGCTCGCGATTGGAGGAATCCGCGCGAGGGCGAGGAAGACAGAAAGACAGAAAGCGGCGAGCGCCTGGACCTGCGGACCTGCGGCAACTGCGACAATGCTTACAGCAGTTCATCCGACCCGATCTGCCCCTACTGCGGCAACGACAATGGCCAGGATCTGCGGATCTCGGTCCGCGAGGCTGTCGAGCTGCGCGAGAAACGTGCCGAGGAGATCGAAGCCGAGCGCGAAGCTGAGAAGCAGCGCCGAGCGGCGCAACGCAAGCACCTCGGCATGGGCATCAAGCAGCGCGCCGCCATGCTCCGAAACAAGCGCGTTCAAAAACCTTGGGAGGTGGCCGTCGATCAGATGCGCGACCGCCTGGACCGCGCCCTGCGAGAGGGCGACGACGTGGCCGAAAGGTTCGCACGAGGTGAGTTGCGCGCTGCGGGGGTGCGGTCGTGAGCAAGGTCAACCCCGAGAGCAAAGTCGTCGCTGACATGCGCAAGGCAGTTTCCCGGCGGTGGTGTGGTGTCGCTGCTCTCTATCGGAGCCAGGCCGGATCAGGCTTCCCGAGCAAAAAGAGCCCATCCAGAATTGAGTTCCTGCCCGTTGGCTGGCCCGACACAACCCTCCTCATCCGTGGCCGCATCATGGGCGTTGAGGCGAAAACGAAGACGGGACGCCCGGAGGAGAGCCAGCTCAAGATGGCGCGCAATTGGAGGCTATGGGGCGTGCCCTACGTCTTCCCCCGGTCTGTGGATGAGCTGATGGAGGCCATTGAAACCGAGTTCCCGCCCGAGGTCTGGGCTGATCCGACGGCAGAAGAGCGCGACCGGTTCCGCCAGGCCATGGCGCAGAAGGATGACCCCCGCGCCTGGCTGACGGCTGAGGGCTTCCTGTGATCAGCTGGCGGCTCGGAGGCGTTGCTGGAACGCCTGAAGCGCCATCCTACCCTCCGGGCCAGATCTTGAGAGCCAACGCCCCTCGCGCCGCTCTACGGCTGTCCTTGCGCGTTTTCCGAGTCCAAAGGCTGTCAGCTCATCCGCACGAGGTTCATCGTCCGGCATGTAAACGCGCCAGTCCGACCGGCGAACGAGGCACCAGGCGTCACCGAAAGAAAGCCGGACAGAACCTGCGAAAACGACGATCGCGGACGGCTCCCCTCCCCACAACTCCGAGAGTTCCATGCGGCGATGCGCGGAGAGGCTCATGCGGATTCCTTCATCGCCGCCAGCCGCTCGAGCTTGGCATGGTTGCTCTCCCGGGCGCGGTGGTCGAGTTCCCAGCGGGCGATCAGTGAGCGCGCGTAAAATCCTACGTCGGCAACGAAGTCGTCGCCGGCATTGGATGGAGAATTGAGACTCCGGTCCACCTCCTCATCAGACAAAGCGTAGAACGGGCGCCGAGAGCCACCACGACCGTAGCGCTCAACCGTGTAGCGCAGCGCGGCGGCACGGTAGATTTGCGAGTGCCATTCGCGACGCTGGTAGTCGATTTCCCACAGCGGGTAGATGTGTGCGGCGATGAGCTCGAACTCGCCCTTCGGCTCGATACGCTCCACCGTTGCGCCGATCAGACCGCTTCCGCCGAATTTCAGGTGCACATTGAAAGGCACCGCGCATTCCGGGTTCGAGCTGCTGAGATACTCTCGGACGCCGGGGATGCCGATCGTCACGACCTCCCGCCACGCCGCGTCGAACGCGGCGTCGGCATAGCGGCGGATGTTCTTTCCGTATCGAGGGAGGCGGATCATGCCGGCATCTTTCCGCTCTGGAGTGTCTCGGAATACGTCCGATAGTCACCCTTGGCCGCCTCAGTATCGGCAAGACCCAGGCGCCTATCCTGCTCAGCAACGGCGAGCTTCTGGCGTTCGAGAGCCTCGCAGGCGCGGTCAGTCTCCTTGAACGCCAGCCGGCTGAACAAGTCGCCCTGCCGAAACGCCTCATCAATGAGGGCGCGCCAGCCGAGTTGCCGAAGAGTGCCGGTGTAGGTCATGGTGTCGTGGTTGGAGAGAGGCATCAGACCTTCTCCCAGATGCCGCGGCGGTCTATGTGCTTCTCGACCAGCCGATAGTTGCAGGCGACGTCCCAAGCCATCGGGTCGTCATCGTCGAGGTTCATGATCCAGTTCTTGCGCTCTTCGATCAGCTCCTCGTCAGTCATCACTTCGAGATCATCGTCCTCGAGGATCGGGCAGGAGCCGGCGGAGTTTTCGGTTTCGTAATATGCGGTCTTCATCTGTCTGTCTTTCCGTTTCAGGGAATTAGGGTGGCCGGGGCGCGTCGCCCCGGCGGTGGGGTTAGGTGACAATCGCCTGAAGGCGGGCGAGCTCGGTTTCGAGCTTCCTGGTGTGGGCTGCCTGACCCTTGTTCCAGGATAGCTCTTCGAGCTGCTTGCTGACCCCAAGGGCAACCTGCGTCCTGACGAGCCGGAGCCGAGCCTGCGCGTGAGCGAGTTCGTCCTTCCGAGTGGCGACAAGGCGCCGGATGTCATCGGAGCTCTTCAGAAAGTTCTTGCGATCCCGATCATTCGCCGTCGGGTCGCAAGCCCAGTCACGGACCTGGTCATGCTCAGCAAGCAGTCCACGGATTTCTTCCTGACGACGGCGGATGCTCTTCTCGAGGTTCGAGATTTTGGTGTTCAGTTCAATCTTGCTCATGGTCTCTACCTTCCTGCTGTGCCCCGGTAGCGGTCGAGGCGTTCTATTTCTGTTCCCGCTACAACAAGAAGGTAGGCTCGTTTCCGGCCATCCAAAAAGGAAAACAGAAGAAGATGCGATTTCTGTCTTTTTTTCTTTCAAGGTGCTGGCCGACATAGAAAAAACCCCGGCGGTGAGGCCGGGGTTTGGGAGCGTCGCTCGGTTGGATCAGAGCAGTCCGGGGGCTTTCTCGTATAGGGCAAGTTCGGCCAGGTGCATCTCGGCGACGACCTTCCGGCGCCGGGCCTCTTCATAGCTGACGAACTTGCCGTCGTCGGCGCTCTCTTCGGCCTCACCATACCCCGGGCAATCCTCCACGCCGCAGCCGCCGTGGCAGTTGCAGTTGGGGGCTGGGTCGGCCTTCGGCATGATCAGCTCGAGACCCTCGGTGCTAATGTCGAACTTGATCGGCATCCGGATGATCACATCCTCGGACTTTTCCTCCGCTTCCTCGAACACCGCCTTCACCAAGCGATCCTGCTTCGCGCCGAGATTCATGCCCCCGATCTTCACGGCCATCCGGATAATCTCCTTCAGGCTCGTATCTGTCAGTGTAATCGTCTTGCTCATCCCTGCCTCTTGTCAGTCTGTTTTTCTTGAGCTGGTCAGGAATTAGGAACGGATCGGCATTCCGAAAAATGCGGGCGGGAGAGTGTCCAGCCCTCCCGCCCGTGTCCGAGTGTTGGCGCCCGGACTGCGAGCCCTGGTAAGGCTCGCGGGCGCCCGGTTTCCACCCGGGCACCGCTCACAGCCGCCTCAGCGACTACCCCTTCTCGAGGGATCTCACAGCCCCGACGACGCGCTTGGTCGCCGAGGGCAGAAACAGTTTCAGCCCGCGCTCGGTCAAGTAGTCGGGGTGCTGCTTGGCCATGTCGAGGAGAGCGCCCTCGACTGCCCGCCAGAGCGCGAGGTGATCCTCATGCTTCAAGCGGGCGGGTGAGCGTTCGCTGGTGCGGCGGATGTGGGTCACAGCAGATCCTCGAGCCCCAACCCACGCCGCTCAAGCTCAAGCCGCATGTGGCGCATAGCCTCGATCTCAATTTGACTGATACGCTCCCGGGAGACGCCATATTCGGCGGCAATGCTGTCTTGAGACGGCTGTCGGCCTTCGAAGAAGGTGCGCCTTGTGACGATGTCCCGCTCTCGGTCATCCAAGCCAGAAATGGCCTCCCGGAGGAGCTGGGCTACACGCCCTCGATCAAGGCTCTGCTCAACCTCCTCATCCCGGGTGGCAATCTGAAGACTACGGTCGTCGTCATCCCCTGCGGGCGGCATCGAGAGGCTGAGTGCCGACCGTGCTGAGAGAGAATCCGCAGCATGTCCAGGCGTGACGCGAAACTCGTGCGCCGCAACATGGACGGCCTCATTCCGGCTGTATCCACTTGCTTCAAGTTCGGAGACCCGCTTCGGAAGCTTGAAGCGCAGTGCCTTTTCGGGCCTGCTCTGCGCTGCCACAACGGCATGCCCGGACGTTCGCGTCAGTTCGAGAAGACGGTCCCAGATGTAGAGGCGCGCGCACGCCGAGAACGGACCGCGCGCCGGATCATACCGCTCCAGCGCCTCAAGGATCGCGAGACGTCCCTCGGCCTCCAAGTCCTCCTGCGACTGCGCCCAGCGGAGTTTTGCTGCAAGCTGGCGGACGAGACCCATGCATGATTCAATGAGGAGAATGCGCGCTTCCTCGTCGCCGTCATTGATCCACGCTTGATACCACGCCTGCTGAAACTGCCGCCGGTTGTTCTTCGCCACTGCCCTGTCTCCTGTTTCTCAGGAGGTAGGCCCCAGCGGATCTCGACGGAAATGTCAGGCGGGGCGTGAACCCTCGAGCTCGGCAAACCCATCTTCGCCGCGAACCCAGTCAGCGATGCGGTCGAGTAGCTCGTCTGGCGCCCATCTACCCGGCCCCTTCAGGCAGCATTCCCACACGATGAGGACGCGCCACCCAGCATCACGTAGTGCGGCTTCGTTGCGTGCATCCCGTTCCCGGTTCCGAGCAATCTTCGGGCCCCAGTATTCCGTGTTCGTCTTTGACGCCCGCCCCAGGCAGTCGTGACCATGCCAGTAGCAGCCGTGGACTTGGATCACGGCATGCCATCGGGTGAGCACGAGGTCAGGACGACCAGGGAGGTCGTGGCGGTGAACCCTGAAACGGAAACCGCGGGCATGGAGCCCGCGGCGGACGAAAAGCTCTGGGGCGGTATCCTTGGACCTGATCCGAGACATGTTCTCGGATCGGGACATGGGCGATTTCGCTTTCGCCATTTCAGGCGGCGGCGCCCTCGGCCTCCTCAGCCTCGGCGATCAGCTCGAGCAGTGTGAGACCGATGGCCTTGCCCAGCAATGGAGGCACCGCGTTCCCCACCTGAACGTATTGCTCGGTCTTCGAACCGACGAACTCGAAACTGTCTGGGAACGATTGAAGCCTCGCCGCCTCGCGCACCGAGATCGCGCGATCCTGTTCCGGATGAAGGTAGGCGCCCCAGTGGATGTCGCACTTGGTCAGGATCGTGCATGCCTGACCGTCCCAAGTCATCCGGCCATACCGCTTCGTGTGATCCGACCGCTTCGCTCGCTTCATTCCCGCCGGCAGAAGATCGAACGGGATATCTCTCCAACTCCCTCCAGGAGGGATGTGGGCCAGGCGCTCCACGTTCACCTTGCCCAGGCGCGGTGCCGCGTGACAGCTGACCTCGACCGCATTTCCTCGAAGAGCTCTCTGGTATTCGGTCTTCGGCTCAACTGGGTATTTCTGGACACCAGGGTCCTCGCCGTTCTCGAGGGGCGGCAGATCACTGATGGCGTCGGCTATCGTAACCAGAGGCTCGAGGCCCGGGCCATGGGTGGGCTGCGGATGCCTGATCGGGGCGCCGATCCGGTTTCCGATGAACACGACCCGGCGACGCTCCTGAGGAACACCATACTGCTCCGCCCGCATGATCTGGTATTCGACGTTGTAGCCGAGGGCTCGCAGTTCGGTTTCAATGGCGTGAACAGCCTCGCCACCACCGATCGAGAAAATGCCAGCGACATTTTCCATTACGATCCATTCGGGATTTAGTGCCTCAACCACGCGAAGATATTGCCGGAAAAGCTGTGCCCGCTCGTCATGCATGCCTCGCTGGTGATTGTAGACCGAATACGCTTGGCATGGCGGGCCTCCAACCAGGACCGTAAGCTCTCCCTTCTCCAACTCGATGTCGCGGAGAAGCTTATCAATCTTGAGGTCTTGAATCGGCTCGCCGAAGAACTTCGCGTTCGGGTGAGTTGCCTCAAATGTCTTGCCGGCGGCTTCGAACAGATCGTTTCCGGCCAAGACCGTGAAACCGGCCATTTCCAGCCCCGCAGACAACCCTCCTGCGCCGCAGAACAAGTCTACAGCGGTCCTCCGCTTGCTCATGCCTGTCTTCCTGTGTGTTCTTCTTTCGTTTTCATGGCGCATACCAGATTTTGCCCGCCCAGGCAACCTTAGAACGACATCATGCGCCGTCCATCTTCTGCTTGATGCGGCCCTCAAACACTGACTTCGCAACCGGAATTCCGCCTGTCAGCCCCTCGATGGCCCGTTCGAGCGTAACTGTCGCTTTTCGCCCGACAGTTAGCTGGTAGGGCTCGCCTGGTTCGCCGGGAACAAAGTCGACCAGATACCAGACGATATCGCCGTTCGAAACATCGTCGACTTCCTCCATCTCGCCCATCGACTCATAAAACGGCGTATCGACGATGCATACCATCTTCCGACCCCACCGCCGTAGCGTCGGCACCTTGATCTGGAGCTGCGGCATCAGACGCTTCGGGCCGCTCGACCGGTAGTCGGGGCGGCGCTTTCCGGCCGGCATGGTGAGCTGCCCGCCGTTCTCGCGCAACTGTTTGAACTCCATGGGCATTTCGTCGCCGGAGAAGTAGACAGCCTGAATCTCCGCTGCGACCCAATCGAGAGGATACCCCTCCGGTGCGTTGGTCTTCACCAGCACCATGTCGATGCGACCCACATCTTGCCCTGGCGCCGAGTCGAGGTTCCCTGTCGACTCCAGGAAACCAACTTCCCCAGCTTGATAGGGATTGGGATCGCCGAGAAGGTCTTGGCCAATCGCTTGGAAAACGCGGTTGCCCTCCTGAAATCGGTATGGGCATGTCGCCCTGATCGGAGCCCTTTCGCCTGCGACAGGACGAACATCGCCCCCGACATCTTCAACCAGTCGGATCGAACATACGCCACCCGCCTTCGTGCACAGTGGAAACGGACTGTCAGTCCGAAACGGACAGACCTTCCTCGTCTGTGTCAGGTCGAGGTAGTCCTGCTCAAGCTTCGCAAGTCGGGCGTCTTCACGCGCTGTCCGTGGATTCTTGGCGCGCAATGCCAAAAGGCGGTTCTGGTCGACCTTCGACATGCTGCCCTTGGCCTTGAAGTTCGCCAACTCCAGCCGCTCGGCGTCGGATAGCTCCAGGAAGGGCCGCCCATACCACTCCGCGATGTGGAAACGACATGGGCCGTCGTCGATCTCTACCTCGTCCTCATCGAAGAGGTCACCGTCTGCCATGCCTGTCCCCTTGGTTTTTCAATGGGTAACCGGCCGAAGAGGGATTCGGAAAGAGGACTTTGGAAGGCGGGAGGACGGTATTCTCGGCGCAAGGCAGCTTCGACATCCACGCGCGACCACGCTCCGGCCGCTGCGATCTGCCCCACCCTACCGCTGTCAAGCAGTATCACCGCAAGCTCATCGCCCCACCTAAAGACCCGTTCGCCGGGTCGGGTGGCCTGCTCGAGGGGGAGGGTGCGGAGAACGTTGGAGAGCGAAGTCATGCTCCATGATCCTCTGCCTGCGTTGAGAACCTATTAAAGTGGGAACTGGCGAACGAAGGCAGTAAATCGTCCTCAGTGGTCCCAAATGACTTCCGTGGCGAGGTATTCCCGGATGACTGTCCGAACGGTGAACTGCCCGTCATCCACGACGGCGAAGCGGTAGACGTCCGGCTGCACGATTACCCAACCGTCAGGCCTCATGTCCTCGCCGGTGATAAGGCGCGTCATCAACCGGCTCCCCACCTCCGGCCATCCCGGGCCATAGTCTATGTGCTCGAACGCATCGACTGCCTCGGGCTGCAACACTGGAATCGGCTGAATAGCGACGCGCACAGGCTCCCCTCTCGCCGGCTGCCCATGCTCGAACAGGACATGGCCGCGCGCATTCTTCACAATCACATTCTGAACTCGCAAGATGTTTGGGACGAACGTCGTCCAGCCATTGCCGTCAGCATCCTCTTCAACCCGAAACTGAGCCTCGATTTCTTGTCGCAGGCGATCATTATTTCGTAGAGCCTTCTCTGCTCGCTCGATCACCTGTTGATCCGGATCAGTTGATCCAGCCAAGACTGAGCCGAGGAATGCAACGAAGTATTCCTCGTCATTCGAAAAGGTGGTGTTGCACGATCGGCATATACGGATGGTCGGCACGTTGTCTGGAAGTGGCCGATCAAGGATGCTTTTCGACGGGACATGGTCAAGATTGCTTTCCACCGCGTCGAGTGCGGCTCCGCAATGGATTCACCATGCCTTGTGCCGTTCGTCTGCGGCGTCCAGTAGGCTTTTCATCACGGCCTCTCCACAAGATACCGGCAGATCGCACTCGACAGATGGACGACGAGTGTCGCTTCGGCGAGCGACGGCACATTCGTTGGGCTGACGTGGCGGGCGCACCCCGATGAATAGCCCCACATTTTCGAAAGAGCGTCATCAAGTGGCTTCGGCACATTGATGCGTTTCACCGCCTCGCCAAAAACTTTGTTGCTTCCATCAATGTAGCGCGCTGTGGCCTCCAACGCGCCCAGAGCATGATGAATGGCGCCTGTGGGGTCGGGTTCAGGTCTGCGGGATATGTCATGAAGCGCTTCACGCAGTTGTCCCTCTGCGACGCCGTAAGTCGCAGCGCTCAGGGAGGATCGCGCGCTCGCAACGGCGCTCTCGAATTCCGCATCGCCCCTGAGCACGACACCCTCGCCGGCCTTCAACTGCCAGCCTGCACCTGTGTCGATGAAAAGGCCGTTGATCGAGTTCGCAAACTCGACAGTTAGATCATATCCGTGTGTGTTTTCGATGAAGCCTGCCAACCCCTCAATAGCATCGTAGACCTGATACCATTCAGCATCCTCCATCAGACGCATCACTTCGTCGCGGATGTTGGGGATCTCGCTCCAGTTGCCGCGGTCTGGGGAAGTCCGCATAATCCGGCACAAGCAGGTTCGTATCCGATCATAGCTGAGATGATCGTATGCCGCCTGGATCACTCCATATCTCAGCCCCTCAGGAGCTTCGTGCCGGAACGTGATTGGCGGAGTGGTGGCGAAGCCGTGGCGTTTGGAAAACATCTGAATGTCCTGAATTTCAACCTGCGGGCTGCACAATGCGGGAAGCGTGAGCAATGACCCGGTCAGTCTGCTCCTCCACGAAATCGTAGTCGTCCTCCCAGTCGAACCCGAGGTTCTCGGCAAGCTCAAAAAAGGCGCCGCTCGGAAGGGTCGTTCCTGCCGTCTTCTTGTGCACAAGCACCGAGATCATCGCGCCACTCTTCTCGAGGCTGCGGCGCGAAACCACAGCCAAAATCCTGCCGATCTCGGTTCGGTCCGCTGGCACACGCCAGCTCAGCCCCACCAGCTTCATGACAGGCTCATAGTAAATCTTCCGTTCGCCCCGCGATGCGAGGTCCAGGAGGAATGGCTCAACTCTGTCAGCGCGCTGTTCGCGCAAGTCGCGCTCGGCCAGAAGGCTGCGGCGCGACACGAAGCGACTCTTGCCGATCCGGATTTCCTCGAGAGCGCCACGGCCCATCCTCGCAGTCACGGCTGCCGGCGTGACGCCGAGATGCTCAGCGACCAGGGGCACTGGTAGGAGTGCAAGATCCTCGGAGCTGCCGCAGGTGCCGAGGTAGTCATTGAGCGTATCAAATTGCATGGCATATTCCTTATGTTACGATTTGCTAACGCAAGGCATGCGTCAATTGCCTGGGCCGGTCAAGCAAAAGAAAGCCCCCGCCGAAGCGTGGGCAGTTCAGGTAGATCCCGGGTTGCCCGCCGGGCCGGGAACTCACTCCCCAGCTACGACCGACAGATGCTCAGCCTTCCGCATGTAGACGCAGTGTTTGTGTCCGAGCATGTCAGCGATGCGCTGCCCCTTTTCGGAAAGACGGACGCCACGGTAGTAGCGATCGCCTTTGACCTTCTTCTGCACGACGCCCTGCCCTGACAGGGCCTCGACGAAGACCGGCTTGTGCCACTCTTTCTGCACCCCGCCGAGGAACTCGCGGAGTAGCTTGTGCATGGCCGTCTCGGTGATGTCTGCCCGTTCGTCAAAGACCAACCAATCCTCGAACATCTCGTTGAAGGGGTTTGCCGTGGCCATGAGCTTCTCGCGAGTCGCGGCGACGAGCGGGCTGTCCGGGAAGTTCCCAGCCTTTCCGCCGTTGCAATCGTAATACTTCATGGCGCCGCGGACGACATACAGGCCCAGGGCCTTTTGACCTTCCTCACTGGCCATCCACTCCTTCAATCCGAGTTCCTTCTCCTGACAACCCTCGGGAGCCTTGCCGGGATCGTAGAAGGTCTCATTGAATGGGAAGGGCGTGAGCCGGATTTTTGTCGCGTGATTGAATGACTTGAAGCGCGGCATGTCGTTCAGGGACATCCAGAGCTTTGCGTAGATCACGGTCTGAATGGCGGTATCACCGTAGGGTGCCCTGATGGGCTGGCTGTCACCACCAGAGAACCGGTTGAACTCGCCGGACTCGACGGTCGATCCTTTTCGCGGCTCTGACGACATCGCGAACCGCTTCCAGATGACCGGCGTCTTGGCGCCATCGTGGCTGTTTGCGTCGCGATCGCCGGTATCCAGGATGATGCCGGGCTTCACGGACGTGCCCCAGCCACCGCGCCCCATGCCGAATAGTTGCACGAGAGCGTCTTGGACAAGGCTCTTGCCGTTGTCGCCGTTCTTGGATGCATCTTCCTGGTTGCCGGGCATGAAGAAGGATCGTTTTGCAGCCACCTCGCCGGTTGCGGAATAGCCAAGCGCCGTCTGGAACATGTCCTGCGTCTCGGTGTCGTTCGGCCAGAACCGCGCGAAGGTCCTCAAGATACGGTCGAGATCGGCGCTCTCGTCATAGTCGCAAGACAGACAGCCGGTCATGTAATGCTCGGGGTCGTGTGGCATCGACTTGCCGGTCTTCAGGTTGACGGTCACGTTCTGGAACGCAACGAGGTGGGCTACTGTCGGCGCGTTGAAGACTTCCCGCGTGAGTGTCATCGCACCCTCAGCGTGGGCAAGGATGTTCTCGGCGCTCTTGGCGTTGCTGTTCAGCTTATCGGCGACCTCGCCGGTTTCCATTGCGTAGAGCCGACGGACGCGATCGAGAAGGCCAGCAGACGGCTTCCGAGAGAACTGCCAGTGGGTGCCGGTCCATTCGCCCCAGCCGGCGCCCTCGACGTAGCAGGCACGGCCCTTCGCGCGTTCGGCAACCCAGGCTCCCAGGGCACTGTAGTTGACCTCGAAACCCATCAGGGGGTTGCTCTGGGCCAACTCAGCCTGGATGCGGCGGGCCTCGGCACGCTCAGCAGCCGCTGCGGCCTTGGCCTCGATCTTGGCCTGCTTTTCGGCGGCTGTCTGAGCCTTCGCCAAGGCTTTCTCGAGCCGCTTCAGCTCCGCGTTCACCTTGGTCACCGCGCTGCGTGCCTCCGCAGCTTTCGCCGCGGCTTCGACACGATCCGCCTTCACCGCGTTTTGCTTCTCGGCGCTGGCGATTGATGAGGCAACTTCTTTTTCGGCCTTCTCGGCCATGAGTTGGTCGCGCTGGAGTTCCAGTTCAGCGACGGAGTTTACCTGCCCGTTCATTATTCTTGCTCTTCCCTATCAGTGTGGCCTCCGCCCGCCGGGCCGCCGCGAGGAGGCCAATCCTCGCGGCATTCACTGGTCCGGGTTCGGAGCGCGACGTCTGTCGCGAAGAGGAATTGGTCCCCACCCCCGACCCTCAGAAAAAAGTCCAGTCACGAAATCGTGAGAACTTCGAGGGGGCAGCGGGGGGCGGCAGGGGGCAAGCGTTTTGCCCCCTACTTCCGAAGCAAAAGCATACACTTAACAATCAGGGGGCAAGGGGGCAGCCTATAGAGACTTTTCGTGTGTGAGATTTCCTTTTCTTCAGTCTGTGATGTCCCTCTCATGTAGAGAGGCATTAGAGCGCACGAATTTCTTTCGTGTGTAGGAATGAAGAGGTCGCAAACTCCTGCCCCCTTGCCCCCTGTCGTCTAACGCCATGATGTGAAACGGAAAACAGGGGGCAAATCGTCTTGCCCCCTTTGCCCCCTCCCGAGCGAAGCCCACCCCGATTTCGCCGATCAGGAAACCGCCTACCTTCACCTAATGAGACACGTGCTCCGCATAGCCGCCCCGCTCGCCCTCATGGCCGCCACCCTGACTGTGATCTACGCGGAGGTGACGGCTGTCATCCCGTAAACATTGGACGGCTCCCGCCTGCGATTGAGAGCGGCGACAACGGGTGTGAAGGCTCGGCGGTGTTGCCAGGCATCTCCCCGGTGCGGAAAAGTGTGGCTGCCCCGATGCGGGCGCGAATCCTGGGACGGAGTCGATACTTGATACTTGAGACGGCGAAACAGCATTTCGATGAGGACTACGCGCGGGCCATGGCCATGCGGGATCACGCAGACGGACTGCCGCATGGCGTGCTCCGGGACGATTTGCTTCGTTCTGCGTGGATGGTCGGCGTAGGTGCTGGCGACGCATTCTTCTGCGATGCATATGCGGACTTGGTCTCTCGCACATTGAGAGCGAAGGAGCGCCAGACCAACGGTGTCATACCGGACCGCCTGAACAACCTCCGGGTCCCGGTCATTGCCGTCATTTCTGCCGCGAGCAGCTGGCGATGGAGGATGGCCGCTCGAGAATTGATCGAGAAGGAGAGTGTGCTTTCACTGAAGCAGATCAAGGACCTTCTGAATGTCTTCTGTCGAAAGGACCACAGGCTGTTGTCCCAGCAGACCATCGAGGGTTGGGTTCTCCATGGTGACGCGCAGCAACGCCATTTCAGCGTGTCACGGGCAAACTTTCTTGCGACTGCTGGGGCTGCTCGAAACACAGCAAGGAAGAGCGCTCTCGAAGCCTTGGACAGGCGAATGCAGACAATTTTCCAAAGGAGGCACGACTGCATCCACAATTGTGACCGTCCCAAATATGCCATCCAGCCCATATCCTCGGATGCGACCCGGAAGGCCATTGAAGATGTTGGTTTCCTCGTTGCCAGGTGCACCGATCATATGAGGGGCGAATACACCGAATATCTACGCGCTTGTGGCTTCACTGGGGCCACGCGGAATGGCGTTGGAGCGTAGGCGCCATGACAGTAACGAAACGCCCTACTTCCGAAATGACCCGCGAAGAGCTCGAGGCCGAGGTTCTGAGGCTGCGCGCTGCCGTCCAGCATCTCGGTGGCAAACAGGATCGAACTGGCCTCTTGGCGCTCCTGCAATCGTGGGACCCGCTCGACGAGGACGACGACCTGCGCGAGCTGCTCGAGCGCCGAAGCCAGGGTGAGTTCGTCGATCTCGATGAGAGTGAGCGCCGAGACCAGGAGATGATCGCTCGTAAATTCGCCGGCCGCCTGCCTGCTGACCAACGCCTAAGCCGAGACCAGGCGAACTCCCGCGATCCCTGGGACCTCCCGGCCAGCCTGACCCGGAAACCCGACGAAGATTGCTGACGCAGGATCTCCGCGACCGGCATCTATATCCGTCACAGAGCGGCCGGATCGACCGGGCACTGCTGCGGATCGGACCGCACCGCTCGATTTGCACGGGATCGGGTTTGGGGACCTATATCCTCTACACGTTATGATCGGGTCCACTGTCATGGCCCCGTCGCCATGTTACGGCCCGGTCCTCTACAACACGCCCTGCATGCCTCTCGCAGAAGCACAACCGTGGGGCACTTTATGTCCTGTCCTCAATGTCTTCGGATACAGGCCGGACTTCTATCGTCAGGTTCTCGCCGGGTTGATCGCCGGATGCACCTGACAAACGAAAGGGCTGGGAATCTACGGATACCCCGGCCCATCCCACTCTGGCGTCAGCGGAAACAAGGTGACGCGAGCTCCGGGCAGGCACTCGGATGGCGCTGGAGGATAAACACGCTGGGTCTCGCATAGGTGCGGCTGAGGGAAGTCATGACCCCGAGGCGAATAGGTAGGGGCAGTAACCTACGCCCGGCGCCAACAACCGCGGCACGCCTCGGCGATGACCGCCACCCGGGCCGTTTCAGGCAAAGCCACGAGATCTTGCTTCACGCTGATCGGCGGCCCGGGCAACACCGCAGACAGATCCCCTGAGATAGCTGCGGGCCGCCCCCAGATAGGGGTCCAACCGGAAGGGTGGATAGCCAAGAGCGTGGGAAGTTAACCAGGGCGGTCCATCACGGGCCGCCCTCGGCTTTTCTGGATCGCGTCGAACGTCCCTATGTCGGTTGAAAGACAGACAGGGAGATAAGGATGTCGACCAACTCCTACCCAGAGGCAGGTGCGATCATGCTGCCGGAGATCAGCAAGGGCGAGTATACGGATATCGAGACGCTTTCCGCATGCCCGATGGGCACCGTCTTCTGGCACGAGTATTTCGAGTTCGACGACGAAAGCGAGAAGTGCATCCTGATATCTGCCGGCGATGCGACAGATGAGGACATGTTCAGGGTCCGGTATCTCGACCTCGACGGAAACACCCGCACAATGTGGGTGAACGACGACGACAGCGGGTTCTTCGTTGAATGGCGCCCGACGCGCCCGCTCTCGATCAAGGAGATCGACGGCCTACTGGCGGCGAAGGTGTATTGGATTGGAGGTGCGGCATGACCGCCCCGACCATTCAGTCCGCCCGCGCCGCGCTCGCCGCCAGCCAGGCTGCCACCGCACGCCGCGTCGACGCCATCCTCGAAAAGGCGCCGCACCTCGGCCGCAGCGACGTGGAAGACGTCCTCGATATCCAGTGGATGCTGGGTGAGGACCTCGCCGTCCTCGACCGCCTCCTCGACTACCTCGCCGAACCGCATTCCCGGGACGACGGCTATCTCGACTACCATGAGGTCACGATGTGTCGCGACGCGCCGGACCTGGCCCTGCTGATCTATCGGCGGATGGGCTATAACGATGAGGAGATCGGGAAGCGGATTGCTGAGGCGGTGATGCGGCGGGACTAAATCGTCGCGCTATGCCCGCGTCGCGCGACGTCCAGAGCCATGCTATCCTCTCCACATGACCAACCCACCGCCGGGATATCGCTCGTTCATGGCGCCGGACCTGATCACCAACGATGAGCTCAAGCGGCGCCTGAGCGTCCGTCCGCAGACGGTGTGGCGGGAAGGTGATCTCTGGCGCATCTGTGTCTGGGCGACGGGACATGAGGGTTTCCATTTTCTCGAGGAGGGCTGGAAACCATTCGATGACTGGGAGGAACGCGAGGATGACTGACCGCACTGACGAATTCCGCAAACGCATGCTCGAGGTCCGACCTGACATCGAGGTGTTCCGCGCCCGACCGACATGGCAACGCGCCCTGATCCGGATGGTGTGGCGGGTCCAGCGCCCGTTCGGGATCGAAGCCTGGTCACCGCCGAAAGAGCGCGAGGCCCGTTTGAAAGGCCGCTGAGGTTTTCCCTACCTCCCTGAAACCAATTCAGGGGAGGAAAGACCATGAACACATCATCCGGACTTGGCGGCGCGCTCGCCTTCTTCGCGTTTCTGACAATCATGAGCGCCCATGACCCGGAACCCGCAGCGGCCCAGGTCAACAGTGGATCGACCAACGATCCGATCACCGAGGCCCTGAGCCCCGAGGCCAACCGGGATCGCCGCAGGGAACAGCTCATGGCATTCGCCGATCGCGTGAGTGATGGGGAGCCGCGCCACGATACCGCCTGCGATATCTGGGGCTCGTCTCGATGGGGCGACTGCTGACCGTTTTGGCCCGGTTTCGGCCGGGCCTAATTCCGTAGGGCGGGGGTCAAACTGAACAGGCCGCCGCTCAAACGAAACGCGACCAGGGAGGCGACCATGCGCAAATTCGGCGGCTAATCACCCATACCATCAGTTGCATCGATCACAGGCCGGGCCATCGCGCCCGGCCGTTTTTGTGTGGGGCGTTCGGTGCCTAATTCCCTGGAAAGACATCAGGGAGAGAAAAATGTCGAAGAACACCATCGCTACAATCTGGTTCTGGGTGATGCTCGTGGGAATGACGGGCTTTGATATCTGGGTCGGCGTGAGGGCTATTCCACAGATCGAGGAGCTGGTTTTTCAGTTTTGCGTCGGTCTCGCGCTCGTGTCGTCTTGGATGACGTTCGTCCGAAATCTGGTCAAAGCGCGCTTCGGCGTGGATCTGGATGCGGAAGGCGGTGCGGCATGAAATGTCTGTCTTTCGCAGTATTGGTCGTTTGCTACACAGCGTGGGCTATTCTCATCGGCGATTTCGCTGTCTGGCGGCTCGACGAAGTCTCCGCCGCCGCGGTCGCGGCTGTTCTTGGGGCCGTATGGCTGGCCGCCGTCCGTATGGAGTGGGTCCGCATCTTCGGTGTCACCCCCGAAGAGAATGGAGGTGCGGCATGACCCCCGAGAACGTCAAGCTGCTCATCGACACGATCGGTGCGGTTGTGATCATTGCGATGATTGGCGGCTTTGCAATCTGGTCCGTGAAGTATGTCTTGGAGAAGGATCGCCGCGATGACTGACCAAACCACTCCCGAGAAGGTCAAGGCCTTCCTCGATGATCTGGCCCGGATCAGTTCGCGGCATGGGGTGGAGATTGGCTTCGAGCCACACGATGGCGCATATCTGAATGGTATGCGCTCTGGCTTTCGGGGATACCAGACGGAGCCATACGGTGGGCTTTGGCAGATAGGTCAGTTTCCAGCGAATATGGTCGAGATACGCGGCATCGACCTCACCCAGCTCTCCGCTCACGAGCGTATGCAGATCATGGGCGCCCGCTCCCCCGACCTCGCCCGGATGCTGCGGGATGCGTTCATGGCGGGTGTCGAGGCGACGGGTGGAGCGTATGTCGGCCCGTTCGAGTGGGACGCCGACGAATACGCCGCGAAGATCATGGGAGGCCAGAACTGATGACCGACGATCCCGAGGCACCCCTCACGGACGAGGAGAAACAGGCCCTCTGCCGTCTCGGCTTCAATCCCGACGCGTCGCAGATGAGCGACGCCGAATGGCATGAATGGGTCGAGGCACATAGCGCCGTCGTCCATCGCAAAGGCCTTGGCACGCCGATCGAAAAGGGCGAGGTCGAGGAAGAGTTGGCGCGGCGCAGGGTTGGCGACAAATGACCGACACCGAACTCAATACCCTCGCCCGCCTCGACGAGATGCGCACCGATGACTGGGGCGGCCGGGCGGCGCTCTTCCAGTGGCTCGCTACACCCAACCGCAGCCTCGGTGGTTCGCGGCCATGCGACCGCCTCGCCGGGGATGCGGATGCGATCTTTGCGTCGTTTGCGGCTGAGATCTCGGAAGCTCTGCATGGTTGACCGAACCTACCCGCGCCCCCGCATGAACATCGATCCCGACTTCATCTCATTCGAGCTCGTCGACCCACGGCGCTGGCGGGTGTCCTACGCCGGCGTCTATCTCTATGACGCCAGGAGCGCGCAGACCCACACCCAGGCTGACCTCGAGCAATACCGCGCCCTCAGTATGCACAGCGTCCGCCAGCACATCGAGCGAATGTCGAACCATGAGCAGATGAGGCTCATCGCGGCCACGCGAAAGCGCGGCTGAGGACCGATATCTCCGGTAGACACCGACGAGATGTAGGGCCGAAAAATTCTGAGACACAAAATATAGCGCGGGGACCCTGGGCCACCCCCTCATCTTGTATGCAGGGGGGGACAGGCCCGAAAGATCACTACTTTCGGAGATTTTTCAAACGCGTTTCGTTTCGGTTCAGCATTTGGTCACAGAAAAAGACTAAGTAAAAACAGACACTTCCACGATGAGCGATGACGCCAAAACCGAAACGGGATCTCTCGACCTCATCTGGGGTGTGAAGGACCTCGCCGCCTTCCTCGAGGTCGACGAGCGCCGCGTCCAGCAGCTCGCGAAGGACGGCGTCATGATCAAGACCGGGCGCGGCAAGTATGACGCGCTGTCCTCGATCAAGGGCTACATCGACATGCTGCGAGACGGCGGCTCTCTGGAAGTGATCGATACCAAGGAAGCTCTCGAAAAGGAAAAGCTCCGCTGGACGGCGGCGAAGGCCGACGCCGAGGAGGTGAAGCTCGCCCTGCTCCGGGGTGAGGTCGTCCTTATGGAAGATGCTTGCGAACTCCTCGCCGAGGAGGGAGGCAGCGTCCGCGCCGCGGTCGAAGGCGCTATCCCGGAGATCACTGAGGAACTCGCCAACGTCGCGCGCCCCCACGCCGAGGTTCACCTCGTCTTGCATGAAGCCCTTTCGAGGGCGCTCTCGAAACTCACACTGGATCAGCCCGATGGCCGCAAGCCCAAATCCAATCGGCTTCCAGCGTATCTCACCGGAGACGATGAAGACGCTGGCTCGTTCGAAGACGATCGCAGCGCATAAGCTCCGGCAAGTCCGGGATCGCCTCTTCGCGCCGAAACCGATCGTATCCGGAACGGAGTATGCCGACGATCAGTGCTACCTGATCGAGGGCGGTAAACTTCGGAAGTGGACGACCTACGATTTCCAGCGCGAAATCTTGGACGCCTTCATCGACGTCACCATCGGCGAGGTGGTCGTCATGAAGAGCGCGCGAATGGGCATCTCTGAGTGCATCAACCACGCCGTGCAATATTGGCTCGACCACGAGCCGTGCGACGTCCTGATGTATCGACCGAAGGACGAGGACGCCGAGGGCTACCTGACGAACCGGTTCGACAAGCGCGTCGAGATGGTGCCGGCGATGCAGAAGATCGCTTTCCGCACCTCGACCGGGAAAGCCGTCAAGAAATCGACGGAGCGCAAGTTCAAGAACGGTGCCTCCCTTCTCGTCCTGGGTGCGGCCGCCGAGGATAACTTCCGTGACCACACGAAAAAGAAGATCATCCTCGACGAGTTCGACGCATTGAATTTCGGACCCGTGAAAGGCGGCGGCTCGAAGTATGACATGGCCAGGCGCCGTGGATCGCAATACTGGGACCGGAAGGTCATCGCCATCTCGACGCCCAAGGCTCCGGCTGAGAACGGCGGGCGTATTCATGGTCTCTTCCTCAAGAGCGACCAGCGCCATCTCTACGTCCAGTGTCCGCATTGCGGGGAAGAGTTCACGCCTCGCTGGGGCGACAAGGAAACGACTGGCGGGATCAAGTGGGAGCCAGACGATCACGATGACGTCTGGTATGAGTGCCATCGCGAGACCGACGACCGTGACGACAAATGCCCGCCGATCCGCGAGCACCACAAGCGTGAGATGACCCGGAACGGCCGCTGGGTCCCGCACAACCCGGGCCATAGCCGCCGCGGCTACTATTTGTGGCAATGGTTTTCGCGGTCGCCGAACGGCACCTGGCAGCACATGGTCAAAGAGTGGCACGAGGCCCTCGCCGCCGGTCCGGCGCAGGTCCAGTCTTTCAAGAACGAGGTCCTCGGACTCCCATACTCAAAGAACACAGGTCAGGAGACTGCTGACTTTGAGACGCTCGCCAACTGCGTGACAGACCTCGGCGAGGGCGTTGAGGTCCCGGGGTGGGCAGTGTCGTTGCTCATGTCGGTCGACCGGCAGCGCGGCAACGCAGACGAGTCCGAGTCATACTTGGAGGCGAGCCTCTACGCGATCGGCCCCGGGCGTCGGCTGTTCATGGTCGCGCACTGGATTCTCGACGAATTCCCGCAGACGGACAAGCGCGCCTGGGACGCACTCGAGGCGCTGGCGACGCGGACCTACATCGACGAGCAGGGTCGACCGCGCAAGGTGGATGGACTGGCGATCGATCACAACGGCGGCGGATCGCAGCGTGTCGTTGACTGGCTCAAGAAGATGCGGGGAAACCCGGGGCAAACGGCGGCACGAGGCCGGAGGCATTGGGTCGCCGTGCGCGGGGAGTCGAAGGGGAATGGTGCCCGAGGCAAGACAATCTGGCCGACCACCACCGCGAAGAGGCACGAGTTCCTGTTCACGATCGATGTCGACTTGGCCAAGGACGATCTTGCTCCGATCCTCGCCGACGGTGCGATCGAGTTCTCGGCGCGCCCGATCGAGGGGTCTGTCGATCTCTCGGATGACGTCCAGCGAGAGCGGTTCCTGAAGCGACTGCTGCTCGAGAAGCAGTATCCGGTCGAGAACCGGGCGGGTGCGACGGTCTGGAAATCTCCGAAGGGCAAGGGCCGGGATGGCAATGAACCCTTCGACAACGTGGTCTACACTTGGGCGCTCTCGCACGGAATGACACAGATGGCGGGTGGCATGCGTTGGCGGAAGCTATTTTCCGGCGAACAGCGGTTCCGCGCGAAGCCCACTCCGGCCCCGACCCCTGAAGGGGAATACGACCCGGAGACCGGTGAGGTCTATGACGACAAGCCGGAACCCGCTACCGAGGCGCCGAAGGCGGCCGCCGTCAAGGTTCCGAAGAATCCCTTTGCCCGCGCCGCGGCCGGCAACGCGCCGCTCTCGCAGTCCGGTAAGCCAATGGTTCGCGTTCGCACCTGGTAATGTCTTGTCTGAATTCTCTTTCGTTTCCATAGTCCGGGAATGTCAGAAGAAAAGTTCTTTCAGCTGCGCAAAGCAGGCAAGACGTATATCTCCAGAGTGTTCACGTGGGGCGCGCACACCACCGAGAAACTCCGCAACGTGCGCATGGTAATGGAAGGCTCCAACGAGCTTCACATCGGCGAGATTGAGGGCGCCCTGTGTCTCCGGCTGACCGGCGAGAAGCGCAAGACCCAAGTTACCGCGGTGGTCACTCAGGACGACAAAGCAATTCGCCGGCTCACCCTTCAATCGTTCCAGTCGCGCAAGGATGGCTGGTATCAGGGCTATCACGAGCACTCCTTCACATTTCGTGGAGATGAGATGGCCCGGCTCACGGCATTCCTCGACCAGCTGAAGTTCATTGATCTGACGAACGAGGAACGGTTCGACATCGAGGACATTTCGACCGGCAAAGGGCGCAAGGCCATCATCGACGCGTCCGATCGAGGTATCGTGGAGCGGTTTCGCGCCATGGACAGTCAGGCGCGCGAAACGCTTCTAAGGACACTGCAAGGCTCACTATCAGCGGAGGAGGTCAACATCCTGCTCGGCCGACGACAGGCGTTGGAGACCTTCGAACGGCGCATGGAGGACGCGCAGTGGGCTGAAAAGGACTGGCAGGACTTCTTCGATGCCGAACCCTGGGTCTTCGGATACGGCTTGGATTACCGCGTCATGCGAACCTTCGACCGGGAAATGACAGTCTCCGGCGGAGGCACGGACAACCGTGGCAAGCCAGTGGTCGACTTCCTCATGAGCTTCACCGACTACACGGTCCTCGTCGAGATCAAGCGCCCCGACACCCGGATCTTCAGAAACGGCGGCGGGGCCAGAGCCGGCACGCGATCGTTCAGCCCTGAGTTCATGAGTGCCGTGTCCCAGATCCTCGAACAGAAGGCGGAGTGGTCGGCGTTCGCGGGAACCGGGGAGCATTTCAGCCGTCACGGTGCACGGCAACTGGAAGCACGGACGCGGAATGCAAAGACCATCCTGGTGATCGGCTCAAGAGCCGAGTTCGAGGAAGCGGCCGATCTCAGGGAAGCCCGGGTCATGCGGGATACCTTCGAGCTCTTCCGGCGAGAGACCTCCTCAATAGACATCGTGACCTTCGACGAGCTCCTGGAGCGGGCTCGGTTCATCACGCGCGACGAGGTTCAGTAGGACCTGTCTGTCTTTCGACCCGAAACGCGCGGGCGGGACCGATATCTCCTGTAAGTATGCAGGAGCGACCGCATGGGCGAAGGCCTCTATTCCGATTTCACCACCGACCAGCTCCGAGAGCTCCGCAAGCTGACGCTCGAGAAGCGCGCCAAGGGCGTTCTCTCGTTCAGCTACAACGGCCAGTCGTTCACCTACGCTTCGCCCGCCCAGATGCTCGTCGTCGCTCAGGGCTACAGCCGCGAGATCATCCGGCGCACGGCGGCTGAAAAAGGCTGGGTGCCCGCCTCGTCCGTCGTCGGCGGCTTCTCTACCTTCCGTCCGCTCTCCGGAGGCAATCAATGACCGAGCAGTTCTCGACGAAGGGCATGATCCGCTTGTCCGCTCCCGAAGCGCACGTTGCGGTGGCCAAGCATGATTTCGCGGCGAAGATGGACTACGATTTCGCGCGGGCAACGGGCGATCGAACCGACATTCCCAAAAGTTCTGGCGAGGCGATCTCGTCTCTGCTCGACCGTAGGCGCGGCGACGTTGTGCGGATGTCGCGCTACGCGGCCCGCATGAACGCCATCGCAGCCAAGGCGGTTGCGGAGCTGGACAACTACGCCGTCGGGACCGGTATCCAGCCCTCGATCCCTGATGACGACAACGGCTTGCTCGACCTGTTCTTCAGGTGGGCCAACGTGTGCGGTGCCGAGGGAATTCGTTCCCTGTGGAAGGCGCAGTCGCTGGCTCTCCGCGAGCGTGCGATTGGCGGTGAGTGCTTCGCGATCCTCCGATACAGCCCTGGGCGCAAGGATCTTCCGGTTCCGCTTCGCGTCCAGCTTCTACCCACCGAGATGCTGCCTTCAGAAGTCTCGTTCCTGGCGACTTCGACGAAGGGGATGATCTTCGACAAATACGGCGACGTTCAGTCCTACCATTTCTTCAAGCAGCATCCGGGATTGAAGGGCGAGCTTCTGGCGTCGACGCGCAGCGAGACGTTCCGCCAGTCCGCCGATACCGTCGTTCATACCCTGATCCGGAACGAAGTCGGCGCTCGCCGTGGCGAGCCGCTTCTGACGCGTGCTCTCACAAAGATCCATGACCTTCACCAGTTCCTGGATGCGGAGCTTCTCAGGAAGATCCTCAACGCGAACATCGCCTATTGGCTCGAGATGCCGGACCTCACAGAAGAGGAAAAGGAGCAGCTCGCCGACACGTATTACAATCCAGAGGACCAGAAATACTACAGCTCCGAAGGCGCTGAAGTTTCGGCGCCGCCCTCCGCCGAGGTGCTGAACGCGCCGAAGGCCGGAACGGTCGCCAAGGTTCCGCGCGGCGGCAAGATCACGACCAGTGCGCCCGCCGACAGTGGCAACAGCTTCGAGTCGTTCGTGAGGCAAGTCGGCATGCACATTGCCGCAGCCGTCGGCATTCCGCTTCAATTCTTGCTCGGCGACATGTCCGGGATCAATGACCGGCTCTACAAGGCTGTGTCGCTCCAGTTCGAGCGCTCGGTCAAGACCATCCGTCGAGACCTGAACGCCGAGTTCAACGCGCCGATCTGGAACGCGTTCGTCCGCCTCGCGGCGTCCGAGAGGGGCAGTGACGGCAAGCCGCTCTGGACGCCGCCGGCTGGGAAGACCGTTGAAGACTTCCTGAACCCGGCCTGGACCGCGCCGCCGTTTCCGAACCTGCACCGGGCCCAAGAGGTATCTTCCTGGGACGACGAGGTGGAGTCCGGCTTCGCGACTACCTCTGACATCATCCGCAGACAAGGCGACGATCCGGAGCGTGTGCGGCGCGAGAAGCTGGACGATCTCAAGCGCGACATCGACGCGGGGCTTGAACCAATCCCCGCGCACTGGACCGACACGGCGATCAAGAAGCACCTCGGATGGGATGACGCCGAGATCGCCTCCTATCGCTCCCTCGCTGCCCCTGCCTGATTTTCTGTCTCTCGGTCTCCGCGAAACGCCAAGCGGGGACCGATATCTCCTGTAAGCAACTGAGGCAGTTTCATGAGCGTCAAGCTTCGAGAGATTTTCAAGATGAACGCGGCCCAGGACGGCAAGTCCTGGTTCGACGTTACGATGCTCGCCGAGCGTCAGTATGTTGTCGATATCCGCGGCGTCATCGGCGACTGGGAAGTCGATCCGCAGATGCTTGTCGACCGCCTGGAAGCGATCGACGCGGAGCTCGATGGCGAAGGCGAAGTGATCGTCCGTATCGACTCCCCCGGCGGCACCGTTTCCGGCGGCGTCTCGATCATGACCGCGCTCGGACAGATGAAGACCCGCCCGATCGCCGAGATCTGGGGCTCCTGCTACTCCATGGCGACTATGGTCGCCTTGGCCTGCGACGAGGTGAAAATCGCGCGCGACGCGTCGATGATGATCCACAACCCGAAAGGTCTCGTTTTCGGCACCGCGTCCGAGATGAAGGCTGCACTCCAGTATCTCGACAACGTCCGCGAGCAGGCGATCGGACGCTACGCCGCGAAGGTCGAGGCGAAGGGGCACACCCGCGCCGAGGTCGAAGAGGCCATGACAGACGCCGGCACCTACTACACCGCCCTCCAGGCAGTGGAGTTCGGCCTGGCGGATGTGATCCTCGAAGACAAGCGCGATGGCGAGAGGATGCAGATCGACCGCGAGTTCGCAGCCGTCATGCTTGGCGACGCTCCGGAAGAGGTTGAGTTGCCGATCGAGGATGAGGCATCCGCCTCCGATCCCGATCAGGAAACCGTTGAGGACGCACCCGCCGTCGAGACAGCCCCCGAGCTCGTCTCCGTCGAGCTGTCAGTCAACGGCACCACCATCTCGATGAGCGCCTCGGCCGAAACCGCCGCCGCTCTAAAGGACGCTGGCGAGCTGGTGACCAAGCCCGCCGAAATCGAACCTGAAATGAAGGCGCCCGAGGACCCCCTCGTCGCGTCGCTGAAATCCGGCTCGCATGAGCCGGTAGTCACCGCGAAACCGGATGGGGACGCGGCTTCCAAAAAGACTGCCGTCATGAGCGCTGAGGAGCGCCGGTCGAAGCAGTTCGCCATCTTCCATCCGAACATGAGGCACTGAGCATGTCGTTTATCTTCGATCTCTTCACCCAGGAATCCCCGGACGGCAGCCTCGGCAGCGTCCTCGCGGGGGTCGTCGAGTCTATCCCGCACACTCCTTCTCGCATCGGCGGCATGGGTCTCTACCGCGCCGATAGTCTGCTCGGCACGACCGCGTCCTTCGACGTCACCGATATGACGCTGGAGCTGATCGACCCGATCGGCCGCGGAGACCAGTCGTCTTTCGTGGATGCCGACCCCTACAACCTGGTGCTCTTCAAGGCGCACAGCTTCAAGCGCTCGGCCAAGATCACCGAGGAAGAAGTTCGCGACATTCGCGCCCTCGGTGAGGCCGCCTTCGTTGGAGCGAAGGCCGCTATGGCGCGGAAGCTTCGCAAGCCTCTGCTCGAGGTCCGTATGGCGCGTGAGTGGCAGATGCTCGGCGGCATCCGGGGCTACATCCTGGACAAGAACGGCAACGTCATCTCCAACATCTTCAACAAGCTTGGGGTCGAGGCTCCCGCAGTTGAGGAAGTTGAGGACTCTGCCTTCTCCGGCGATGGGGACTTCAACACCTTTTGCAGCGAGAAAGTTGACCAAGTCGCCGATGAACTCGGCGCCGACGGCTACGATCACGTCCACTGCTTCGTGACGTCCGCGCGCATGCGCTGGATCGCCAACCTCCAGGAATGCCGGGAAGCCTACCGCTACCAGCAGGGCCAGACCTTCCTGCAAGCCAAGAAGGGCTACGGCACGACTTTCGAATATGGCGGCGTCACCTTCGAGACCTACCGCGGCAAGATCAACGGGGTCGATTTCGTCTCCGACGACGAAATGGTCTTCTTCCCGGTCGGCGCCGACAACTTCTACGCCGGCTACGCCCCCTCGACCCGGATCGTTGACCCGGCCACGGGTGCTGAGCTGGAAGAGGGGAAAATCGGCCAGCCCGAGTTCTACATCCCCTTCATCGACCCGCGCGGGGAGTTCGAGGAGGTCCAGGTTCAGTCCCACCCCCTCATCCTGAACCTCAAGCCGCGCACGACCATCGTGGTCCGCATCATCGAAGCCGCAGAGCCGGCTGAAGAGCCTGCGGTCTAAACCCGAATAGGCGAGGGCTTTCCTCCTTTCACCTCGCCTCTTCTGGCCCCGCCCGCACCGGCGGGGCCTTTTTTTAGGAGATTGACTTGGACTACGGACGCGACCTTTTCGATGCCATGCCCACCGTGCCCGCTGTCTACCGGCGCACGCCGCACGAGTTCGACCTGCGCGTCTCGATCTTGGAGTCCGACAAGGCATTTCTAACCTCGAGCCGCGATCAGCTGATTGGCTCGGACGCATCTGGCGTCATCCTCGAGGACGTCCGCATCCGGCGCGGCGGGACGATCACTGCCGGTGCCGCGACCTATCGCATTGACGCCGTCATGCCGTCATCCGTGCCCGGCCTCAGCGACCTCAAGCTCGAGCGCATCGAGGGCGCCGCGGTCCCGGTTCGCGACGCGTCTGCCGATCTTCCCCTTGATGAGGAAATCGAGCTTCAGCTCGACGGCGTCTGGCACACCATCGACGCGATGATCACGCCCAGCGTCGAGGTCGAGGAGGTCGGTCGCGATGGAACCCGGATCATCGTCTCGCGCGCAATGATCGCCGTCCGGGTTGCAGATGCGCCCGGGGTCAAGGCCGGCACCGCGATCCGGTTCAAGGGCAAACAAGAGACCGTGTCGCAGCCCCTCGATGACGGGCTCGCAATGATCAAGCTGCTGGTGTGAGGAGGTAGGGATGGCTCTGGAAGGATGGGACGCCGACAAGTTTACGAAACAGTTTGGTCGCGGTCTCTACAACTCCGTCAGACGGGCCGCGAAGGTGACCGGCGCCGATGTCGTCCAAGAGTTCCGCGAGGACGGCCTTGATGGTGTCGGGAAGAAGCGGCGCCAGGCGATCACGTTCAAGGTCCGCAAGAACAACACACTCGCGTTCATCGACAGGGGGCACGACTCCCGTGTCAGGGAATACGGGGCGACAATCCGTGCAAAGCCTGGGAAGTCCCTGCGCATCGTGACCGATCCTGATCTCCGGGAGCATGAGCGCCGAGATCTGGCAAAGGGCCGCGCCCGAGAAACCTTCATTGTCCAAGGCCGCACCGGGCCTGTCGTGATGGCGCGACGCGCGAACGAAAAGGAAGCCCGCCCAGTCGCGGTCCTGAAGCGCCGTGTGGTTCGAAAGCCGATCGACGAAGGCGACAAGCTCTCCACGATCGCCGAGCGCAACTTGAAGAAATACCAGGACAAAATCTACGATCTGATCGAGGACATCTGACATGAGCGACGCGGTTGAACTCGCCGTAGCCGAAATCCTGAACATCGCCGGAAGCCTCGGTCTGCCAGTCGAGGTGGATTATCCGTATGATCCGGATTCCGACGAGCTGCCGATGGTTCTCGTCGATACCGGCGAGGAAGAGGTCCTCGAGGACGAGGACATGCCGGCCGAAGGCTGGACGGCATACTGGCGTCTCTCGCCGAGCATCGAAGTCATCGTAAATCGCATTGACCCGATGACGCTGCATGCCGAACTCAGTGCGAAGTGGGCGACACTGCGCCAGGCGATCGACGATAGCGACCTCCTGAGCTTCATTCGCGAGGGCACGAAGCCTCAGCTGCGGAAGCTCCCGATCGTGATCGAAGGCAAGCCCGGTGTCGCCGGGTTCGCGGTTCAGATGTCGATGGAAATCGAGCGGGACTGACCGCCCGAAACGCGTCCTCGGGACCGATATCTCCTGTAAGAGATCGTCACTGAGGAAGCCGGGAAATGCGCAGCTCCGCCCCTAACGTCAAGAACATCCGCAACATGAGCGGGTGGGCCAACTTCCGGAAGTCGGGCGAGGCGAATTTCCGCAACCTCGGCCACCTGGAAAGCCTGTTCCGCAGCATCAACACGACCCGTGAAGCAATTTGGGTTTCCGGCACCGGAACGCGCCTGAAAGGCGACGTCGAAACCACCGAGTCCGACGCGACGATCCGGTTCGTCCTGCGTGAAAGCTCGGCTCGGAACTGGGCCCTCGCCAACGCCGCGAAGGAAGAAGTCCACACGCAAGAGGCCGTCACCGCTGAAATCCGAACTGCGGCCGATGTTTCCGAAGGAACGATGATCAATCTCGGGCTCCTGAATGTGACGAACGTTATCGTCACCGATGGCACCGACGCGCTCGAAGCCGGCATCCACTACGATGTCGACGCATCTGCCGGCACCATTGAGTTCAAGAATGGCTCTTGGGCGCAAGTCGACGTCACCTTCGACGCACCGGCCATCGTCTCCGCTGATGAGCGGCTCATGATGGCGATGATGTCCGAGCCTGACGGCATCACTGGCGAACTCCTGGTCGTCCAGAAGCAGAAGCGGGGCAACAAGCGCTACAAGCTCGAGAAGTGCCTGATCAACGTGACACCCGATGGCGATCTCTCGATCGTCAAGGAAGATACTGGCCACATCACCCTGGCGCTCTCCGGTGAAGTTCTGGCGAACCCGGAGACCCCGGATGCGCCGTTCGGCCGGTTCATCGAGATCGACGCGTAATGCACCTGTCGAAGGCCCCGGCCGCATCACCGGCTGATGTCCCGGTTGCCTCCATACCCTTCCGCGGGGTGGAGCTCGACATATACCGGTTCACGGTGCGTGATGCCTTCGAGGTCATGAACAAGGCCCCCGGGATCGTCGCTATATGGATCGGGGACAGCGAGAACCGGGTCGAACTCCTGATCCAGGAAATCGGCCGCATCGGCCTGAGTGCCTGCTTCTGCACTCTTCGCGCGGGACTGCGGGCTTCGGATGAGGAGCTCGCGGAGGCTGAGCTCAGCATGGAAGAGCTCATCCCAGTCATCTTGGCCTGCCTGGATCATGGAGTGCCGGAGGAGCCACTGGGAAAGCTCTTCCGCGGGGTGGAGCAACTGAGCAGCCGCCTCGCCAAGCTCGCAAGGTAGGGGTGATCACCAAGCTCATCGAGCGTGTTCGCTCGGAAGGCCATGACCCCTACGCGCTGACACTCTACCAGCTCCTGCACTTCGACGAGGCGGGGCGGGAACGCCGGAAGGAAGCCCGGGTGCTTGCCGCCTTGGACGCCCGCTTCGCCACCCGAGCCGATGGAGACGCTTTCGAGGAGCACATCCGGGACCTGCTCGATCTCTCTGATCCGGACACCTTTGATTTCGACGACCTCGAGGAGGAATAAATGTCTCGCCGCAAGCCTCTTGTAGTCGCATTCAAAGCGTCAATTGACGGTGCCGTGCGCGGTGTGCGTGAGCTCTCCCGGTTGTTGATTTCCACCCAGAACTGACCCGGGTTTTCCATCGAGAACTGACCCACCTTTTGAGTTATGCGGATCAGTTCACGGTTGGGTCAAGACATGCGTGGCCTCCTTCCGTTTCCGGGTTGCGGCCTCGGTGCTGGCCTTGAAGCGGAAGCTGTCGTTTCCGGTTTCCAAAATGTGGCAGCGGTGGGTGAGGCGGTCGAGCAGCGCGGTGGTCATCTTGGCATCGCCGAAGACGGTGGCCCATTCGCTGAAGCTGAGGTTGGTGGTGATGGCCACACTGGTGCGCTCGTACAGCTTGCTCAGGAGATGGAAGAGCAGCGCTCCCCCTGATGCGCTGAACGGCAGGTAGCCGAGTTCGTCCAGGATCACGAGGTCGAAGCGTGTCAAGGTCTCGGCCAGGTGACCGGCCTTGCCATTGGCCTTTTCCTGCTCAAGTGTGTTGACCAGTTCGATGGTCGAGAAGAAGCGCACCTTCCGTCGATGGTGTTCAACCGCCTGAACGCCGAGGGCCGTAGCAACATGTGTCTTGCCGGTTCCAGGCCCCCCGATGAGCACGATGTTCTCGGTCGCATCGATGAACTCGCACCTGTGCAGCTGGTGCACCGTCGCCTCGTTGATCTCGGCGGCTGAGAAGTCAAATCCTGCGAGATCCTTATAGGCTGGGAACCGAGCCGCCTTCATGTGGTAGGCAATCGAGCGGACCTCGCGTTCGGCGATTTCGGCCTTCAGCAGTTGCGTCAGGATCGGAACCGCTGCCTCGAACGCCGGGGCCCCTTGCTCGATCAGGTCGGTGACTGCTTGGGACATGCCATACATCTTCAGGCTGCGCAGCATGATGACGATGGCACCGCTGGCTGGATCATGACGCATGGCGGTCACCAGGGGCACGGGCGCGAAGATTGTCATACCGATCGACATCAGCCTTGGGCTCCCGGCGCAGGCGCAAGGCTTGCGGCGTATCGATGGTCGGTCCGTCTGTCGCCTTCTCGTCGATCAGCCGGTGCAGGATGTTGAGGACATGGGTTTTGGTTGCGACGCCTTCCGACAAGGCCAGTTCGACAGCAGTCAGGACCACCTGCTCGTCGTGGTGCAGGACGAGCGCAAGCACATCGACCATTTCCCTGTCGCCGCCCGGGCGCCGCAGCATCAGCTCCTGCAGCTTCTGGAAGCCCCCTGGCAGCTCGGCGAAGGGTGCTCCGTTGCGCAAAGCGCCTGGCTTGCGCTGGATGACCGTAAGGTAATGGCGCCAATCATAAATCGTGCGCGTCGGCTTGTCGTGGGACCGATTGATCTGCCGTTCATGTTCGCAAAGGATCTGGCCCTCGGCAGCGATCACGAGGCGATCCGGATAGATCCTCAGGCTGACCGGACGGTTCGCGAAGGACGCAGGCACGCTGTACCTGTTGCGTTCGAAGCTGATGAGACACGTGGGCGATACCCGTTTGCTTTGCTCGATGAAGCCGTCAAAGGGTGGCGGCAGCGGCATCAACTCGGCCTGCTCCGTGGTCCAGACGTCCGCAAGGCTTCCAGGCAAATGGCCGTGCGGCGTCTCTTTCCACAGCTGCAGGCATCGCTGTTCCAGCCACGCGTTGAGCGACGCTAGGTCAGGGAAGTTCGGAATTGGTTGCCATAGCCGTGGTCGCGCATCCTGAACGTTCTTCTCGACCTGCCCCTTCTCCCAGCCTGACGCCGGATTGCAGAAGTCGGGCTCGAAGACGTAATGGTTGGCCATCGCGAGGAACCGCATGTTGATCTGACGCTCCTTGCCGCGACCGATGCGATCCACCGCTGTGCGCATGTTGTCGTAGATGCCCCGGCCTGGCACACCGGCAAACACCCGGAAAGCATGCCAATGGGCATCGAAGAGCATCTCGTGCGTTTGCAGGAGATAGGCGCGGACGAGGAAGACGCGGCTGTGCGACAGCTTGATATGCGCGACCTGCAGCTTGGTCCTCTCACCCCCGATCACCGCGTAATCTTCGCTCCAGTCAAACTGGAAGGCTTCGCCGGGCCGAAACGACAGGGGCACGAAGACACCGCGCCCCGTCGTCTGTTGCTCGCGTTGTCGTTCCCTGCGCCATTCCCGAGCGAACGCGGCCACACGGTTGTAGGAGCCAGTGTACCCAAGAGCGACCAGATCGGCATGAATATGCGTCAGGGGGCGGCGCTGCTTGCGCGACTTCGAGGCTTCGGTCTTCAGCCAGGCCGCAAGCTTGTCCGCGAAGGGATCGAGCTTGCTGGGGCGCTCTGGCACCGTGAACTTCGGCTCCACGGTGCCGGCCTTCAGGTACTTCTTGATCGTGTTCCGCGACAGGCCTGTCCGGCGCGAGATCTCACGGATGGGCAACTGCTCGCGCAGGGCCATCTTCCGTATGACATTCAGTAGTCCCATGTGGATCACTCCATTGCCCCCGTCGCTCAGTGCGCTCGGGCGGACGGTCACATGGGTCAATTCTCAATGGAAATCTGGCCTCTTCCCGGGTCAGTTCTGGGTGGAAATCAACAGCCACGAGACTCAGACACTGATTTACGGTGAAAGTGTTTGCAGGATCATCAATCCGTTGGACAAGGGCGCGGGCTGCACAATGCTCAGCAACGATGCGATGGACAGGTTCATGTCGGTCGGCACCTGCAGCTGGACGAAAAAGGCGGGTATCAAGGATTGAGGGTAGTCTGTGGTCGGGCAGGCCAAGGTCTGCAAGACGGGGGAACGTCGGGCCTTCGGCGAAATCTGCCATTGCAACGCCATCGGAACCTGACAAGAGAAGTCGCGCAAAGACCTCGTCTGCCCAAGCTATGCGTTGCTCAGCTGTGGGCGCGTCCCGAGTGGAAACTGACCTATTCGTTTCGCGAGCGAGATACCGAACCGCGTCGCTGAAAATCTCATGTCGCTGCGTGAATTGGCCTCCGGCCTGAGCGAACGCATCCGCGAATAGGTTCAGGAACTCTGGATTGCCAAGGAGGTGAGTTAGGTCGTGGCGGGCGGCATCGGAAAGGAAGTCTTCGAAGCTGGCGTCTGGATGTCGGTGACTGAAGAGCAGAGCCCGCTCGTCTTGATCAAATGGGACCAACCTCGCAACGATTGGTTCCATACCCATGATGTCATGCAGCAGACGAGTGTCCGCGTCGCTCCACTCTCCGGACCGGCTCGACAGGATTGTGCGATCTGCTCCCGTGTGACGCAGTTCTTTCAGAGTGCGATGAAGGCCGGTGGGATCAATACGAGCAACCTCGTCGAAAGCATCGACAACAATGCAGGGCGCACGCGTTCTTTCAAAGATGCTGGCTTTGACCGGTGTGGTGCCGAAGCGTGTTGCAACACTTGCCAACAGTGCAGTTTTTCCCGCCCCAGGTTCGGCTAGAACGATTGCAACTACAGGCTTGTGGAGTAGGTCGGCCTCCAAGATCTGCATCTCGCCTATCGTCAGTTTTCGTGGGAGATGGAAGGTCGGCAAAGGGTTGAACTCTCATCGAAATAACGGTTTTAGGAGACAAAATGCAATTTCGGGTTCGGTTCTACAAGATCAACTAGAGATATACGGTATCATTCCAATGCTCCCAATGTTGGCTCCAAGACTGCCCCATTTGAAGCGGCCTCACTTATGGCTCAGGAGCTATAATGTTGCAAAATAGCTCATCGGCTATATTGACAAAATATCGCCCAAAAGCTATCGATTCGACATGACGAGTTTGACGCCACACCCCATCCGAAGCCTGCGCCAAGCTGGAACCGTGCTGAAGGCGCGGCGAGCGGCGCGGAAGATCAGCCAGAAGCAGCTTGGCGAGATGACGGGCACGGCGCAATCCACCATTTCCGATATCGAGAACGGCGTCGTTTCCGTCAGCCTCGACGTGTACCTGCGCCTCTTGGAGGCCCTCGGCGCGGAACTGTCCGCGACGGATCGTATAGCTGGCCCCGGGCAGCGCTAAGATGGCACGGATCGCCCGTGCTGGTCGCCGCACACGCCAAAGCAAGACAGCCGTCTGGTACGAAAGAGCGAGGGTAGGAACACTGACCCGCGCGACGGATGGGGCCATCGCGTTCACCTATGATCCTGACTGGCTCGCATCCGAGGCCGCTTTTCCGGTTGCCAGTGCCCTTCCGCTGTCCAAACTCAAATGGCAGGGTGATCCCGTTGTCGCCGCCTTCGACAACCTCCTTCCCGATGCCGAAGGCGAGCTGCGCGAGAAGATCGCCGCGCGTGTCGGAGCGCAGGGCAAGGATGTGTTCTCGCTGTTGTCCGTGCTGGGGCGTGACTGTGTCGGTGCGCTGCAATTCCTGCCGATGGACGAGGCCCCAGCCGAGCCGGACATGCAGTATCGCGTCATTTCGGAAGAGGAGATGGTCGCCGACCTGAAGAACCTCGCCGCCGCGCCGCTCGCCCTAGGTGAAGACGAGGATTTCCGGATTTCCATCGCCGGCGCGCAGGAAAAGACGGCCTATTTGCGTATCGATAGCCAATGGGCCAAGCCGCGCGGCATCACGCCGACCAGCCATATCTTCAAGACACCCATGGGCATCATTCCCGGCCCCGAGCAGATCGACCTGAGCGACAGCGTCGAGAACGAGTTGTTCTGCATGACCTTGGCGCGCGAAATCGGCCTGCCCGTCGCGCATGTCGAAAAGCTCACTCTTCCCGGGCAGGTCGTGCTGTCGGTCGAACGGTTCGACCGCGTCTGGCACGGCGACACCCTGAAGCGCCTGCCGCAAGAAGATATCTGCCAGTCGCTGGGTTACCCCTCTGCCATGAAATACCAGAGGCTGGGCGGCCCCGGCGTCGCGCAGATCATGGAGCTTTTGCGGGAATCCGACACGCCCATCGAGGATCGGGAGACGTTCTTCCGGGCGCAGATCTTCTTCTTCCTGATCGGGGCCTCGGACGGGCACGCCAAGAACTTCAGCCTGCGTCTGGGGCGTCGGGCGCGGTTCACCCTCGCGCCCCTCTATGACATCCTGAGCGTCGCCCCGGTCGTCCGCGCAGGACGCTTGCAGCGCAAGCGCTACCGCCTCGCCATGTCGATCGATGGCCATTACGGCATCGACGAGATCGTGCCCCGCCACTTCGAGGCCGAGGGCCGCGCGGCGGGTCTGCCCAAGGGCCGCGCCCTGGAGCTGCTGCAGGACATGGTAGATCGGCTGGGCCCTGCGCTGGAACGGACGCTTCTGGCGGTGGGCGATCAGGTCCCGGCGGCGGTAAGCGAGCCGATCGCAGGCGATGCGACGGAACGGGCGGCGCAGATGCGGGACCTGCTTTAGGACTCCGGTGGCCCTGCGGCCAACCCCTCCAGCGCCTTGTCGACCTCGCGCGTCTTCGCGGCCAGCTGTTCCTCCCAAAGGATGTGGAACCCCTCGGCGAATTCGACCAGGCCCCCGGCGAAGGTGCGGATCGTGGTCATGTCGTCATCGGTGAAGGGCATCGGGCGACCGCGCAGTTTGGCCTCGTTCAGCTTGCGGGCGATATGGTTGACCGCAGCGCCCTCGGTGGCGACCTGCGCGCCCCAAGCTTGCAGGTGATCGAGCACGACTGGATCGGCCGGGCGCAGCAGGATGTCTGCCGCCCCCATCAACCGGCGCAGGGCGGCGGGTTGGTCGGTGATCCCGCGGCGTGCCAGCGCGGCCTGAAACCCCGCCAGCTGGCGCGCGCTCAGGCGCATGCTGATCGTTGTTGTCGAAGCAGAGCGTGCGCCTTTGGCCCGGCTCAGCGTGTTGTAGATCGTCCGGGTCGAGACGCCGAAGCGGCGTGCCAGAGCAGCGGCAGGGGTGCCTCCGGCGCGGGCCTCGATGATCTGGCGGTGTTCGTCGTCGGTCAGTTTGCGATGGTGGCGCATGTGAAGTTTACGTTCCTATTTCTTGCCAAGTTCCTCCAAGCCCCCCGCCTCCCAGCGACAGCGGAGGCGGGTCAGGGGCTTGGAGTCCGTTTCGGTGGGTTTGCTTGGTTGGACGGGGTGCAGGGGAAGCGATGCGGGAAACGCGATGCGTACGGCACGGGGCAGGAAACGCGGCGCAAAGAACGCGATGCGCGATGCGGAAGGCGCGGCGCAGGGGACGCGGGACAGGGCACACGTTCCGCAAAGCGCGATGCACGGGACGCGATGCGCGGTGCAATCTGCGCAAAACGCGGCCCTCATCCCGCCAACCCCGCCGCGCGAAGCTGGCCATCGGTCACCAGCCCTGCCGCCATCAGTTCCTTCACCTGCGGGGCGGTGATGTGTTTGCACATCGGGCTGCGGTCGCGGACCCATGCGGCCAGCCGGGCGCGGTGATCGGCGGCCAAAACCGTCCGGGCCTCCCGCTCCTCGGCCATCGCCTCAAGGAAACGCTGCCACCGGCGGGTGGCGAACCAGTTATCCGAGAAGCAGACCTTCGAGCGGGTGAAGCCTGCGCTCTCGGTCGCATAGGCCTGAACGGCCCGCATCAGGTCGTCGGGGGCGATCCCCTCGGCCAGTGCCTCGGCAATCGCCTCTGCGCTCGCCGCCTTCCCGCGCTGCCGGTCCTTGGGGTAGGCGGCCCAGATCCTTTCAACCCGTTCATCCACCGCCGCCGCCTCCGCGCGCTTGCGCGTTGGTGGTTTAGGGATGGTTTCAGGGTGGTTTGGGGTCCACCCTGGACCCGGTACCCCGTCCACCCTGGACCCCCTACCGGGGTCACGCTGGACGGGGTCCACTGTGGACCCCGTTCCTTCGTCGGGTTCGGCGGAGCTTTCCAGCGCCATCACGCGGTCCAGCACGATCCGGTAAATCACGGTGAACCCGTTCTTGCAGGGACGCCGTCCGGTCTCGACGAGGATGCCCTCGCGCAGGAAGTCGGTGATGGTGCGCTTGACCGTGCTTTCGCCAAGCTCCGTGTGCCGCTGGATCGTGCCCTTGGAACACCAGATGCCCGAACCGTCATCGCTCGCCTTGTCGGCCAGGAACATGATGATCTGTTTGCGCGCGGCACTGCCGAAGATGCGGTCGGCGCAGAGATTGGCGACCTTCCAGCTCATGCGCGGGTCCCCGGGAAGGGGGCGCGGCGGCGTGTCAAAGGCGACGGATCATACCGCTTGACAGAACCGAAAACGCCGCCGCACCATCCGCCCAAAGCCCCTTTCCGGGCCCGCAAATGGTTTGACAATCGGCCCGTAAGTGCCTGATTTTCCGTGGTGGGTTTGACAGAAAATTCGCCCGTAACCGACTGATCTTCCATCCACAATTTGGGATTGAAGACCCTCGTGTCGGCGATTCGATTCCGCCACCGGGCAACATATTTTTTCAAACATCAATTATGAATGGACCGCTATCTGCAAGCGGCCGTTTTGATCGTCCTCCCGTTCGGACCGACATTCCCCAGAAGTACGTGGGTTTATTCCATACCCCCACTTGGCTTGCGGCCAATTGAAGAGGATCGGCGCACGTCACACGCCCGGCTTGGGCGGGGCTTTCGGGATGAAGAGGGCGCGGTCCGGTTTGATGTCCAGCAGCGGCGTGCCATCGAGGCAGTCGAGGCCGCGCACGGTGAGGGTGCCGTGCTCGATCCCGTCGAGGCGGACGATGGATGTGCCGATGGGATTGGGCCGGACTGGAGAGCGGAGCGCGAAGGTGCCTAAGGTCGTGCCGTCGGCGCGGGGCGACTGGGTGAGGAGGTCTCGCCTGGACCGGTCGAGCCAGTAGAGGACCTCGATCGTGGCGTAGGCCTCTAGGCCGGCGAGCGCCGGGTGCCAGGCCTCGTCCACGACGAGCGTGCATTCCGGCCCGTCTTCGCTGCCCTGCCGCGGACAATCGCGCCGGTCGGTCCAGGGCGTTCTGATGCGGCCGATGAAAGTCAGCCGGGCGTCGTCTGCCGGGGCATCAGCGACCGTCGCTTCCCCTGCGCGGATGTCCTTGTCGGTCATGCTCCCCCTCCCCCTGGTGCCACATCGCCGCGGCTCATGCTGGCGTGGGGCGCGGGGAAAGGCCAGAGCCGGAAAAGGGTTACTCTGCCGCGACGAGCGTGGCGGGATGCGACGCGGCCGCCATGGACTTCGGGTAGCGCACAAACAGGATCGCTGGACTGCGCACGCCTTCGGCGCGGATCGTGTCGGGCAGCGTGTCGAGCGTGCAGGCCACATGCCGCTCGGCCTCCGTGCTGACCGAGGCCACGATGTCCACCGGGCAGGCCCCGGGGGCACCGGCCTCCATGAGGTCGCGGCGCACCGCGCCGGCCTTCTCCACCGCCATGTAGAAGGCCACCGCCGTTCCCGGATGTGCAAGGCGCGCGCGCGCCGGATCGGCCTCGCCGGGTTGGCAGGTGCCGGTCGTGATGGCAAATGTGTCGATCTCTCCGCGCTCGGTCAGCGGTGTCTTCAGGCGGGCGGCGGCGGCAGAGGCGGCGGTGATGCCGGGGACGATCTCCACCTCGATGCCGGCGGCTTCGGCGGCGGCCAGCTCCTCCGCCGCGCGGCCGAAGACCGAAGGGTCGCCGGATTTCAGGCGGACGACGCGGCGCCCCTTACCGGCTTCGGCGACGATCAGCCGGTCGATGTGATCCTGCGGCCAGGCGCAGGCGCCCACCTCCTTGCCGACGTAGACCCGGTCGGCGTCGCGGCGGGCAAGCTCCAGCACCTCCGGATCGACCAGGCGGTCGTAGAAGATGACGTCGGCCTGCTGCAACCGCTGGACCGCGCGCAGGGTCAGCAGGTCGCGCGCGCCCGGGCCTGCACCGACCAGCGCGATGTGACCCCTGGCTTCGGGGGCGGCGCCTGCGTTCACGGCGTCCTTCAACAGGCGCGCGGCCTCACGTTCCCGCCCGTCGAGGTGGGCGCGGAAGGGTTCGCCATCGAAGGCCCATTCCCAGAAGCCGCGGCGGCGTTGCGGGGTGATACGTTCGGCGACCGCGCCGCGCAGGCGGCCCACCAGCGCCACGAAGGGTCCGAGGCGCGGCGGCAGCATTGTTTCGATGTCGGTCTTGATGCGGCGGCCCAGGACGGGGGCCGCGCCTTCGGTGCCTATGGCGACGACAACCGGATCGCGGTCGACGATGGAGGGCGTGAAGGCATCGCACATCTCGGGCCGGTCGACGACGTTGACCACCGCCCCGGCCGCCCGCGCGAGGCAGGCCAGCGAGGCGTCATGCGCGGGGCAGCCGGTGGCGATGAACGACAGCGCCGCGCCGTCGAAAGTGCGTGCGTCCGGGGCGGCCTCATGGCGCACCCGGCCAGAGGCGATGAGGCCGTCCAGCTCAGGATCTCCGATGGGGCCGGTGACGACGATCTCGGCCTCGGTCTTCAGCACGAGCCGGCATTTGCGAGCCGCCTCCTCTCCGCCGCCACAGATGACCACACGGCGTCCGTCCATGCGCAGGAACATCGGAAAATTCTTCATGTCCAGTCTCCAGACTTGTCTCCAGAACGCGAAAAGGCCGCCGACACGGTCACGACCCATGTCGTGACGCATCGAGCAGCCTTGCTCATTTCACCCGTTTTCGGGAACAGCGACGCCGTTGCCGCTGATCGAAGCCTTAACGGCGGCCCGCGATTCGGCGCAAGCCAAACATGCCGCGCTGCCGCATGTTTGCCTTTGCAGCCGTTGAGACGCCCAAAACAGCGGCATTTCGTGCGGGATTGGCGCCCACGAATGGCAAGGGGATCAGCCGGTGACGGTGCGCAGCAGGTCGAAGGAGGCCATGAGAAGGCCCTCCGCCTTCTCGGCGGGCAGATTGTGGAACTCCGGCGCGAAGGCCTCCATCGACACCGGGCCACTGTAGCCCGCCGCCTCCAGCGCCGAGAGCTGGCCCAGGTTGCCCATCCGGTCGTCCTCCGTCACCACGCCCCGGTCGCGGTCCGCGATGGTGACCAACGAGATGTCGGGATCGGTCACGCCCGAGACATGCACCATGCCGGTCCAGTCGGCGAAGATCTCCGTCTCGCCGGACAGGAAGTGGTGGAAGGTGTCGTGCACCAACTTGAAACGACCCGCGCCGCCCACCGCTTCGATGGCCTCGATGGCCTCGGCCTTTGTGCGCAGCGAGGACTGGACGAAGCCCAAAGGCTCCACCAGCGCGGTCATGTCGGCCTCTTCCAGAAGCGGCAGGATCTCCCTCAGGGCGGTCTTCACCGCGTCGAGATCGTCGAGCCCGGTGCCGTCGTTACGCGGGATCAGGCTGATGGTCTCGGCCTCAAGATCCTGCGCGATGGTGATGAGCGAGGCCACCTCCTGCGCTTTTGCATCGGACCAGTCGTTGAACATGCCGACCTGGCTCAGCCCGAAGATGCGCAGCCCCAGTGCCTGAGCCTCCTCGCAGACGGTTTCAGCGGTGAAGCCTTCGAACAGCGGGCGGCCCAGGTCGTTGCGGAATTCCACGCCCGCGCAGCCGGTGCGCTTCGCCAACATCAAAAGCGCCCTCCAGTCGAGGCGCGGCGTCGTCATGTGGTTGAGCGCAAGCTGCATCGGTCCCTCCCCTGCCGCGATCCGTGGCGCGGCACCATGGAGAGACGACCACGGCCCGGCGCGCCGCACAAGGGTTTCCGCTCAAGCGGCAGGCCTGACGATGCCGGAGGCGACCCAGGCATCGAAGGTTTCGAGCACCGCATCGGTGAAGGCGGTGTCGTTGATGTGGGCGCCCAGCTCGCGCAGTGTGACGTTCGGCGGGCAGGCCTTGCGGACCTCGTCGATGAAGGCAGCGAGCCCTTCGGCGTCATGCAGCGGTGCGCCCGGGCGATCCCATTCGTTGCCGCCTTGCAGGGGGAGGAAGAAGACCGTCTCGCCTTCGGCCTTCGCCAGCTTGGCGCAGAGGGCCTGCGCCACCTCCCTGCGCTGAGCGGCGTCCAGCAGGACGGAGGACAGGAGGCGGTTGTGGGCGTGGACTTCCTGATCCGCCAGCCGCGCGGGCGCCGCCTGCCAGCCGACGAAGTCCACGAGGTCGTAGCACCCCGGCGCCACCATCTGCGGCACGCCGCGCCGTCCGGCGTTGGTCATGCGGTCCGCTCCGGCGCTGATCGTCGAGCCCATGAGGTGGTTTCCCACCTCCTGCGGCGCGAAGTCCATGACGCAGGCAAAGGCGCCCTCGGCGGCCAGCGACTCGAAGGCGCGCCCGCCCATGCCGGTGGCGTGGAAGACGGCGACCTCGAAGCCGCGCGCCTCCAGCTCCGGCTTCAGGGCCACCATGTAGCGCAGCACGGTCTTGCCGAAGGAGGTCATGCCGATCAGCGGGCGGTCGCGGTCGGGGCGTTCAACGGCACGGGCGGCGCCCAGCACCGCGCCCGCGGCCTGCGACAGCGATGCCTTGCAGACTGAGTTCAGGCCATAGAGACCGCCCGCCCAGAGGATCATCTGGATGTCCGCCGCGAGCCGTTCCGCCGGAATCAGCGGCGAGAAGGAGACGGTCGAGACCACGTATTTCGGCACACCCAGCGGCAGTGCCGCGCAGACGTCCAGCGCGAGGTCCGTGCCCATGGTGCCGCCCAGCACGATCACCCCGTCGATCCGCCCTTCGGTATGGAGCCGGAGCGCCACGGCAGAGGCCCCCGCCGCCATGATCTGCATCGCGGCGTTTTCATCCTCCGTGGCGATGGCCGCTGCGATGGACGATCCGCCCGCTTCGGCCACATCGTGCTTCGAGACGTCGCAGGGGCGTTCGGGATCGCCCAGCACGCTCACGTCCATCGTCAGCACGCCGCCGCCCTGCCCCCGGATCACCCCGGCGATATAGTCCAGTTCGTCGTTCTTGGTGTCGTAGGTGCCCACGACGAGGATGGTGCGGTCCGGCGAGGCGTCGGTCATCTCAGGGCTCCAGCTTGATCCAGGCGGTCTTCAGGTCGAGGTACTTGTCGAAGGCGTGCAGGGACTTGTCGTGGCCGTTGCCGGATTGTTTCACCCCGCCCAGGGGCACGGTCAGGTCCGTGCCGCCGTAGGTGTTCACATGCACGACACCGGCCCGGATGCGGCGCACCATGCGATGCGCGCGTGACAGGTCGGAGGTCCAGACCGCCGCCGCCAGCCCGAAGTCGGTGCCGTTCGCCAGCGCCACCGCCTCCTCCTCAGTGTCAAAGGGCATGACGGCGAGGACCGGGCCGAAGACCTCTTCCTGCGCGAGCCGGTCGGTGGGCGCGACGCCGGTGACGATGGTCGGCTCCATGTAGTAGCCGCCCGTGTCTTCGAGGATGCGGCGCCCGCCCAGCACGGTGCGTCCCAGCCCGCGCGCCTCCTCGACGAAGGCGAGGTTCTGCTGGAGTTGCCGCAGCGAATTGACCGCGCCCGCGTTGGTCGCCGGGTCGAGCGGATCGCCGACCTTCATGCCCTGCGCCACATCGGCCAGCAGCGCCGTGAATTCTTCGGCGATGGTGCGTTCGACCAGCAGGCGGGAGCCCGCGACGCAGACCTGCCCGGCATTGCGGAAGATCCCGGCGGCAGAGACCTTGGCGGCCTCGCGCAGGTCCGGGGCGTCGGCGAAGACCACGTTCGGCGATTTGCCCCCGAGTTCGAGGTAGACGCGCTTCATGTTCGACCGGGCGGAGGCTTCGAGCAGGCGGCGCCCGGTGGGGCCCGAGCCGGTGAAGACCAGCACATCCACGTCCATGGAATGCGCCAGCGCGTCGCCGACCACGGCGCCCTCGCCGCAGACCACGTTCAGCACGCCCGGCGGCAGTCCGGCCTCCAGCGCCAGTTCCGCGATCCGCACCAGCGTGAGGGAGGCGGTTTCGGCGGGTTTGAGGACGACCGAACAGCCCGCCGCCAACGCCGGTCCCAGTTTCCACGCGCCGATCATCAGGGGGAAGTTCCACGGCACGATCGCGGCGACGACGCCCGCCGGTTCGCGGTGAACGAGGCCGAGGATGCCGTCGGCAGTCGGCGCAATCTCTCCGCCGATCTTGTCGATGGCTTCGGCGTAGTAGCGGATCGTGGCGGCGGCCGAGAGCGGCTCCGCCTTCAGTGCCATGCCGATTTCCGTCCCGTTGTCGCGCACGCCCAGGACAGCGAGGTCGAGCGCCTGCGCCTCGATCAGGTCGGCCCATTTCAGCAGGACCTTCTTTCGGTCGGCCGGGGCACGTCCCGCCCAGCGGCGGTCCTCGAAGGCGGCGCGCGCCGCGGTGACGGCGCGGGCGGCATCGTCCCGCGTGCCCTTGGCCATGGTGGTCAGGACGCGCCCGTCGAGCGGAGAGATCACCTCCATCTCGGCGCCATCGGAGGCAGCACAGGACGCGCCGTCGATGACGTGGCGCGCGGGCGGAACCTCTGCGGTTCTCAGCTCGGAAAGTCGTGACATGTCCATTGGTGCGCCCCTCGCTGGTTCATTATTCAAACCCGTGGTGGTGATATATTGAGCGGCGATGGCGGCAGCTGTCAATCCGGCCCTTTTCGCAAAGAAGACGATTGACAGGTTGCAGATCGCGTCTGATGATATTTTCATACCGATGGTTCAAATAATGATCCACAACACCAGGGAGACGACCATGAAATCCATCTTCACCGCCTCTGTCGCGGCGCTGGCTCTGACCGCCGGTGCGGCGCTGGCCGAGTATCCCGAGAAGCCGGTCACCTTCATCGTGCCGTGGCCCCCGGGCGACCTCGAGGACGTGCTGACCCGCATGATCGCCGAGGACTTCCAGGAGGAATACGGCGTCGCGGCTGCGGTCGTGAACAAGCCCGGCGGCGGCGGCGGCCCCTTCCCCGGCGCCATCGAGGTGGCGAACGCGCCCGCCGACGGCTACACCATCGGATCGTTTGTCCCGGCCGTCGCGCTGATCGGCCACGAGATCGACATCCCGGAACTGGCGCCGGAGAAGTTCGACCCCATCGGCATCTTCCTGACCTACCCCTTCGTGATCGCGGCAGGCGGCAACGCCCCCTACTCCAGCATGGAAGAACTGGCCGAGTACGCCAGGGAAAACGACGTGGTGCTGGGCCACTTCGGCGACGTGCTGACGCCGACGCAGGTGACCAAGGCGCTGGCCGCGAACATGGATTTCGAATGGGCCTCCGACGCGGCGTTCGACGCGCTGGACTGCAACACGCTGGCCTCCGGCGACGCGGACGTCATCAACACCACGCTGCAACTGGTCCTGCCCTGCCTCGACCAGGTGAAGGTGCTGGTGTCGATCACCGGCGAGCGCATCTCGAAGGTGCCCGACACGCCGACCATCGGCGAGGTGGACCCGTCGCTGAACATCTCGCTCTGGAACGGGCTGTTCGTCGGAAAGGACACGCCGCAGGACGTGCGCGACAAGATCGCAGCCGTTGCCGAGAAGACCGTGATGTCCGAGCGCGCGCAGAAGGTGGCCGAGGAAACCGGCGCGCTGGTCTACTGGAAGAACGCCGAGGAAAGCGCGGAGATCATCGCCAAGGACAAGGAGACGCTTGGCGCGATTTCCGAGGCGCTCGGCCAGTAACATCTGCCACCGGAGGGGCCGCGTGACGGCCCCTCCCTTCCCCACACCCGCTGGCAAGGGCCACCCATCGTGAGCACGGAATCCGAACTTCAGGCGCGCACCCGCGTCTCTGGCCAGATCGTCTTTATCGGCGCGGCGCTGCTGGTGTCGCTCGTGCTGCTGGTGCAGATCCCGACGCAGACCACATGGATCGAGGACGCCAAGAGCTTTGCCGCGCAGCCGCGCTTCTGGCCCGGGGTCGCCATCGTGACCATGGTCGTGACTTTCGGTCTGCACCTGTGGCTGATGAAACGCCGCCGCCCCATCGGCGCCGACTGGGCCGAAGCCAAGCGATGGCTCGAGCCGATGGAATACGCCGTCTGGTTCATGGTCTATGTCTTCGCCGTGCCGTGGATCGGCTTCCTGCCGATGAGCATCGCCTTCGCCGCTGCGCTGACGTGGCGGCTGGGATATCGCACCTCCTTGTACCTGTGGCTTGCCGTGGTCTTTGCCGTGGGGACCGTCCTGCTGTTCAAGGGGTTCCTCGGCGTGAAGATCCCCGGTGCCGCGCTATATGAACTGCTGCCGGACGCGCTCCGCAGCTTTGCCCTGCAGTACCTCTGATGGACGTGTTTTTCGCAGCCCTCGACGTTCTGGCCCGCTGGGACGTGATGCTGGCCCTGGTGGTCGGCTCCATCGGCGGTGTGGCCATCGGTGCGATCCCCGGCGTGGGCCCTGCCGTCGCCATCGCCATCCTTCTGCCCGCCACCTTCAGCATGGACCCGATCGTCGGCCTGACCATGCTGCTGGGCATCTATGGGTCGTCGATGTACGGCGGCGCGATCCCCGCGATCCTGATCAACACCCCGGGCACCGCGGTCAATGCGCTGACCACCTACGACGGCTTCCCGATGACCCTGCGCGGAGAGGGCCGCCGCGCCCTGTCGCTGGCCTATTCCGCAAGTTTCTTCGGCGGCATCTTCTCTGTCCTCTGCCTGATCCTGCTGTCGCCCGTGCTGGCAAAGGTCGCGCCGATGTTCGGCTCGCGCGAGATCTTCCTCGCTGCGCTTCTGGGGATCATCCTCGTGGTGACCGCGCACAAGGGCCAGATGCTGATCGCCGCGGCGCTGTCGGGTTTCGGCATCCTGCTGTCGACGGTGGGGCTGGAGCCGGTCAAGTACACCCGCCGCTTCACCTTCGAGCAGACATGGCTTGCCTCCGGCGTCGACCTGATCGTGGTGGTGCTGGGCCTTTTCGCGCTGAGCCAGGCCTTCCTCCTGCTGACCATGGACGACGAGAAGATCCGCATGCCCCGGTCGCGCGGCTCGCTGTTTCAGGGGTTCCGGGAGCTGATGCGGCATCCGCGCGTCGCCGGAATCTCCGCCTCTTTCGGGGTGCTGATGGGCATGATCCCCGGCGTGGGCGAATTCACCGCGCAGTTCATGTCCTACACCTCGGCCCGCAAGCTGTCGAAGTCGCCGGAGGCCTTCGGCCATGGATCGTCCGAAGGGCTGATCGCGTCGGAGACCGCGAACAACGCCGTGCCCGCCGCCGCGATGATCCCGCTCCTGGCGCTTGGCATCCCCGGAGAGGCGCTGACCGCCATGATGCTGTCGGTCTTCTACGTCCACAACGTGGTGCCGGGGCCGGGCCTGTTCCTCTACCAGATGGATTTCGTCGTGGCGCTCTACCTCGCGCTGCTGATCCTGAACGTGCTGGTGGTGGCCTTCCTGCTGGTCTCGACCGGGGCGCTGGTGAAGCTGACGCAGATCCCCAACCGCTTCCTCGGCATGTGCATCCTGCTCCTGTCCTTCGTCGGCGTCTACTCGATCCGCAACTCGGCGGTCGACTGCGCCATCGCCGCCGTCTTCGGCCTGTTCGGCTACGTGCTGAAGCGGCTGAACCTGCCCATTGTGCCCATCGTGCTGGGCATGGTGCTGGGCAACATCATGGAGGTGAAGCTGCGCGCCGCGATGAACCGGGTGAACACGCCGTGGGACTTCATCGACCGGCCCATTGCCTTCGTGCTTTTCGCGGTGATCGTGCTGATTGTCGTCAGCACGATCTGGAAGACGTGGCGCGACTGGCGGCCGGTGGACCGCCGCAGCCTGGCCCGCAAGTCGTCGGCCCGCTTCGCGAAACGCATCTCGGGGCGCAAGATCCGCCACTTCGACGACCGCCTGAAAATCCAACGCAGAAAGCGCACCTATGACCATCTGGGTTCCTGAAGACGACGGGCACGCCGATCTCGGCTCCCACGATTCCTTTGCGGACGGCGCGCCGTACAACACCTTCGCCCGCATGCGGTCCGAGGCGCCGTGTGCCTGGTCGGACTTCGCGCATGGCAAGGGCTACTGGTCGATCACGCGGCACGAGGACGTGGTGCAGATGATCCGCGACACGGAGACCTTCACCTCCGCCCGCGGCATCCGGATGGAGGACCAGACCCACGAGGAATACATGGCCCGCCGCACCTTCCAGGAGACGGACGGGCGCGAGCACCGCAAGGTCCGCATGAAGGTGGCCAAGGCATTCTCCGCCCCCGTGGTGGCAGGCTTCGAAGGGCAAATCCGCGACCTTTGCGGGCCGATCCTCGACCGCGCGCTGGAGATGGGCACCTTCGACGCCACGCGCGAGATCGCCCGCGAACTGCCGATGCGGATGCTGGGCCAGATCCTCGGCACACCCGAAGTGGACCTGCCCTGGCTGGTCGAGAAGGGCGATGCGCTGATGGCCAATTCGGACCCCGACTTCACCGAGCATGTGGTCGACCGGATGGACACCGACGCCTACCGGATGATGCCGTTCAACTCCCCCGCCGGGGCGGAACTGTACGAATATGCCCGTGACCTGATGGACCGGAAGAACGCCGCCGGGGACACGGACGGCGTGCTGCACATGGTCCTTCAGCCCGACGAGAACGGCGAGACGATTTCGGAAACCGAGTTCCGCAACTTCTTCTGCCTGCTGGTGGCGGCGGGCAACGACACCACCCGCTATTCCATCGCCGCGGGCATACAGGCGCTGGCCCGTCAGCCCGGCTTGCTGCAGCAGTTCCAGTCCGGCGAGGTCTGGGTCACCGGCACCGACGAGATCGTCCGATGGGCCTCCCCCGCCACCTACTTCCGCCGCACCGCGACGAAAGACGTGGAAGTGCACGGCCAGACCATCCGCGCGGGCGACAAGGTACTCTACTGGTTCGCCTCCGCCAACCGCGACGACACGGTGTTCGACGATCCCTACCGGCTCGACCTGACACGCAAGCCCAACAGGCAACTTGCCTGGGGCCAGGGCGGCCCGCATGTCTGCCTCGGGATGCACCTCGCCCGGCTGGAGGTGCGCGTGCTGTTCCAGGAGCTCTGCGCCCGTATCAAGGCCATCGCCCCCGCCGGGCCGGAAGCGTTCGTCCGATCCAACTTCGTCAACGGTATCAAACGTCTGCCCGTGACAGTAACCCCGGCCTAGGGCACCGGCCCCATGCCTGCTGCTTCGCCACCTGAGGACAGTTCGTGTCCTACCGCTTCGCTACCTGAGGACAGGTTCCTTGTCCTACCGCTTCGCTACTTGAGGACAGGTTCGTGTCCTACCCGCTTCGCTACTTGAGGACAGGTTCCATGTCCTACCGCTTCGCTACTTGAGGACCATATGCAAGACCGCCTGCGCGCCATGTTCTGCGACCACCTCTCGATCTGCCGGGGGAAGTATCTGCCGGGATCGAAGATCGGCGACGAAAGCAGCCGTTTCGCCCGCGCGACCTTTGGCGTGCACTATGACCGCGACCTGCTGCTGGACGCGCCGCACGCCAGGGTGCGCGAGGGGATGCCCGACATGGAACTGCGCTGGCAGGCCTCCGACATCCGCGAGGGGTGGGAACCGTCGACCCGCGTGGTTCTGGGCGACCTCTACGACGAGGACGGCCCCCTGCCCCTCTGCCCCCGCGGCGCGCTGAAACGCGCCATCGCGGAGTGGGAGAAGCTGGGCCTCAAACCAAAGCTCGGGATCGAGCTGGAGGCCTTCGCCCTCCAGGGAGACGAGACCGGACGCCTGCGGCCCTACGATGCGCCGGGCGGCGTGGTCTACGGCACCGGCCCCTTCGCCGATCCGATGCACATCAACGACATGATCTGGGCCAAGGCCGAGGCGCTCGGGTTCCGGCTGGACATGATCACCGCCGAATATGACAGCCCGCAGTATGAATACACGCTGACCTTTGACGACGCGCTGAAGGCGGTGGACGATATCGTGCTGTTCCGCCAGATGGCCCGCGAAATTGCGCTGAACCACGGCGTCGTGCTGACCTTCCTGCCGAAGCCCATCCCCGAACTGGGCGGTTCGGGGATGCACATCAACTTCTCCTTCGCCGACGAGGGCGGCCGGAACGCGCTGTCGACCGGGCCGAAAGGCGGCCCCGACCACCTGAACGACCTGTCGCGCGGCTGCCTTGCCGGGCTGGTGCGCCACCACAAGGGGCTGGCCGCGCTGGTGGCGCCGACGACCGGCAGCTACCTGCGCCTGCAACCCGGCGCCATGTCGGGCTACTGGCGGAACTGGGGTGGCGATCATCGCGGCGTGACCACGCGCATCTCGACCGAGGGCGGCGCCAAGGCGCGGCTGGAACACCGGATGGCCGATGCCTCCGCCAACCCCTACACCGCCGCCGCCGCCGTGCTTCAAGCCGCGCGTCTGGGGGTAGAAGGCAAGTACGACCTGCCGCCGATGGAGACGGGCGACGGCTTCGACCGCATCGATGCCAAGGAGAGCACCGCGCAGAACCTGCGGCAAGCTGTGCGCGACCTGTCCGCCGACACCGCGCTGGCAGAGGCCGTGGGACCGGAGCTTTGCGCGCATCAGGTCTTCATGAAGGAGCGTGAGTTCCGAAAGACCCGCGACCTTGAACCGAACGCCCTTCTCGATTTCTACGTGTGGTTCGTGTGATGCACATCGCCATCCTCATAACCAACACCGATTTCAGCGACTTCGCCGCGGCCCGCCCCGACGACGGCGAGAAGTTCGCGACACTGCTGGGCACCGCCCGACCGGACTGGCGGTTCTCTCCTTCTTGGGTGTGCAAGGACGACTTTCCCGAGGACGTGTCGGCGTTCGACGGGCTGGTGATCACCGGAAGCCCGGCCAGCGTGACGGAGGATGCCCCGTGGATGTTGCGCCTGAAGAAGCTGGTGCTGGCGGCCATCGACCGGCGGCAAAAGGTGTACGGCGCCTGTTTCGGCCACCAGTTGATCGCGCGCGCGCTCGGCGCCCGGATCGTCCGCAATCCGGGTGGCTGGGGGCATGGCCTTTTGCCGCTGCACCGTGTCACACCGATGCCATGGGCCATCGGTCCGGAGCAGATGCGGTTCTACGGCTCGCACATCGAGCAGGTGGCCGAGGCGCCCAAAGGCACTGACATCGTGTACGAGGGCGACGGTCTGCCGGTGGCCGGGCTGATGATGTGCGATCACCTGTTCACTGTGCAGCACCACCCGGAAATGTCGCACGGGTTCATCTGCGATCTGGTGGAGGAATACGCGGACGTGGTCGGCCCCGAGGTCACGGCACGCGCCCGGCAGAGCCTTCACGAACCGGCCGACCGGAGCTTCATCGGCGAGGAGATCGCCCGCTTCTTCGAGTGGGGGCGCTGATGGGCACGATCACCAAGGCGCTGGACCTGCTGAACCATTTCACCGCCGCGCGGGCGGAGATCGGGCTGGGCGAGTTCGCCCGCCTCGCCGGGCGCGACAAGGCGACGGTGCACCGTCACCTGACCGAACTGACGGAGAACGGGTTCCTTGAACAGCATCCCGTCACGCGCGCCTACCGGCTCGGTCCTGCGCTCTTGCGGCTGGCCGGGGTGCGCGAGGCCGCCTTCCCGGTGCGCAAGCTGCTCCGGCCCATCGTGTCGGCGCTGGCGGAAGCGACGGGAGAGCTGGCCCACGCCTCGATCCTGCAGGGCGACGCGTTGTCGACGGTGGTTCATGCCGATCCCCACCTGCATGGCATCCAGGTCCATTTCGACGAGGCCGAGGTGCTGCCGCTGCACGCCACCTCCTCCGGGCTGGCGGTGCTGGCCTTCGGTCCGGAAGATCTGCGCGCGCGCGTCCTGTCGCGGCCGCTGACCCATCACACCGGCAAGACGGTCACCGATCCGGCCCGCCTGAAGGCCATGATCGAAGAGGTCCGGCAAAGCGGGCTCGCCCAGTCGGACGGCACCTTCGACGCGGAGGTCGCCTCTCAGGGGGTGCCGATCTATGGCGAGGGCGGACGGGTGATCGGCGCGCTGTCAGTCGCTGTTCCGGCAGTCCGCGCCCACCCCGAGCGCCTTGTGGAAATCGCTGACAAACTGCGCCATGCCGCCCGCGACGCCTCGCGCTCGCTGGGCGGGGCATGGCCCGAGACACATGACACACGCCGGCCCACACCGGCGGAACGATAAGAGGCCCCCGATGAAAGACAGCAACTTCCTCAAGGAAAACAACGCGCGCCACCTGTGGCACCCGATGGCACATCCCGCCGACAGCCTTGCCAACCCGCCGGACATCATCGTCGGCGGCGAAGGGGTGGAGATCACCGATGTCGACGGCTTCCGCTCTGTCGATGCGGTGGGGGGCCTCTGGAACGTGAACCTCGGCTATTCCTGCCAGCCGGTGAAGGACGCCATTACCGAGCAACTCGACCGGCTGCCGTACTACTCGATCTTCCGGGGCACATCGAACGACGCGGTGATCGAGCTGTCGTGGATGCTGAAGGAGTTCTTTGCGCCCGACGGGCTGAGCCGCGCCTTCTTCACCTCCGGCGGGTCGGATTCGGTCGAGGTGTCGCTGCGCCTCGCCCGGCAGTACCACAAGCTGCGCGGAGAGGCCGGGCGGACCAAGTTCCTGAGCCTCAAGAAGGGCTACCACGGCACGCATACGCTGGGCGCCTCGGTCAACGGCAACGCGAACTTCCGCACGCAGTACGAACCGCTGATGGCGGGCTGTTTCCACATCCCTGCGCCCTACACATACCGCAACCCGTTCAACGAGACCGACCCGGAGCGGCTGGCGCAGATGTGCCTTGCCGCGCTGGAGGACGAGATCGCCTTCCAGGGCGCTGGCACCATCGCCGCCTTCATCATGGAGCCGGTGCTGGGCGCAGGCGGGGTCATCCCGCCGCACGCAAGTTTCATGCGCGGCGTGCGCGAGATCTGCGACCGCAACGGCATCCTCCTGATCGCGGACGAGGTCATCACCGCCTTCGGACGCACCGGCGACTGGACGGGCTCGCGCCATTGGGGCGTGCAGCCCGACATGGCCTGCACCGCAAAGGCGATCACCAACGGCTACTTCCCTTTCGGCGCCGTCATGCTGTCGGACAAGATCGTGGAGGTGTTCGAATCCGACACCTCCGGCAAGGGCTCCATCGGGTCTGGCTACACCTACTCCGGCCATCCGGTCGGCGCGGCGGCGGCCATCGCCTGCCTGAAGGAAACGGAGCGTCTGTCGGTCAAGGACAACGCGGCAGCCCGGGGGGCGCAGCTTTTCGAGGGGCTGAACGCGCTGAAGGAGAAGTTCGAGCTGATCGGCGACGTGCGCGGCGGGCATGGCCTGATGTGCGCGCTCGAGCTGGTGTCTGACCGCGCCTCCAAGACCGCGATCGACAAGAAGACCATCGGCCGGATCCACCGTGCCACCTACGAGGCAGGCGCGATGGTGCGGGTTTCCGGGCCGAATATCATCCTCTCGCCGCCGCTGATCCTGACGGCCGCGCATGTGGACACGATCCTCTCGGCGCTCGACGCCGGGTTCGCCTCGGTCGCATGACCCTTTGGCGCGTCCCGCAACCGGGGCGCGCCGCGGCAGGGATCAGGCCGCCTTCAGCGCGGTGATGACGCCGCGCATCTCGGCCATGCCCCGCATGCGCCCGATCAGCGGATAGCCGGGGAAATTGTCGCGGGTGAGGTCGTCGAGCAGGTCGTGACCATGATCGGGCCGCCACGGGATATTGGCATCCGCGCGGCCCTCTGCCCGCCTGCGCGCCTCCTCGTCCAGCAGGACGCGCGCCAGCGCCACCATGTCGGTGTCGCCTTCCAGGTGCGCCGCCTCCTCGAACGACCCGTCGGGTTCCTTCCGGACGTTGCGCAGGTGGGCGAAGTGGATGCGGTCGGCGTGGGTCCGGGCGATGGCGACCGGATCGTTGGCAGGCCCCGCCCCCAGCGAACCGGAGCAGAGCGTCAGGCCGTTGGCAACGCTGTCGACCGCGCCCATGACCCAAGCCACGTCCTCGGCGCCCGAGACGACCCGCGGCAGGCCTAGGATGTTGCGCGGCGGATCGTCCGGGTGCACGCAGAGCCGCACGCCAAGCTCTTCGGCGGTGGGCACCACCTCTTCGAGGAACCGTTTGAAGTTCGCGCGGATGTCGTCGCGGGTCATCCCGTCGTAACGCGCCAGCGCCGCGCGGAGCTGTTCGATGTCGTAGCGATCGTAGGCGCCCGGCAGGCCGCACATGATCGCGTTCAGCAGCGCGGCACGGTCGTCTTCGGAAGATTCCGCATGCCATGCCGCCGCCTTCATCACGACCTCGGCGGAATAGTCTTCCTCTGCCGCCGCGCGGCCCAGCATGTGCAGCTCGAACGCCGCCATCTTCACCGCGTCGAAGCGCAGGCAGGTCCCGCCCGAGGCCACCGGTGCGGCAAGGTCCGTCCGGGTCCAGTCGATGAGCGGCATGAAGTTGTAGCAGATCGTGGTGACGCCCTCAGCGGCGAGGTTGGCCATCGACTGACGGTAGTTCGCGAACAGCGTCCCGAGATCGCCGGTGCCCAGCTTGATGTCTTCGTGCAGCGGCAGGCTTTCGCAGACGACCCAATCCATGCCCGCCGCGCGGATGCGGGACGTGCGTTCGGCGACCGCCTCCCGCGACCACACTTCGCCATAGGGGATCTCGTGCAGCGCGGTCACGATGCCGGATGCGCCTGTCTGGAGGATCTGGTTCAGCGAGATCGTGTCGAGATCCCCATACCACCGCCAGCTTTCGATCATGTCGTTCTCTTCCCTGCCAACCCGCCACCCGCGTGGCACGGGATTCTGGTATACCATTCGCCGCGATTTGCAAACGCCGGGTGAAAAAGGGCGGGTCCGCGCGCCGAAATCAACCTTACGTCAACTTTTGCCCGACAACCCTTCCATTACCGCGCCCGTCATTGCAGTTTGCCGCAAAGGCACGGCGACGGTCGCCGGCCACGCAGCGAAGAAGGTCTTGCCCCCAGATGCGCGCGTTCTGTCTCTTTGTCCTGCTGCTTGCGGGTCCCGTTGCCGCGCGGAGCGTGACCGACAGCGCAGGGCGCGTCGTCGAGATCCCTGACGAGGTGCAGACGGTCTTTGCCGCCGGTCCGACCGCAGCGGTGCTCACCTATATCGTGAAGCCCGACACCCTGCCCGGCTGGCCGCGCGCCCTGCGTCCCGAGGAACGGACCTACATCGCCGCGCCCTACCGCGACCTGCCGGAGACCGGGCGGCTCACCGGACGCGGCGGTGAGGCCAACCTCGAACGGGTGCTGTCCCTCCGGCCCGACCTGATCATCGACTTCGGCTCCGTCCTCGACACCTACATCGATCTCGCGGACCGGGTTCAGGAACAGACGGGCATTCCCTACATCCTCGTCGATGGCCGGTTCGAGGCAACGCCGGACGCGCTGCGCCTCGTCGGGGACATCCTCGGCGTGCCCGACCGCGGAGCGACGCTGGCCGCAGATGTCGAGGACACCTTTGCCCGGATCGACGCGATCCTGTCCGGCATCCCCGAAGAGGACCGGCCGCGCGTCTACCTGGCGCGGGGACCGGACGGGCTGGAGACCGGGATGAAAGGCTCCATCAACACCGAGATCATCGAGCGCGCCGGGGGCCGCAACGTGGCCGACGACGGCGGTGCGACACGCGGGCTGGTGAACGCCTCGATGGAGCAGGTCATCGTCGCCAATCCGGACACCATCGTCACCTGGGACGACACTTTCTATCCAGGCGTCTTCGACGATCCGCTGTGGGCCGGGATCGACGCGGTGCAGAGCGGGCGCGTGTACCTTTCGCCGGTCGAGCCCTTTGGCTGGATCGATGGCCCGCCCTCCGTCAACCGGATGATCGGGCTGATCTGGATGGCGGGGCTGCTGTATCCGGATCAATGGACGTCGGACCTGCGCGACGACACGCGCGCGTTCTACCGGCGCTACTATCACGTGGACCTCGACGAGGACGAACTGGACAGGCTTCTGGAATGGACGGACGGGCGACCCCCGAGGTAGGCAACCCGCCAAGGGACCGCGCGGCACGCATCCTGACGGGGGCGACGCTGACCGGCGTGCTGATCGCGCTGGTCTGCGCGACGGCCTTTGGCGCGATCATGATCGGCCCCTACGCCCTTTCCCCGGGCGAGGTGCTGGCCACGCTCGCGGGCCGGGGGGACACGCAATCCACCATCGTGGTCTGGAGGATCCGCCTGCCGCGCGTCGCCGCAGCCCTTATGGTCGGCGCGGCGCTGGCGGCGGCGGGGGCCAGTTACCAGGCGCTGTTCCGCAACCCGCTGGTGTCGCCGGACATCCTCGGAGTATCCGCCGGAGCCGGGCTGGGCGCCGTCGCAGGGATCTTCCTGTCGCTGCCGGTCGCCGCGATCCAGGGCTCGGCCTTCGTCGGCGGCATGGTCGCGGTAGGTATCGTCATGCTCGTGGCCTCGGCGGTGCGCGGTACGGACCGGACCCTTTCGCTTGTGCTGATCGGCGTGGTGATCGGCGCGCTGGCAGGGGCGGTGACCTCGCTTCTGAAGGTCATGGCGGACCCCTACGACCAGCTTCCTGCGATAACCTTCTGGCTGCTGGGATCGCTGGCGGCGACCACCTCCGACGATATCATGCCCGCGCTGCCCCTCGTCCTGCTCGGTCTGGTGCCACTGTGGCTGTTGCGCTGGCGGATCAACGTGCTCTCCCTCGGCGACGAGGAGGCCCGGTCGCTCGGCATCGACGCCGGCCGCACCCGGTTCCTCGTCATCACCGCAGCCACACTTGTCACCGCAAGCGTGACCGCGCTGGCGGGCGTGGTCGGATGGGTCGGGCTGGTGATCCCGCACATCGCCAGGATGATTGCCGGACCGGGGTTCGGCAGGCTGCTGCCCACATCGGTGCTGATCGGCGCACTCTACCTGCTGGTGGTGGACACCGCTGCCCGCTCCCTTGCCGCCGCAGAGATCCCGCTTGGCATCCTCACCGCCGTCATCGGCGCGCCATTCTTCGTCTGGCTCCTCGCCCGCGGGCGGCGGGGCTGGTCCTGATGCTGGTCGCACGCGATCTGTCCATCGGGTACGGACAGCAGGTGATCGGCTCCGGCCTCGGCCTCACAGTGGAGCCGGGCGACGTGCTGTGCCTGCTCGGTCCCAACGGCTGCGGGAAAACGACGCTGTTCCGCACGCTTCTGGGATTGCTGCCGCCACTCTCGGGCGAAGTCCTGCTTTCCGGCAAGCCCATCACCGCGCAGCGCCGGGCCGAGGTCGCGCGGCAGATCTCCTACGTGCCGCAGGCACACGCCCCGCCCTTCCCGTTCGAGGCGCTGGATGTCGTGCTGATGGGCCGGACCGCGCGCCTCGGCGCCTTCGGCCAGCCCTCCCGCACCGACCGGGACGCGGCCTTTGCCGCCATGGTGCAACTGGGGATCGGAAACCTCGCCACTGCCGACTACTCCCGCCTGTCCGGCGGCCAGCGGCAACTGGTGCTGATCGCCCGCGCGCTTGCGCAGGAGGCGCCGCTGATGGTCATGGACGAACCGACTGCCAGCCTCGACTTCGGCAACGAGGCGCAGGTGCTGGCGCGGATTTCGGCGCTGGCCCGCGCCGCTGCGCATGGCGGTCATGGTGTCGTTCTGTCCACCCACAACCCCGACCACGCCTTCCAGCTTGGCGCACGCGTCCTGTTGATGAAGGCCGGGCAACGGGTGGCTGAAGGCCCCTGCGACGAGGTGCTGACCACTCAGACCCTGAGCGCGGTCTACGGCATCGGTGTCTCGGTCGAGACCACGCCTTCGGGCCGCAAGGTCTGCCTGCCGGGCCTGCCCGCGGCACCTTCCGGCGGCGCGCGGCGTGTGGGGGATGCGGGCCTGTGACGCCCTGACGATGCGATCTGACGTTGACGAGTTTACATGGCGGCAGACATGCTGCATCGATTGCTCAATCGATTGAGCGGCCCGATCAGGCGCGCCGGAGATGATCAAGCCCTCAAGCGAAACCGGCCTCATGTCCTGCAGCGGGGTGTCTCGGGCGTGGCGCGCCGGGCCTGACTTGGAGGAGGAACCGGATGTCCCAGACACGAAATCGCGCCGCCTGCGCAGCGGCAAGGACAGGTCAAGGCTCGGGCGGATTTAATGCGTGGTGCGGGAAGGAACTGGCCTGCGGTTGGCCACACGGCTCAGGCGGCTCGGACATGACGATGACACGGCACATGGCTTTCCCGCCCGAAAGAGAGGTTGACTGAGATGAAACACCTGATCGGTATCGACGTGGGCACAGGATCGGCGCGGGCCGGGGTCTTTGAAGAGACGGGCGTCCTGAAAGGGTCCGCCATGCAGGACATCGCGATCTGGAAAGGCGACGGCAACCGGGTCGAACAATCCTCCGACGACATCTGGTCCGCCGTCTGCCAGGCCGTGCGCGGGGCGATCGCCGCCTCCGCCGTGGACCCGGCCAGCGTGGCGGGCATCGGCTTCGATGCCACCTGTTCGCTGGTGATCCTCGGCCAAGGCGGCGTGCCGCTGCCGGTCGGCGAAGATCGCAACATCATCGTCTGGATGGATCACCGCGCCACCGGACAGGCGGAGCGGATCAACGCGCTTGGCCATCCGGTGCTGGACTACGTGGGCGGCGTGATCTCGCCCGAGATGGAGACGCCCAAGCTCCTCTGGTTGAAGGAGAACGCGCCCGACATCTACGACGTTGCTTGGCAGTTCATGGATCTCACCGACTTCCTGACGTGGAAGGCGTCGGGCGATCTGGCCCGGTCTGTCTGCACCGTCACCTGCAAGTGGACCTACCTCGCCCACGAGAACCGCTGGGACACGAGTTATTTCGAGAAGGTCGGGCTGGGCGATCTGAGCCGCGACGACTTCTTCCGGATCGGCAGCCGGGTGGTGCCCGCCGGGACAGCGCTGGGCCATGGTTTGACCGCCGAGGCCGCCGAAAGCATGGGCCTGCCAGAGAACACACCGGTCGGCGCCGGGCTGATCGACGCGCATGCCGGGGGTCTGGGAACGGTCGGAACGGCGGGCGATCCGACGCGCGACCTTGGCTACGTCTTCGGCACCTCGTCCTGCACGATGACGACAACCGTCGAGCCTGCGTTCGTGCCCGGGGTCTGGGGGCCTTACCATTCGGCGATGGTCCCGGGCATGTGGCTGAACGAAGGCGGCCAATCGGCGGCGGGTGCTGCGGTGGACCAGCTGATCGAGCATCACCCTTTCGCGCCGGAGGCCCACCGGCAGGCCAAGGCGGCAGGACAATCTCTGCCCGCGTGGCTTGCGGATCGTGTGGGGGGCCGGGACGTGACCCAACTGGCCGCCGGGGTCCATGTTGTCCCCGAAGTTCTGGGCAACCGCGCGCCTCATGCCGACCCGCACCGGCGCGCCACCGTCATGGGGCTTGGCATGGATCGCGGGCCGGAGAGCCTGCTGGCGCTCTACCTCGCCACGTTGTGCGGACTGGGCTACGGGTTGCGCCAGATCATCGCCGCGCAGGCCGCCGCCGGTGCCGGGGTGGACCGGATCGCGGTGAGCGGCGGCGCGGGACGGCATCCGCTGGTCAGACAGATCCTCGCCGATACGACCGGCAAACCGGTGGTGGCGCCCGAGACAGACGAACCCGTTCTGCTGGGGGCCGCGATGCTGGGGGCGCTGGCGTCTGGTCTGCGGACGGACGCGGGCGACGCGATGCGCACCATGTCGCGCGCCGGTGTCATCAACCATCCCGATGCGGAAGCAGTCCGGCGCCACGAAGGCAGATATGCCATCTTCGAGGCGCTTCAGGATGTGGCCGCACGGGCGAAGGCCTAGACACCTTGCGCCGGGGCGGCCGACAAACAGCCGCCCCCAAGCGCGTCGGGTCAGTTTGCGTGCAGGACCCTGCTTCTCTGCTCCCCCAGCCCCGCGATGCCGAGCGACACGGTCTCTCCGCCCTTCAGGTAGCGCGGCGGGGTCTTGCCCATGCCGACGCCCGGGGGCGTGCCGGTGGAGATCACGTCGCCGGGCTGGAGGCTCATGAAGCGGCTGCAATAGGCGACCAGATGGGGAACCTTGAAGATCAGCGTGGCAGTGCTGCCCGACTGCATCCGTTCGCCGTCGACGTCGAGCCACATGTCGAGCGCATCGACATCGCCCACCTCGTCGGGCGTGACGAGCCATGGGCCGGTCGGTCCGAAGGTGTCACAGCCCTTGCCCTTGTCCCAAGACCCCGCGCGATGCAGCTGGAAGTCACGCTCTGACACGTCGTTGATGACGCAGAACCCGGCGACATGATCCATCGCGTCGGCCTCCTCGATGTAGACGCCGGGCGCGCCGATCACCACGCCAAGCTCGACCTCCCAGTCGGTCTTTTCCGAGCCGCGCGGAACCTGGATCGGGTCGTTCGGCCCGCAGATGGCAGAGGTCCACTTGTTGAAGATGATCGGCTCTTCCGGGATGGGCATGCCGGATTCGGCAGCGTGATCGGCGTAGTTGAGGCCGATGCAGATGAACTTGCCGATAGCCCCGACACAAGGACCGAGGCGCAGGTCGTCCTGCGGCGTGCCCTCGACCCGCCGCAGGCTGGACGGATCGAGATTGCGCAGCGCGGCAAGGCCTTCGGGGCGCAGCACGTCGCCGGAGATGTCCGCCACCACGCCGGAGAGGTCGCGCACATGGCCATCGCTGTCCAGAAGCCCGGGTTTCTCGGCCCCGGGCGGGCCGTAGCGCAGAAGTTTCATGTCTGGTCCTTTCCTTGATGTCCGGCGAGGGCACAGCCCGGGTTGCGGACCAGCCAAGGCCGGAGCGTGCTGTTCACGCCACCTCCTGGCCAATGCCGGAGATCGCCTGGATCAGGCTGTCCTCGGTCACTTCCTCGGAGGTGAAGGTGCGCATGATGCGGCCGGAGTACATGGCGACGATCCGGTCGGAGACATGCAAGACCTCCGGCATTTCTGAACTGATGACCATGACGGCATAGCCCTGCGCCGCCAGTTCGCGCAGCAGCTTGTGGATCTCCGACTTGGAGCCGACGTCGATGCCGCGCGTGGGCTCGTCCACGATCAGCACCTCCGGGTGCATCGAGAGCCACTTGCCGATCACGATCTTCTGCTGGTTGCCGCCCGACAGGTTGCCGACCTTCTGTTTCCAGCCCGGCGTGCGGATGTCGAGCCGGTCGCGGTACTGGTCGAAAATCGCCACCTCGGCCCCTTCGGCCATGAACGGCCCGGTCCTCAGGTCGTCGACCTGCGGCAGGGTCATGTTGTCCCGGCAGTTCATGCCAAGCACCAACCCCTGCCCCTTGCGGTCCTCGGGGACGAGGGAGATGCCCTTTGCGATGGCGTCCGTCGGGCTGTGGATGCTGACCTCCTTGCCCGCCAGCCGGATCTGCCCGGCAGAGGGGGTGCGCAGGCCGAAGAGCGTTTCCGCGATCTCGGTCCGCCCGGCGCCGACCAGACCATAGAAGCCCACGACCTCACCACGCCGGATCTCGAACGACACATCCTTGTAGAGCTTGCCGCAGGACAGGCCCCGCACCTCCAGCGCGACCTCTCCCAGTTCGTGGTGCGCGGCGTTGCGGCTGAGGTCGAGCTTGCGGCCGATCATCATCTGCGTCACCGCCTCCTCCGTGGTCTCGGCGGTGTTGACCGTGCCCTGGTACTGGCCGTCGCGCAGGATGGAGATACGGTCGGTGATACGGAAAATCTCCTCCATGCGATGGGAGATGTAGATAACCCCCACCCCGTCACGCTTCAGGTCGGCGATCACGTCGAACAGGACGACCTTCTCCGCATCGGTCAGAGAGGCCGTGGGCTCGTCGAAGATCACCGCCTTGGCGTCCACGGTCAGGGCGCGGGCGATCTCCACCATCTGCTGGTTGGCGATCGACAGGTCGCCAACCCGGGTGCGCGCGTCGAAGCCCACGTTCAGCTTGCCGAGGATCGCGTCGGTCTTCTTCGTGAGCGTCGCCCAGTCGACCCGGCCGAAGCTCTTTCGCGGCAGTTCTCCGAGGTAGATGTTCTCGGCCACGCTCAGTTCCTCGGCGAGGCTGAGCTCCTGGTGGATGAAGACGATGCCCTTGGCCTTCGCCTCAAGCGGGCCGGCCATGACGACCTTTTGGTCGCCCATGTAGATCGCGCCTTCGGTGGGCTGGTGGATGCCGCCGAGCACTTTCATCAGGGTCGACTTGCCGGCCCCGTTCTCGCCCATGAGGGCGTGAACTTCGCCAGGCATGACGGAGAGCGACACCCCGTCCAGCGCCCGGACGCCGGGGAAGGTCTTGACGATGTCTTCGAGACGCAGAACCGGTTGTGTCATACCCTCAGCTCCTCTTTGCCCTTGATGTTCAACTGCCGGTCGAGGAACAGAACCGCGATCAGGATCAGACCGATCACAAGGTTTACCGTTGAAGTATCTGCCCCGATGTGGCCCAGCCCCTTGCGCAGAAGCTGGATCGCGATGACCCCGCCGAAGGTGCCGATGACGTTGCCTGCCCCGCCGGTGATCTTGGTGCCGCCCAGCACGACCGCTGTGATGACCCAGAGCTCGTAGAGCTGCCCGTCGTTGGGGTTCACCGACCCGCTTTCCGAGTAGAAGACCACCGCCGACAGTGCGGCGAGGAAGCCGATGATCGCGAAGTTGATCATCATGTGCGGGCCGACGCGGATGCCCGCATTCACCGCTGCCTCGCGGTTGTCGCCGATGGCATAGGCGTTGCGGCCATGCACCGTGCGCGCCATGAGGAACCACATCACCAGCGTGACGCCCAGCAGGAACCACGTCGCGGTCGCCAGCCCGAGGAACTCTGCCTCGGCGAAGTCCACCAGCGTCCAGTTGAGGTGGCTTGTCGGGTTCTCTCCGTTGAACATGAAGACGATGCCCCGGTAGCCCAGCATGGATCCCAGCGTGACGATGAAGGCATCGACGCCGGTCTTCCAGACGATCAGCCCGTTCAGAGCGCCAAGCAGGGTACCGACCGTCAGGGCCAGCAGCCACGCCACCGGGATCACCCAGTCGCCGAGGCCCGCGAAGATCGGCCAGGTCATGGATTCGAGCAGGATGATCGCCGCGATGGCGAAGGTGGCGCCGACCGACAGGTCGATGTTGCCGTTCACCATGACGATGGTCATGCCCATGGCGATGATGCCGATGGGCGCCGACTGCTTGAACAGCAGCAGCATGTTCTCGAGGTCCATGAACGCCTTGTCGGAGACCGAGAGGTATTCGCCCGCGATGCTGAAGAACAGCAGTTCCAGCAGGATGAAGCCCCAGATCGCGCCGCCCTTGAGCGCTGCGGAGAAATTGACCTTTTGCATTGCCGTGCCTCCCTTACGCGATCATGGACCAGAGCTTGCCGCGCTTGGCCGCAATATCCAGCCAGACCGCGAGGATGATGATGATCCAGGTGACGACGAACTGGACGTAGAACTGCAAGCCCACGAGCAGCAGCCCGTTCTGGATGAAGCCGAGGATCAGCACCCCGATCACGGTCTTGAAGATCGTGCCCGACCCGCCCAGCAGCGACGCCCCGCCAAGGATCACCGCGGCCAGCACCTCGAGTTCCAGCCCCTGCCCCACGGTGTTCTGCGACCCGAGCGAGCGGCTGGCCTGGATAAGGCCTGCGGTGGCGACGCAGCCCGCCGAGATCAGGTAGCAGGTGAAGACGGTGCGCGCCCTGCGGATGCCCGAGAAGGTCGCCGCCGTGCCGTTGCCGCCCACCGCGTAGACCTTGCGCCCGAAGGGCGTCCGCGCCAGCGCCAGCCCGAGGAACGCGGCCAGTGCCACGAAGATCAGGATCGGGACGGGAATGCCAAGCGCCGTGCCCTGCCCGAAGACGGAGAACCAGGTGCCCTCCTTGTCGGCGATGTCCATGTTCTGGCCGCCGGAATAGGTCAGCGTCAGACCGTGGATCGCCGACAGCATCCCCAGCGTCACGATCAGCGAGTTGAGCCTGAGATAGCCGACCAGGAACCCGATGAAGGCGCCCAGGCATAGGGTCATGGCGAACATCAGCGGAATGGCCAGCGCGGGACCGACCTTGTCGTGGAGGTCGAGCACCACGATGGTCGAGAAGGACATCATCGATCCGACCGACAGGTCGAGGTTGCCGCTGATGACGACAAACGTCACGCCAAGTGCCATCACACCCAGGATCGCGGACGACCGCACGACGCTGAAGACGTTGTCGACGGAAATGAACTTCGGATTGGCGATGGTGAAGGCGATCATGAACAGCGCGAAGGCGATCAGGATACCCTGTTTCGCCAGAACGCTGCCGATCTCCCTTTTGTCGAAAACTGCCATGATCCCCTCCCTGAAATCGCAGGCCTGCGTATGGTATCGAACGTGTGGTCGGTGGGCGATGTCAGACCAGCGTCATCCCCCCGTCGATCATCACGATCTGCCCGGTCATGTAGTCGCTCTCTCGCGACGCGAGGAAGGTGGTCGTTCCCGTGATGTCGGGCGGCGTCGCGACACGGCCCTTGAGGATCGAGGAGGAGAACTCCTCCATCGCCTGCCCCGGGCGGGCAGAAGCGCCGATCTCCATAAGGTCGCGGTCGACCTGTTCCCACATCTCGGTCTTCACGACACCGGGCGCAAAGCCGGTCACGGTGATCCCGTGCCTGGCAAGGTCGCGAGCGCCGGATTGCGTCAGCGACACCACAGCGAACTTCGACGCGCAGTAGGGTGCCACATTGTCGAAGCCTTGACGGCTCGCGACGGAGGCGGTGTTGACGATCTTGCCCGCCATGCCATCGGGTCCCCGGCCCTGCGCCATCATCTGACGGGCCGCCTCCTGCATGCCGATCATGCAGCCCAGACCGTTCACGCCCATGATGAAATTCCAGTTGGCTTCGTCCACGTCCATGAAGTTCATCGGCTTGTTGACGCCCGCGTTGTTGAACTTCACGTCGAGCCGTCCGAAGGTCTCGACGGTGTGGTCGATCATCGCGCGGACGGCGGCGCGGTCCGTCACGTCCACCCGGGCCGAGGTCACGTTCTGCGCGGCGAAGCGTGCGCTGTTCTGTTCGGCGACCGCGGCGACACCGTCACCGTCGATGTCGGCGAAACAGACCTTCGCGCCCTCTTCCAGCAGCGCCTCGCCGATTGCGCGGCCGATGCCGCGCGCCGCGCCCGTCACGATGCAGGCGCGCCCCGTCACACGTCCCATGGCGTGTTTCCTCACATGTCTTGGGTTTGGTCCAACCGACAATGCGGGGCACGCAGGTATTTGCGCGCGCCCCGCACCGCGGGAGGATCGATCAGAACACCGGCTTGGAGAACTCTTCCATGTTGTCCTGGGTGATCTTCGGCGTGTCGAAGTAGTTCAGGAACGGCACCTCTTCACCGCTCAGCACGTCGACCGCGGTCTGCAGCGCGGCCTTCGCATCGTCGACCGGCGACTGGTAGATCGAACCCCAGTAGTCGCCCGCTGCCATGGCCTCGTAGCCCACCGCGAAGTTGGTCGCGCCGACAAAGATGATGCCGTCGCGGCCCGCGGCCTTGGCGGCGTTCAGCGCGCCCACACCCATGTTGTCGTCTCCGGCATAGACGCCGTCGATGTCATCGTACTTCACGAGGAAGGCTTCCATGACCTGCTGCGACTTCTCGCGGTTCCAGTCTCCCGGCTGGGTGTCGACGACGGTCACGTTCGGGCAGACCTCCGGCAGGCGGTCCTCGAAGCCCTTGGCGCGTTCGATGGCGGTGGTGTAGCCCGGCTGGCCGGTGATGTGGACGACCTGCGCCTCGTCCTCGATGCCCATCTCCTTGAACTTGTCGCACATGATCTCGGCCGAGCGGGCGCCCTGCGTGATGTTGTCCGGACCGGAGAAGGACTTCACGAAATCGAAGCCCTGCTCGGCGATGTTCGAATTGGTCACGATGACCGGGATACCGGCCTGGTGCGCCTTGCGAACGGCGGGGATCACTGCCTCGCCGTTGGTCGGCCAGATGATGATGGCGTCGACGTCCTGCTGGATGAGGTCCTCCATCTGCGCGATCTGGCGGGCCACGTCGCCGCCCGCGTCGAGCACGATGGTCTCGACCATGTCGTTGGCCTCTGCCGCCTCGATGAAGGCCTTCTCGTAGGTGGTCTGGTAGCTGTCGACGCCCACGTTGTTCTGCGTGATGCCGATCTTCATCGCGCCGCCGTGGCTTTCGGCAAAGGCGGCCCCGCCGAACGTGACCGCTGCGGTGGTGACCGCAAGAATCGTCCTGATCTTCATGTTATTCCTCCCATGGAATTGACTGAGCGGGTGCCGCACCTCTTGCGACCATCCCCGGGGCTCCTCCCGGGCCCCCTGAACCATCCGGCCTGGCCGAATGAACGTGACTCAGCGTGCCCGGTTTTGACGCAGAGGCATCCATCAAAAATATCCGAAATGAGATATGATTTATTCAGATTGGACAGATTCTCGATACGCACCGGGGATCACATTGGACATCCTGCAAGGAGACCCGCGGTGACACAACGCGATTCATCCAAGATGGATGCGGCGAATGGGCCGCACAGCCACCCGAACATCAAGAAGAAGACGCAGGCCATGAACGACATGGGAGGACATGACCGACAAAGCCCCGCCGCGCCGCTGGCGAAGCCGGAGGCCGTGGAGATCCTGTCCTTCCTCGAAGCCTTCAGCGACGAACTTGAGGGCGCGCTCGACCTCGTGGCCCCAAACGCGCACCTGCGCATGATGATGCACCTGCTGCAGGGGCACCTCGACGGCAAGACAGTCACGCCCACTTCGCTGATCGGCGCCAGCCGCGTGCCCTATGCCACGGCGAACCGGCGGCTGAAGGAGATGGTCGATGCCGGCCTGATCGAACAGCGCCCGCGCACCGCTACCGGCAAGAGCTTCTCGATGCACCCCAGCGAAGCGATGATCGAGACGTGGATGCAGCTTTCGGGCCGCCTGCGCCGCCTGGGCGAGACCACCTTCGGCGGGCCGGGCCGTGGGCAGGACACCCGCGACTATTACTTCGGCGGCAGCTACATCGCCGCGCAGTCCATCCCGCCGCTGCGGGTGCTGCACGAACCGCTCAAAGTCTCGGGCGGGCTGCGGGTGCTGGTGCATGGCGATCCGACCTTCATGGTCATGGACACGCTCAAGCGCCAGTTCGAACAGGTGATCGGCACGGAGATCAGCCAGCGCGCCTTTTCCATCGACCGCCTGCGCGAAGAGGCCCTGCGCAACGCGGCGCGCGACGCCAGCCGATACGACATAATCGCCGTCGACCTGCCGTGGATCGGCGAGTTCGCCAGCAAGAACGTCCTCATGCCGCTGGACGATGCCATGGACCTGTCGCGGCTCGACCCGGCGGACTTTCACACCGCGGGCTGGCAAGGCGCGCATTGGGGCGGGCGGGCCTACGGCGTACCGGCGCAGACCACGCCGGAGCTCCTGTTCTACCGACACGACCTGTTCGCCAAGGCCGGGCTTGAGCCGCCCTCCACCACCGAAACGCTGCTGGACGCGGCGCGTGCGCTGCACGACCCGCAGCGCGGCAAGTACGGCATAGCCTGGAACGCCGCGCGCGGCACGGCGCTGGGGCACACGGTGCTGATGACCTTTGCCGACTTTGGCCAGCCGATCCTCGACCTTCCGGAACAAGCGGGCGGTTTCGGAACCGAACACCTCGCCCGGGGTCATTACCGCGCGACGATCGACACCGATGCCGGTCTGGCCGCGGCCGAGTTCCTGCTGGAGCTGCTCAAGTATTCGCCCCCCGACATCCTGTCGATGTCCTGGTACGAGCGGGTCCGCCCCTATGCCGCCGGGAAGGTGGCCATGGCCTACGGCTATACGCTGCTGGCCCCCTACTTCGAACTGGACGAGACCTCGCCCGCCTGCGGCCAGACCAGCTACCTGCCACATCCGCCGGCACCGGGCATGCGGCCCGTCGCCCCGGTCGGCGGCTACGTCATGGGCATCCCCGCCAACCTCGCGCCAGAACGGGTGCCCGCGGCGGTCGAGGCGCTGCGGGTCTTCACCTCGCCGGAGGCGCAGAAGCTTTACGTGCAGAACGGCAGCCGCACCAACCCGCGCTACTCGGTCGGGGCCGATCCGGACGTGCGCCGCCTCTCGACCATCTTCGAGGCGGTCGACGGGATGTCATGGCGCGACGAACTGCAATTCTGGCCGCGCCCGCCGGTGCCGGAGATCGGCGACATCTTCAAGATCTGCGGCGAGGAATTCCACGACATGCTCCGCGGGATTGTCTCCCCGCGCGAGGCTTTGCGCCGCGCACAGGACCGCGCCGACGCATTGATCGGACAAAACGGGACACCGTGATAGGAGGAGGAAATCACCATGGACCCCAATCGCTTGAAGGGAAAGAACATCCTGATCACCGGTGCCGCGCGCGGCATGGGTGCGGCCAGCGCCGAAAGCTTTGCCGCGCAGGGGGCGAACGTCTGCCTCGGCGACCTGGACGAGGCCGAGGCGCAGAAGGTCGCTGACCGGATCAACGCCGCCGGGAACGGCCGCGCCATCGCGGTGAAGATGGACGTGACCAAACGGGAGGATAACGCGGCGGCCGTCGCCGCGGTGGTGGACGCCTTCGGATCGATCAACGTCGCCCTGTTCAACGCGGGCCTGAACAAGCCCCGGTTCTTCATGGATATCGATGAGGACAACTGGGACATGATCATGAACGTCAACACCAAGGCCATGTGGCTTGGCATGCAGGAGACGGCGAAGCAGATGATCGCGCAGGGCCCGATGGAGGATCATCCCTACAAGCTGATCAACGTGGGCAGCATCGCCTCCCGCAAACCGCTGGTGGACGTGACGGTTTATTGTACCTCGAAATACGGCTGTCTGGCGCTGACCGAATGCGGCGCGCTCGGGCTGGCCGAGCACAACATCACCGTCAACGGATATGCCCCCGGCGTGGTCGTCACCCCGCTGTGGGAGCAACTGGACAAGGAACTGGTCGAGATCGGCTTCAAGGAACGCGAGGGGCAGGCCTACGACGACATCGTCGCCAACAACCTTGTCATCAAGCGGGTCTCCTACCCCAAGGACATCACCGGGACCGCGTCCTTCCTGGCGTCCGACGACAGCGACTACATGACCGGCCAGATGATCTCCATCGACGGCGGCTGGGTAACGAAGTAACCCACTGACTTTCCGAACAATTTCAACCCATGCAACGGGCCGCCCGCGCGACCCGGAGGAGCTTTCCATGTCCCGCGCACTGATGCCGAACCTGCTGACCCCGCAAGACCTCGAACCCAACTGGGAATGGCGCGAACGCCTTCCCGCATGGGGCCACACCTCGGTCGACTTCGAACGCCGCATCGACCATGACCGACTGCGCCGCTACCGGCTGGCCCGGACTCGGCAGGCGCTGCAGAACTCGCCCGCAGGCACGCTCTTGCTGTTCGACGTGAACAACATCCGCTACGTCTCGGCCACCAAGATCGGCGAATGGGAGCGGGACAAGATGTGCCGCTTCTGCCTGCTGACCGGCGACGACAGCCCCTACGTCTGGGATTTCGGCTCCGCCGCCGAGCACCACAAGCGCTACTCCGATTGGCTGGAGCCGAGCCATTGTCTGGCCGGTGTGGTGGGGATGCGCGGGACGATCCCGCCTGAATTCGGCCTGATGAAGAAATACGCCAAGCAGATCGCCGGGCTGATCCGCGACGCAGGGATGGCCGACATGCCGGTGGGTGTGGACTACGCCGAGACGGCGATGTTCCATGCGCTGCAAGAGGAGGGTCTGCACGTCGTCGACGGCCAGCAGATCATGCTCGCCGCGCGCGAGATCAAGAACTGGGACGAGATCCAGCTTCTGACGCAGGCGGCCAGCATGGTCGATGGCGTCTACCACATGATCTACGAAGAGCTGAAACCCGGCATCCGCGAGAACGACATCGTCGCGCTGTCGAACAAGATGCTCTACGAGATGGGTTCGGACGACGTGGAAGCGATCAACGCCATTTCCGGCGAGCGCTGCAACCCGCACCCGCACAACTTCACGGACCGCTACTTCCGCCCCGGGGATCAGGCCTTTTTCGACATCCTGCAGTCCTACCAGGGCTACCGGACCTGCTACTACAGGACCTTCAACATCGGCCGCGCGACGCCGTCGCAGAACGATGCCTACGTGAAGGCGCGTGAGTGGATCGACGCCTCGATTGCCGCGATCAAGCCGGGGGTGACGACCGATCAGGTAGCAAAGCTCTGGCCCAAGGCGGAGGAATTCGGTTTTCCGAACGAGGACGCCGCCTTCGGCCTTCAGTTCGGCCACGGTCTGGGTCTGGCGCTGCACGAACGCCCGATCATCTCGCGTGCCGTCAGCCTCGATCACCCGATGGAGATCCAGACCGGCATGGTCTTTGCGCTGGAAACCTATTGCCCGGCGACCGACGGCTATTCCGCCGCGCGGATCGAGGAAGAGGTCGTCGTGACCGAGAAGGGCTGCGAGGTCATCTCCCTCTTCCCCGCCGAAGACCTGCCCATCGCGAACCGGTACTGAGCGATGCGCAATCCGTTCGACCTGACAGGCCGCAAGGCCCTTGTCACCGGCGGGGCGACCGGCATCGGAGAGGGCATCGCCCTCGCCCTTGCCGCCGCCGGTGCCGACGTCGCCCTCACCTACAGGAGCCACCAGCCCGAGGAAACACTGGCCCGGATCAAGGCGACGGGGTGCAAGGCCGCCGCCGTGCGCGCCGATTTCGCCGGGATGGACGAGGCCGGCGCCAGGGAGGTTGTGACCTTCGCTGCCGACGCGCTTGGCGGGCTCGACATCCTCGTCAACAATGCGGGCATCATCCATCGCGAGGACTCGACCGACATGGCGCTGGACGACTGGCGCCGGGTGCTTTCCGTCAACCTCGATTCCGTGTGGCTGCTGTCACAGGCCGCCGGACAACGCATGGTCGCCCAAGGCAGCGGCAAGATCGTCATCGTGTCCTCCGTGCTCGGCTCGCAGGGGGGGCTGCGGGTGCCGGCCTATGCCTCCTCGAAACACGCGGTGCTGGGCCTGACAAAGGCGCTTTGCAACGAGTGGGCACCGCATGGCGTGAACGTCAACGCCATCGCCCCCGGCTACACCGCCACGGACAACACGCAGGCGCTGCGCGACGATCCCGACCGATCGAAGGCGCTGCTGGACCGCATACCGGCAGGCCGCTTCGCCGAGCCGTCGGAGATCGCGGGCGCCGCGGTGTTCCTCGCCTCCGAAGCCGCCGCCTACTGCCACGGCAGTTGCGTGACGGTGGACGGCGGCTGGCTCGCCCGATGAAGGAGAAGACCATGGAACAGACACTTGCGGGCAAGACCGCCCTCGTCACCGCCGCCGCCAACGGTATCGGGCGAGCGTCTGCCGAGGCGCTGGCCGCGCGCGGTGCGACGGTCATCGCCACCGACATCGACGGCGACGGCGTGGCCCGGATTGCCGAGGGGACAGACCGGATCAGCGCGCACCGACTGGACGTGCTGGACGCAGACGCCGTCGCGGCGCTGATCGCCGATCTCGCGCCGGTCGACATCCTCGTGAACTGCGCCGGATGGGTGCATGACGGCAGCATCCTCGACTGTGACGATGCGGTGTGGGACCGGTCGTTCGAGCTGAACGCCAAGGCCCTCTTCCGGCTGACGAAGGCCGTCCTGCCGGGCATGCTGGAAAGGGGCGCAGGTTCCATCGTCAACATCGCCTCCATCGTATCGAGCGAGAAAGGCGCGCCACGCCGCTTTGCCTACGGCGCGTCCAAGGCCGCGATCATCGGCATGACCAAGTCGATCGCCGCCGATTTCGTGAAGGACGGCATCCGCTGCAACGCGATCTGCCCGGGCACGGTGCAAAGCCCCTCGCTCGAAGACCGGCTGCGCGCGACAGGCGATTTCGACAAGGCGCTGGCCAGTTTTACCGCCCGCCAGCCCATGGGCCGCCTCGGCAAGCCGGAGGAGATCGCCGCGATGGTCTGCTACCTCGCCGGCGATCTGGCGGGTTTCACCACGGGGCAGGCCTTTGCCGTGGACGGCGGGTGGTCGATTTGATGCGACTGGACCGTGCCGCTTCCATCGACGATCTGCGCGACATGGCGCGTCGCCGCATCCCGCGCTTTGCCTTCGACCTGGTTGATGGCGGCGCGGAGTCCGAACGCAACATGCGCCGCAACTGCACCGCCTTCGAGGAGGTGGAACTGGTGCCGCGCTACATGGTCGACGTCTCGGCCATCGACACGCGCACGGAACTTTTCGGTCAGACCTACGACGCCCCCTTCGGGATGGCCCCCATCGGCATGCTCAACGCCTTCTGGCCTGGCGCGGACCTCGCGCTGGCAAGGCTTTGCAAGCGGGAGAACCTGCCCTATGTCGCCTCTTCCGCCGCCTCAACCACGCTGGAGGCGCTGGCGGAGGCCGCGGATGGCAATGGCTGGTTCCAGCTCTACGTCTCGGGCGACGACACGGTGACCGAGGGGCTTGTGTCCCGCGCCGAGGCTGCGGGCTACGGCGTGATGCTCGTCACCGCCGATGTGCCCGCCGCCGGGAAGCGGGACCGCGACATCCGCAACCAGTTGGCCGTGCCGTTCCGGATCACGCCGGAGGTCGCGCTGGGGCTCCTGGCCCATCCCCGCTGGTCGCTGGAGACGCTCTTTCACGGAAAACCCAACATCGCCAACTATGCCGACCTGCTGCAATCCGCGACGTCCTACGCCGAGGTGCAGAAGACCCTCATCACGCCGGCCTTCGATTGGGAGGCCCTGCAGCGGCTTCGCGACCGCTGGGGCGGCAAGCTGCTGGTGAAGGGCATCCTCCACCCCGACGACGCCCTGCGTTGCGCCGGGACCGGGTGCGACGGCATCGTCGTCTCCAACCACGGCGGCCGCCAGGTCGCCTTCGGCCCAGCCACCGCGGACGTTCTGCCCGGCATCGCAAAGGCGGTCGCGGGCCGGATGAAGGTGATCGTGGACAGTGGCATCCGGCGGGGTGCGGACCTCATGCGCGCAAAGGCCCTGGGGGCAGACTTCGCCCTGACCGGACGGGCGCTCGCCTTCGGCGTGGGCGCAGGCGGCGCGCATGGCGCGGCGCGGGCGGTGGAGATCCTCGAGCTGGAACTGGTGCGCGCCCTGGGCCAACTCGGCGTCCCCCACTTCGGCGACGTCGGCCCCGAGCACCTGGCACGGTCGCGAACGTAAAGGGCTGTGGGTTGAAGAGATCGTCTGCGCGTTCCGGCGGTATAGGCTGCTGCCGCTGGACGCCTCCCTCTATGCGCTACACCCCACGATCACGCACTTGACGCGGCCGGCGCTCCATCGGTGTCTTCCGCGGCACGGCAACTCGCTTTTGCCGGATATCGAGGGAAACAAGCCCAGAAGCCAAAGGTTCAAACGCTACCCGGTTAGGATCTTCCACATCGACATCGCCGGGGTGCAGACCGCTGAGGGTAAGCTTTTTCTCCATGCGGCCTTTGACCGAACCAGCAAATTCGCTGTGACCCAACTGATCGAGAAGGCGCACCGCAAGACGGCCTTGGGAGTTGCTGGAGCTTCTCCTCCAAGGCCTGCCCTATGGGATCCACACGATCCTGTCAGATAAGGGCATCCAGTTTGCCAAACTGCCGCGAAACCTCAAGGCGATCCATTTTTCGGCCGATGCTTTTCGACATGGCTTATGAGGACGATGGGATGGAGCATCAACTGACGAAGCCGAACCGTCCGTGGGGCAACGGCCAAATCCAGCGCATCACCCGCACGATCAAGGACGCGACCGTCAAGCGGAACGCGCCGTCTCACCATTTCAAACGATGCATCGCGGCAAATAAGCGCCAAGATAAGTGTCACACGTAGGCCAAAGCGGAAGAGGCCGAGACAGGGACCGAGAACAGACGCCTTCGAACCTCCCTGAACGAGGTCGAAAAAGGAACCGAAATCATCGGGCAGTGATGCTGATGGAAAAACTGCGCCGAGCGCCCGGTGGGGGCGGCGGACAGGAGCCAACACGGCGGATCAGTTGAACCGCCACGCGGTCAAGCGCAGCATTGCCCGACCGACCGGCCAGACCGACGCCCGTAACCCGGCCACTGCCGCTCACGCTGAACGACACGCGCGCCGTGCCGCCGCCGGACACATTGGGTCTTCCCGCCCGCGACACACAGGACATCACCAAGCCGGGATAGTTGTTTGCTGCCGCATTGCCCGCCGCCTGCCTCTTGCTGTCGCCGGACCCGCTTTGGCGGTTGGTCGCCTGGCGCGACCCGTTGGTCGATCCGGCGCGGGCGTTCTGCTGAGCGTTGCCGCGTGGGGCTGCGGAGGCCGCCTTGGTCCTTGCAGTGCGGGCTGCGCGCTGCCTGGTTTCGAAGGCCCTGGCCTTGGGGGCGACGGTTTCCTCGAAGGCCGCCGTGCGCGCGGGCGGCGGGCGCAACGACCGCGCCACGCTGGCATGGGTTGGGGCCTCACCGGATACGGACTCGGTCTCGGCCACCGGCGGCGTCGCCATCAAGGGACCGGTTGCGGAAGCCTCGGGTCGCATCGCCTGCAGGGGTTGCACGGGCAAAGCGGCAATGCGCTCCGGAAGAGACTCGGGTCGTGCCTTTTCAGACGGGGTGAGCGCAACGTTGCTCAAGGTATCAAGCGGCGCGGAAACTGCCGCCTCCGGTACGACCGTGGCACTTTCGCGCGGTGTCTCGCCTGGGATCGCTTGGGGGCGTTGGTGCGGCGCGGTCTCGGGGTGTTCCGCAGGGGCCAGCGGCTCAGTCTGCGCCCTATCCACGGGTTGCACCTCATCCTGTGCAGCGGCAAGGGGCTGCGCTGCTGTAGGGTCCAGTCGATCCTCCGTCTCCGCAGCATGCATCGTTCCGGCCACGAGATCCGCGAAGGACGCGCCCAACTGCACCTCAGACCTGCCCGCCGCACCTTCGGTCTGGACAGGCTCGCCGGTCAGGAGCACCAGCGCGACCGCCGCATGGGCGCTGGTGGCGACCAGCGCCGCGGCGAGTTTCACCGGATGGGAGTGCGCGATCATTCCAGCCCCCTTTCTGTCACCAGAACCACGCTTTCGGCCCCGGCAGTGCGAAGCGCGCGCCCCAGTTGCACCAGGTCCTGCGCCGGCAGGTCGCGGTCCGGCACGATCCGCACGCGAACGCGCTCTTCCTCTGTGAGACTGGCCAGATGTGCCTCGGCGGAGACGACTTCGGCACCGCGATACGTCATCCGCCCGTCCACATGCACGACCAACGCATTCGCCGGGCTCTGCCTGTCGAGGTCTGCGGTGCGCACGAGGCTGAGGCCCTTGTCCAGCGGTTGCGCGAGTGTGCCCGCGACGAGGAAGAAGATCAGCATCAGGAAGACGATATTGATGAGCGCGGTGGTGGGTTCGCGGTCGGATGTGCGGCGGCGGCGTTGCATCAGGACTGCTCCAGCACTGTAACTTTGGCCCCGGGCACCTGGCGCAGGGCCACCAACAGGTCCGTCAGTCGTTGCGCGCTGACCGCATCCCGCAGAGAGACGAGCACGACGGGGTCCTGCGTCTCTCCGAAACCTTCGCGGAGCGTGTCGAGCGCCACGGTGCGGCCATTGATATCCAGCGTCTCCGCACCCAGACGCAGAAAGAAGGGAGGCGCGTCGCTGGAGACTGCCGCAGCGCCACCGGCTCCAGCAGCCGCAAGTTCGACCTCGGAGAAGCGGGTAAACGTCGAACTCAGCATGAAGAACAAGAGCAGCAGGAAGATGACGTCAATCAGAGAGGTCATCGAGAGCCTGCGACGGCGGGTGCGTTTACGCATGGGACGGCCTGCGCGGTTCGACCGGTTCGGGCATGCGCCCCTGCTGTGTGCCGAAGCCCTGATCCCTTCCGGCGGGCGACAGGATGGCGCGCAGAGATTGCCCCGCCAGCACGCGTTCCTTGTCCATACGCGCCTCGAACCAGCTGAGCACGACCGAGGTGGGCATGGCCACGGCCAGCCCCACCGCCGTCGTCAGCAGCGCCACCCAGATGCCGCCAGCCAGAATGGAGGGATCGACCTGACTGCCCGCCTCTTGCAGGGCCTGAAAAGCGGAGATCATACCGAGCACCGTGCCGAAAAGCCCCAGAAGCGGCGCCAGTTGCGCCACCGAATCGAGCAGTCGGAATCCACGCTCCAGGCGGGCAAAGCGCATCTCTGCCTCCGCCTCCAGCCGCGCGCCGTCCTCTTGCCCGGCCATGGCCATGGCGATCACGGGAGCAAGGTAGCTCGTCGATCTTTTGAGGTGCCGCCGCGCATCGGACCGATCCCCACCGTCCCATGCTGCCACCGCCTGCCCAAGCGCCATGTGCCGCCCGACACCAGCCGAATGGAATTGCCACAGCTTGTAGAGCACCACCGAAAGCACCACGACCGACATGGCGCAGAGCAGCAGCACGACCGGCCCGCCAAGGTCGTAGATCCGCTCGATCGCATTCCGCAACTCCATCATCAGCCGATCACCTCCACGTCGATCCGCGAGCGCAGGTGCAGCGCCTTGCCGCAGAAATCTTCACCGGCGGTCGTTTCGGTATCCGTTTCGCAGGTCTGCGCGCCGTTGATCAGTACCCGCCCGAGGGTGTCGCAGTTGAGTTGCGGCACGACGAATTGCCGGACACGGGTGCGCATCGCTGGCAGCGCCCCGAAGTCGAACAGGGTCATCCGGTCCACCGCACCGGATTTGTCGAAGAGCACCGCTTCGAAGACGGCGGATTTCAGGTCGGTTTCAAAGCCGTTCAAGACGACGAAGCTCATGCGGCAATTGCCGTCCTGCGCTTCGATGGAGTTCAGTTCGATGGTCAGCTTGTCGGACGCATCCTCCTGCGCTTGGGCGGGCAAGGCCAGCAGCGCGGTGGTGGTCACGGCAAGTAGCGAAGTCAATGCACGTGGCATTCTTGCGGTCTCCTGCATGAGGTCGGGTATATGGCTGGCACCGTGGTGAGGGGCGTTCCCACCGGGCTGACTGAACAGGAAAGCCCGAGGCGGGCTGCGCTTCAGGTCAAGCCGCAACCCGATGAGATAACTTGGTCAAGTGGACCGGAGGGGATGCCCCCCGGTCCTGCGGGCCTCAGAAGGACTTGGTGAGCGCCACCTTGAACGTACGCCCCGGCGCCTTGCGCGTGGCCGAGGACAGATGCCCGACGTAGTCGAGGTCCAGCGCGTTTTCGATGCCGAATCGCACTTCCGAACCCTCCAGCCATTTCACATCGGCGGGCCGCCATGTGGCGCGCAGGTTGTGGACCGTGGCGTCCGACAGGTCGGCGCCGGCGGAATCACGGCGGTCAGTGGCATGAACGACTTCCCAGCTCAGGTCGAGACGGTCGTCCCACTTCCGGCCGATGGCCAGTTGCACACGGTCCGACGCGCTGTTGCGCCATACGGCGCTGGTGCCATCGGGGTCGAACTCTGTGCCTTCGCCGACGTGCCCGGCGAGGTCGAAGTAAAGACCCGAAGCCATGCCATAGGAGGCTTCCAGCTCGACCCCCTTGGTTTCCACCCGGTCGAGGTCCGTCGAGGTGTCGCCCGATGCGGTGTACGTGGTGATGTCCCAAAGCTCCGTCTTGTAGAGATTGCCGCGCAGGGTCAGGTTGTCGCCCCGCGCAAAGACATCCATCCCGGTGTAGGCCGCGCCCAATTCGAAGGTCTTGGATTTCTCCGTCATGTCGAGCCGGCGCTGGGACGTAGCGGAGGCGCCCAGATCGTCGATCAGCGGCAGACCCTCGGTATAGGCCGCCGAGCCAAAGACCGAGAAACCGTTGCCGAAGTCATATCCCAGCGCCAGCCCGCCCATGAGCGCATCTTTTTCGTAGTTCTGCGGCACTCCGACCAGCGTCTCGGAGCTTTCGAGCCGCGAGGATTCGTACCGCAGCGCGGGCGTGACGGTAACCTGCCCGATGGTCATCTCGTCCACGACGAAGGCCGCCAGCCGCCGATCCGTGCCGCCCGGCGCCGATGAGGCGTTCAGCCGCTCCTTGCGGATGGCCTCGACCCCGGCCAGCATGTCGTGCTGCACCATACCTGTGGCGAAGAGCGCGCGGTTGGAGATCGTGAGCTTCTTGGTCTGGTAACGGTTGTCGGCACAGACCACCCCGGTGAAGGCACTGGCGCAGAAGTCCTCCGCCGACCCGAACTGGTATTCCGAACTGCCGTCGATATAGGTCGTGTCGATCTGCTGGTCGGCATAGGAAAGCGTGGCAGTCAGATCGATCAGGTCGTTCGCGGGATTGTAGCGGTACTCCAGCGTGCTTTGCTCCGTATCCGTCAACCGGTCCACGCTTCCGAAAGAGCCGGCCGAGGTCTGGAACTGGTCGTAGGGCACGTTCTTGTCATCGGCCACGGTGCGGGAATGGCTGAAAGTCAGCGAATGAGCGTCGTCCGCGCCGAAGGTGAACTTCGCCTTGGCGAGGTAGGAAGGCGTGCGGAAGGCACTGTTGCCGATGGTTTTCCCGTCTCCGGCGGTCAGGTCATCCTGATCGCGCAGCGTATAGTTGAGGAGGAACTCTGCGCCCTCTGTCGGCATCCACGCGAGATTGGTCGAGGTGGCAAAACCATCGCCGTTCGAGCTGTATTCCAGCGTTTGCGAGCCGCCGAACCCCGGCACACCGCCGGTGAAGTCCGAGGCATCCTTGGTTTCCAGCTTCACCACGCCGCCAACGATACCTGATCCATAGGCAAAGCTGCCGATGGTCCCACGCAGCACCTCCGCCTGACGATAGAGGAGCGGATCGGTGAACAGCTGCGTGCCGATTCGGTAGATCTCTTCGGAACCGACCGTGGCGCCGTCGATCATGACGGCGATCTTCTGGTCGCTGCCGTAGGTCGTATTGGCGCCAAAGCCGCGGATGTTGATCCCCGAGCCCTGAGGCGTGGTGCCGTTCACCAGCGTGACGCCGGGCACCGAATCGATAAGTTGCGCCACGGTGCTGGCTTGCCGGTCCTGGATTTCCTCTTCGTCAACGACCGTTCGCGACAGCGCTGTGCCAAAGCTGAGGTCGCGCTTGCCGCCGGTAAGAACCAGTGTTCCGAGAAAGCCGGGGTCGCTGTCCTGCGCCAAGGCCGGCATGGCCAGTGAGAGGCAGACAAGCGCGGTCGTGCCGCGCATCAGGGAGGTGAGCATTCGCGCCATCCTTCGTGAGTTTTAGGCCATGGCTTGCGAAGGCTTGCGGGGCGGTTGTGATTATTTTGCGATACCCATTATCGCGATGGGTTGCAGCGTTAACCTTATCGCACTAAAACAGTCAAGTAATTTGAGACAGCCACGCACCGCCTCCCTCCGCGCGCAGCCATCGGACCACTTGAACCCTCCGAGGATGCCCATGACGCAGCAAGCCCTGTCTGACCCTTCCGCCATTCGTGCCTTTCTGGCTGACAATCCCAAGCTGCGCGCCCGCGATGCCGCAGATGCCATGGGTATTTCCGAAGCGCAGCTCGTCGCCGCCAGCATCGGTCAGGGCACAGCGCGGATCGCAGCCCATCCCGACCTGATCGTTCCCGCCGCCGAACGGCTGGGAGAGGTCATGGCTTTGACCCGTGTCAGCGCCTGCGTGCATGAAAAGGTCGGCACCTACGGGAATTACCATCCGGGCGAACACGCCGCGATGACCCTGACGGAGGAGATCGACCTGCGAATCTTCCCGTCGCACTGGGTTCATGCCTACGCGGTCGAAACACAGGCAGACGCAGGGCAGCCCCCGCGCCGCTCGTTGCAGATCTTCGATGCGGCGGGCGACGCGGTTCACAAGATTCACCTTCGCGCCGGATCAAACCATGACCTGTGGGAAGGGGTCGTGGCGGAGATTGCGCTGGACGATCAGTCCGAAGGTCAGGAGGTCGCACCTCGCACGCCGACCGAGGCCGCGAAGGCCCGCCCCGACAAGGTCGACATGCTGCGCGCGGAATGGGCGAAGCTGACCGATACCCACCAGTTCCTGCGTCTGTGTTCCAGGCTCAAGATGAACCGTCTGGGCGCTTACCGCATCGCGGGCGCGCCTTTCGTGCGGGCGCTGGAGCCTTCCGCGGCCAATGCCATGCTGGAGGCGGTGCAGGCGGCAGGCATCGAGGTGATGATCTTTGTCGGCAATCGCGGCTGCATACAGATCCACTCCGGCAAGATCGGCACCCTCAAGCCCATGGGGCCATGGCAGAATATCATGGACCCGGGCTTCAACCTGCACTTGCGGCTCGACAAGGTGGCGGAGGTCTGGGCCGTCGAAAAGCCGACCCAGCGCGGCCCGGCGGTCTCGGTCGAAGCATTCGACGCCGAGGGCGGGATCATTTTCCAGGTCTTCGGCCTCGGCAAGGAAGGCCGCGATTCACGCGCCGACTGGGCGCGGATCGTGGAGGCGCTTCCCGCCGCTGAAAGCGTGGCTGCGTGACGAGGTTTGACGCAATGGCCTGCGCGGCATGGCCACGGCAGTCGTCGTCGTATTCGTGACCACGAAGTACGGATGCTGCCGTTTCTGGCCGGACAGTTCCAGATGCAAGGAAAACGGCAGCAGTAGCATGCCGACGATAAAAAAGGGTTCGAATAGATGTTTTGCAAAGCAGGCAAGTCTGGTGATTTTGCGGCTTATACGGCGCTCATGGTGTCAATGTTTGTGGCTTTGCTCGCGCTGAACGTGGGCGCGCAACAAAGTTCGGGCGTGCCAAACCCCCATGCCGATGTCGTCTCCATCGGCGGCTCCGTAACGGAAATCGTCGTGGCGCTGGGTCAGCAGCACCGGCTGAAAGCGCGCGACACCTCCTCCAGCTATCCACCCGACGTCATGGCGCTCCCTGACGTGGGATACATGCGAGCGCTGTCGCCTGAAGGTGTGCTCTCTGTCGGCCCCTCGCTCATCCTCTCCGAGGAAGGCGCGGGTCCGGTCGAGGCTCTTGACGTGATCCGCGCGGCGGATGTGGCATTCGTCGAGGTGCCGAACGCGCTCGACGCCGAAGGGATCCTGCACAAGATCGAGGTGATCGGCGCGGCGCTCGACGTGCCCGAGAAAGCCGGTGAACTGAAGGACGAGGTCGGCCGCGCGCTCGCCGCGGCAATTGGCGATGCCGACCGACCCGAGGCAGAGAAGAAGCGCGTGCTCTTCGTGCTCTCGACCGAGGGCGGCAAGATCAACGCAAGCGGCACCGGCACGGCGGCGGATGCAATCATCCGCATGGCGGGCGGCGTCAACGCGGTCACGGCGTACGAAGGCTACAAGCAGATCACCGACGAAGCAGTGGGCCTGGCAGCGCCCGATGTCATCCTGATGATGACGCGCGGCGGCAGCCACGGCGTTGACAACGATGCCCTCTTCGAGATGCCCGCGATCCGTCTGACCCCGGCGGCGCAGGCCCGTGCCGTCGTGCGCATGGACGGGCTGCTGTTGCTGGGCTTCGGCCCGCGCACGGCAGAGGCGGTGCGCGATCTCAACGCGGCGCTCTATGGCGACGAGGCCTGAGCGGTGGCCGCTATTTCCGACAGTTTCACGCCGCCGCGAGACAGGCTGGCACGGGCCCGCGCGCTGCACGGGTTGCTGGCGGCCGCGCTGTTGGTGGCCTGTGCGCTGAGCCTGCAGACCGGAGCGACAGACGTGCGCCTGACCACCCTGCTGGCCAAGCTGGCGCAGGGCGAGGCGCTGAGCCGGATGGAGCGCGTCGTCCTGTTCGACATCCGTCTGCCCCGGCTGGCCATGGGGGCGCTCGTGGGGGCGGCGCTGGCCGTTTCCGGCGCGGTGATGCAGGGGCTCTTCCGCAACCCGCTGGCCGATCCCGGCATCGTCGGCGTTGGCGCAGGGGCCGGCCTCGGCGCGATCCTCGCTATCGTACTGGGGGGCCTGCTGCCCTTGAGCCTCGCGCGGCTGGTCGGGCCGCACCTCGTACCGATCGCCGCCTTCCTTGGCGGCTGGGGTGGGACGCTCCTGCTCTACAAGGTCGCCACCCGCCACGGTCGCACCTCGGTAGCGACGATGCTGCTTGCGGGCATCGCGCTTGCGGCACTGGCGGGCGCGCTGTCGGGGGTGTTGGTCTATATCGCCGACGACAGCCAGCTGCGCGACCTGACCTTCTGGGGACTGGGATCGCTCGCAGGGGCAAGCTGGGCCAAGGTGCTGGCCGCCGGGCCGCTGGTCTTGCTGGCGCTTGCCGCGTCGCTCACCCTTGGGCACGGGTTGAACGGGCTGGCGCTGGGAGAGGCCACAGCCGCCCATATCGGCATCGACGTGCAGCGGATGAAATCCGTTGCGATCCTGACGGTCGCCGGAGCCACCGGCGCCGCCGTCGCCGTCGCGGGCGGGATCGGCTTTATCGGCATCGTCGTGCCGCATCTGCTGCGCCTCGCCTCCGGCCCCGATCACCGCACGCTCTTGCCCAATGCGGCGCTGCTGGGCGCGACCATGCTTATTCTCGCCGATGTGATCGCCCGCGTGGTCATCGCCCCCGCCGAGCTGCCCATCGGCATTGTCACCGCCGTGCTTGGCGCGCCGGTCTTTCTCTGGATCCTGCTGAAGCGTCGCGGACTGGTGGACCTATGAGCCTGATTGCCGAAGATATCCGCGTGTTCTACGGGCGGCGCGAAGCGTTGCGCGGAGTGTCTTTGCGCGCAGAGCCAGGCGAATTTACCGCCATCGTCGGGCCGAATGGTTCGGGCAAGTCGACGCTGCTGGGGGCGCTGACGGCGTCACTGCCATACTCGGGCCGCGTCATGCTGAACGGCCGCGACATCGACAGGTTGAAACCTTGGGAACTCTCGTCCGAGCGCGCTGTGCTGCCGCAGGCCGCAAGGCTCGCCTTTCCCTTTACCGTGCTCGAAGTCGTGCGGCTGGGTGTGCAGGCGGGCACCGCCGGGGATCGACCTGAGGTGCCGATGCAGGCGCTGGCCCAGGTCGGCCTTGACCACTACGCCGAACGGACCTTTCAGGAACTTTCGGGCGGCGAGGCGCAGCGGGTGATGCTGGCCCGCGTGCTGGCGCAGGTCTGGTCCCCGGTCGAGGACGGTCGGCCGCGCTGGCTCTTGCTGGACGAGCCGGTCTCCAGCCTCGATATCGCGCATCAGTTGCAGGTCATGGAGATCGCGCGCACTTTCGCCCGCGCGGGCGGGGGTGTGATCGCCGTCATGCATGACCTGAACCTCACCGCGATGTTCGCCGACCGTGTCGCCGTTCTGGCGGAGGGTCAGCGTCTGGCCTTTGGCACGCCGCGCGAGGTCTTTTGCGATGGCATCCTGTCGCGCGCCTACGGCTGTGACCTGCGCGTTTCGGCGCCGCCACCGGTCGGAACACCCTATATCCTGCCGCATGCGGCCACTCCCTGAAAGAAAGCAATGCCCCTGAACGCCTCCATCCCTACTGCCCTGCTGCTCTTTCTCGCGATACCCGCGCTGGCCGATCCCGTGGCCGATATCGTCATTCTGGGCGAGGTCCATGACAACCCGGACGCACATCTGGGCCAGGCTGCCGTCCTGAGCGACCTGGAACCCACCGCTGTCGTCTTCGAGATGCTGACCGCGGAGGAGGCGCGCGTTTCCGACGCCAACCGCGACGCTATCGTCGACGCATGGGAGGCCAGCGGCTGGAGCGACTTCGAAATCTATGCGCCGATCTTCGACGGGTTGGGCGACGCCCGCATCGTGGGAGCCGCCGCCCCGCGCGAGGCGGTACGCAGGGTCTATTCCGACGGTGCCGCCGCGCTCTTCGGGCCGGATGCCGGGCATTTCGGGCTGGACACGGACTTGCCGGAGGACCAGCTGGAGGCGAGGAGGCAGCTTCAGTTCGACGCGCATTGCGCGGCCATGCCTTTGGAAATGATGGACGGGATGGTCGCGGTGCAGCGCTATCGCGACGCGGTCTTCGCCCGGGCAGCGCTCGAGGCGCTGGAGACCTACGGTCCGCCCGTGGCAGTGATTGCCGGCAATGGCCATGCCCGCACCGACTGGGGAATCCCTGCGATGATCGCCCGCGCCGCGCCGGATGTAAGCACCTATGCCCTGGGCTTCGTCGAAGCAGACAGCGGCGTGCCCTTCGACGAAATCCGGATCGTGCCGCCCGCAGCGCGCGATGACCCCTGCAACACCCTGAAGACCAACTGAGGACGCCCCCATGTATCTTGCCATGAACCGTTTTACCGTGCCGCTGGAAAACGCCGCAGAGTTCGAGGAGCTTTGGCTGAGCCGCGAGAGTCGCCTTCAGGACATGGAGGGTTTCGTGTCCTTTCACATGCTGAAGGGCCCCGAGACGGATGGCCGCGTTCTTTATGCCTCGCACACGGTCTGGCAGACGGAGGCGCATTTCCGCGCCTGGACCACCAGCGAGGAATTCCGCGCCTCCCACGCCCGCGCGGGCCAGACGCGCAAGCTGCACGAAGGTGCGCCGCGCTTCGAAGGGTTCACCGCGATCCAGCACATCGACGCCAAGCTTCCCGCGTGACCCTGCCCCTGCGCGTCAGCCACAGCGCGCCGTTGTTCCGCACCTTCGATGCAGCACTGGCGCGCCTTCTACGTTGACCGATCCGAGTTCGACTGTCGGGCGAGTACCGCTTCCACCCGGGCGCGACACGCTATGCCTCGGTGCGTCTGGGCACTTTTCACCTGCACCTGAGCGAGCATCACGGCGATGCCACGCCGGATCCACTGGGCTGGTTAATGTTGAGGGACTGCGGAGGTTTCACGCGGCGCTGTCGGCGCATCCCCACATGCACCCAAGGCTGGATTCAAAGCCCTAGGGTCCGGAGATGTCCATAACGGACCCATTCGGCATCCGCCTACGCTTCCTGGACCGTTGCGAGCAAGACCGTGGCCTGAGGCAGCGTCAGCCAGGACCGTGTTCGTAACGTGCGCCTCCCCCGGTCCGCCAAGACCTAAGAGGTCTGTCTCGCCCGGAGACCGCGTCAACTGACCTCTTCCTAAGCTTCACGGTCGCTCATGCGATGCGCAGCGAATGACGGCACTTCGCCCATCTTGTCATCCAGTGCAGCCACGCCTGTGGCAAGCCAAAGCCGTGCATACACGGCGCCAACTGAACTACACCTCCAAGCATCTGATATTGCTTGGAAATTTGGTGCCCCCACACGGACTCGAACCGCGGACCTACTGATTACAAATCAGTTGCTCTACCAGCTGAGCTATAGGGGCACTCGCTGGGTGGTGTGCGGACTACCACCATCCCAATTCCCTGTCGATAGGCAAAGTTCATCGCGGGGTCTTGCGGGGCGCCTTTGCCGGGTCGGGCGGCGGATGGGAGTGGAGTAATGCCGCACTGCCTCGCGAGACCGTCAAGGGTTGTGGCGCGACGAACCATCGCTACTGCGACAACGGCACGGCCAAAGTCAGTGCGCGAGGAACCGTGTCGACGGCGGGGCGGGCGAAAACCTAGTCTTGGTTACGGGCGACCGACTGCTCCGGCACCGGATCGAGGATGACCGTCCTGCGCGTGGCGACCTTCCTGCGTTTCAAACCTGAAGAAACCCTTACCGGTTCGCGCGCGCGAGCAGACCCACCGCTGCCAGACCGAAGAGGATGACGAGGATCGCCGCCGGGGCGGCCTCTCCCAGTGCTTCGAGGGAGGCTTTCTCGTGCACCCGCGTGGCCAGCGTTTCGTAGTTGAAGGGGCGCAGCAGAAGGGTCGCGGGCAGCTCCTTCACGCAGTCGACAAAGACCAGCAGCAGGGCCGAGGCGACAGAGGCGCGCATCAGCGGGTAGTAGACGGCGGTCAGCACCTGCCCCTCGCTCCGGCCAAGCGACCGGGCGGCCAGCGGCAGGTTCGGGGAGACGCGGCCCATGGCGGCGTCGGCCGCACCCTGCGCGATGGCGAAGAAGCGCACGCAGTAGGCGAGGATCAGCGCGAAGGCGGTGCCGGTCAGCACCAGCCCCGGGTCCCAGCCCGTCGCCCCCCAGATCGCGTCGGCCATGGTGTTGTCGATGGCGGCGAGCGGGATCAGGATACCGACGCCCAGAACAGCGCCGGGCGCGGCGTAACCGATGGTGGTGACCGGCATCAGGAGGCGCGGCAGCTTCTGCCCCGACAGGCGCACGCCGTAGACGAGGAAGATCGCGGCCAGCACGGTGATGACCGCGGCAGAGCCCCCGACGACGGCGGTGTTCAGCCCTGCCCGCCAGAGCGCCGTATCGGTCCAGAACTCCGCGTTATCAAGCGCATGGCTGAGGATCACGCCCGCGGGCAGCACGAAGCCCACGGCCAGCGGGAAGGCGCAGGCGGCGGTCGCGATCCATGCGGGCGCGCCGGTCAGCGGTTTGCGCATGGCGGGGCGGTGCCGAGTGGAGAGGTTGAAGAAGCGCATCCGGCGGCGGGAGACCTTCTCGAGCACCACGAGCAGCACGACGAGCAGCAGCACGACCGACGCGATCTGCGCGGCGCCGCCCGCGTTGTTGGATTCCAGCCAGACGGAGAAGATGCCGGTGGTCAGGGTCTGCACGGCGAAGTAGTCCACCGTGCCGAAATCGTTGATGCTTTCCATCATGACGATGGCGACGCCGGCGGCGATGGCGGGCCGGGCCAGCGGCAGGCCGATGCGCCAGAACCGCCCGAAGGCGCCTGCGCCGAGCGAGCGGGCGACCTCTTCGGAGGAGGCCGACTGTTCGCGGAAGGCAGCGCGGGCCAGCAAGTAGACGTAGGGGTAAAGCGCTGCGGACAATACCAGAATCGCGGCGCCGAGGGATCGGATCTCGGGGAACCAGTAGTCGCGCGAGGTCTGCCAGCCGAAGAGGTTGCGCAGCCCGGTCTGCACCGGCCCCGCGTATTCGAGGAAGTCGACCAGCGCGTAGGCGCCCACATAGGCCGGGATCGCCAGCGGCAGCAGCAGAAGCCACTCCAGCCAGCGGCGGCCGGGGAAGTCGTAGCGCGCCACCATCCAAGCCGCGCCGGTGCCCACCATCGCGGCGATCAGGCCCACGCCGAACATCAGCCGCGCGGTGGTCCAGAGGTAGCGCGGCAGCGTCGTCGACAGCAGGTGCGGCCAGATGTTTTCCCTTGGAAACAGGGCGATGCCCAGAACCGCGACGATCGGTGCGACGACGATCACGGCGATCAGGACGGCGCCCACGGACCAGCGGCTGGGAAGACGCATGCGGCGGATCGGTGTCTCGGTCAGTGCCATCTGGGCCCCATTTGCGTGGTGTTCCTCCCGTGGTAAATCCCTATAGTGCCAACGTCGAGCAACCGAAAGACCAACCGCCCATGCAGGTGATCCTCCATACCGGCGTGCATTGCACGGACGAAGACCGCCTGCTGAAGTGTCTCCTGCGCAATGCGGAAGCCTGGCGGCACGAGGGCGTGGCCATTCCCGGCCCTTCCAAGTACCGGAAATTGCTGGGCGATTCCATCAACATGCTGAAGGGGACCGAGCCGTCCGCGGAGACGCGCGAGATCCTGCTGGACGCGATCATCCAGGACGATCCGGGCAAGATCGACCGGCTGGTGCTGTCGAACGACAACTTCTTTTCCGTGCCGAAGCTGATGTTCCAGAACGGGCTTTTGTACCTCAAGGCTGAGGCGCGGCTGCAGACGCTGGCGAACATCTTCGACGGCGACGAGGTCGAGCTTTTCATGGGCCTGCGTGACCCGGCGACCTTCCTTCCGGCGGCCTTTGCCGCGACCCCGCACGACAGTTTCGGGGCCTTCATGGCGGGGGTCGATCCGATGCATCTGCGCTGGTCCGACCTGATCCGGCGGATCCGGGACGCGCTGCCGCAGGTGCCCATAACCCTTTGGTGCAACGAGGATACTCCGCTGATCTGGGGGCAGATCATCCGCGAGATGGCGGGGATCGAGATGACCCGCAAGATCAGCGGCGCCTTCGATCTGTTCGCGCAGATCATCGACAAGGAAGGCATGAAGCGGTTCCGCGCCTTCCTGGCGGAGAACCCCGGCATCAACGAGCGGCAGAAGCGGCGGGTGATGGCGGCGTTCCTCGACAAGTATGCCATGGACGAGGAGATCGAGCAGGACGTGGACCTGCCCGGCTGGGACGCGGCCTATATCGACATGCTGACGGAGATCTACGAGGACGATCTGGAGACCATTGCGCGGATGCCGGGTGTGACGCTGATCACGCCCTGAACGCGCCTGAGACCATTAAACCTAACGCCGATGGCCTTCGTGTGAACGGGGCGCGCGGGGGTCTAACGGGGCGCACGGTCGTTTGGCCACAGGATGTGGTGGGGCCCCTGCCCCGGACTCGCAACGGGTTAACGGATCTTAACGTCTGGTCCCCCAGCATTAAGGGCCGAACCGGCCGATTTGACCCCGATTCCCGGCCGGTTGTTAACCTTTGCCCCGAGTCGGGGGCCGGCAAACCGTTGCGCGGAAATCTTTTTCGTTAACCTGTTCCGCGGCCTCGTTTCACCCCCCCTGTCGGGCCTGTCCGGCAGGCTCCAACCAGTGCTCTGCCGCGGCGCGGACATCGTCGGGCACCTCGACCGCGCGGCGGGTTTCGAGGCTCAGCATCACGCATTTGAACACCGTCTCGAAAGCCAGCAGGTCGCCGTCCGAGCGGATCAGCCGGTGCCGGAAGGTCATCGACTTCGTGCCGACCGTGACGATGGAGGTTTCCAGCCGGATCGCATCGCCCGCCGTCAGTTCGGCGCGGAACTCGCTTTGCGCGTTGACCACGGCGAAGGACAGCCGCCGCCCGCTGCGCATGTCGCTGGCGGTCAGACCCATTTCAGACTGGATGGCAAAGACGCCGTCGGAACAGGCCGCGAAGTAGCGCGAGACGTTCATGTGGCCGAGGAAGTCGCAATGCGCGGGGTCGACCACGGATCGGAAGGAAACAAGGGCCGCCATCGCGCTCTCCTTTTTGCAGGTTCGGGTGGGAACGGTAGCAAACATCGCTGCGGGTCCATAGCGCGGGATGCGCGCACCTGACCCGCATAAAGCGGGTTGATCCCCTTTCGTTCTCATTGCACCTTGGCGCCAAAGACGTTCGGAGGCCCCGTGAACCCCCTGAAGATCCCCAACCGCGCGGCCCGGCATCTGTGGCTGGCCGCGCACGGGCTGGATGCCCCGACCGCAGGCAGGCCGGACCCCGCCGCCATGGTGCGCGAGCTGGGTTTCGTGCAGCTCGACAGCATCCAGGTGGTCAGCCGTGCCCATCACCACATCCTGTGGAGCCGCAACCGCAACTACCGCGAGCCGATGCTGGACCGCATGATGGCGCGGCGCGAGGTGTTCGAGCATTTCACCCACGATGCCTCGGTCCTGCCGATGGAGTTCCTGCCGATGTGGCAGCGCCAGTTCCGGCGCAAGCGCGAGATGGTGCGCCGGTCGGCCTGGTACGGCGGGTTCGACCCGGCGCTGCTGGACGAGGTGAAGCGGCGCATCGCGGACGAGGGGCCGCTGTCGACCCGGCATTTCGACACGAAGGTGGAGGGCAAGCGCGAGATGTGGGTGCGCCCGCCGCACAAGAAGGCGCTGGATTACCTGTGGTATTCGGGCGAGCTGGCGACCTGCCACCGCGACGGGTTCACCAAGGTCTACGATCTGGCGGAGCGGGTCTTTCCGGAGGGTCTGCGCCGGGCGGACGTGTCCGACCGCGAACAGCTCGACTGGCTGTGCCGCGCGGCGCTGGAGCGGCTGGGCTTTGCCACCACCGGCGAGGTGCGCAAGTTCTGGGAGGCGGCGGAAGTGGCCGAGGTGGCGGACTGGGCCGAACGCGACGCCGCGTGGTGGGTCCCGGTGGAGGTCGAGTCGGCGGACGGCACATGGACGAAGGCGCTGGCCGCCCCGGACATCGAGGCCCGGCTGGAGGCGGTCCGCCCCCCGGGCGGCGGGCTGCGCATCCTCAACCCCTTCGATCCGGCGATCCGCGACCGGGTGCGGCTGAAGCGGCTGTTCGGCTTCGACTACACGGTGGAGATGTTCGTGCCCGCCGCAAAGCGCCAGTGGGGATACTACGTCTTCCCGCTGCTGGAGGGCGACCGTTTCGTGGGGCGGCTGGAGGCCAAGGCCGACCGGGCGCGGGGCGTGCTGGACGTGACGCGCCTGTGGCAGGAACCGGGCGTGCGCGACAGCGCGGCGCGCATGGCGCGGCTTGAGGCGGAACTGGCGCGGCTGGCCCGGTTTGCCGGCGTGGCGGAGGTTCGCCTGCATTGGCGGCAATGACGGGTTGAGGCCCCCTGCCCGCCCCTGTAAGCGAAGCGCGGGCGGGCCCCTTCGGGGCGCGCGCGGGACTGGGTGAGCGGGGTGTCGGGCGCATGTCGAACAAGCTGAAACTGGCCATCGGCAGCCTCCTCCTCGGCCTCGTGGTGTTGGCGCTGAAACTGCTGGCCTGGGCGCTGACCGGATCGGTGGCGCTGCTGTCCGATGCGCTGGAAAGCACGGTGAACCTTGCGACGGCGCTGGCGGCGCTGATCGCGATCCGGGTCGCGGCGATGCCGGCCGACACCAACCATCCCTTCGGTCACCACAAGGCGGAGTACTTCAGCGCGGTGCTGGAAGGCGTGCTGATCATCGTGGCGGCGCTCTTGATCCTGCGCGAGGCCTGGACGGGGTTCTGGGCGCCGCGCCCGCTGGACGCGCCGCTTCTGGGCCTTGCGGTCAACATCGGCGCCACGGCGCTGAACGCGGCCTGGGCCTTTGTGCTGGTGCGGCAGGGGCGGAAGCTGCGCTCTCCGGCGCTGGTGGCGGATGGCAGGCACCTGTGGGCGGACGTTGTGACCTCGGGCGGGGTGGCGGTCGGCGTGCTGCTGGCGCTGTTCACCGGGTGGTGGGTGCTCGACCCGGTCATGGCGGCGCTGGTGGCGGTGAACATCCTGTGGTCCGGTTACACCGTGGTCATGGCCTCGCTGTCTGGCCTGATGGACGAGGCGGTGCCGGAGGACGTGCAGGAGAAGATCCGCACGGTGATCTCGGCGCAGGCGACCGGCGCGGTGGAGGCGCACGACCTGAAGACCCGCCACGCGGGCAGCGCGACCTTCGTGGAATTCCACCTTGTGGTGCCGGGGGAGATGACCGTCTTCGACGCCCACGAGATCTGCGACCGGGTGGAGCGGGAAATGGCCCGCACGGTGCCGGACGTGCGCACGACCATCCACGTGGAGCCGGACCACAAGTCGAAGGACAGCGGCGTGATCCCGGTGGACGAGGGCTGAGGCGCCCGGCCTAGCCCTTGTCTTCCGGGTTTCTCTGCGCGTCGTCGAAGGTCCACTTCGGCTGCTGTTCCAGCGCGTCCTTCAGGGCGTTGCCCCAGCCCTGGCTGACCGTCTGGAAGTAGGGATCGTCCTGCAGGACGCGGCCGGTGTGGCCGATCTTCAGGCTGTCCTTCTCGTAGCAGTGGTAGTCGAAGGGCAGGCCCACGGTCAGGTTGGCCTTCACGGTGGAATCGAAGCTGACCAGCAGGAGGGTCATCGCCTCCTCGAAGGTCATCTTCGGATCGTAGGCGCGCACGAGGATCGGACGGCCGTATTTGATCTCGCCGGTCTGGAAGAAAGGCGTGTCGCCACCGGCCTCGATGAAGTTGCCTTCGGGGTAGATCAGGAACAGCCGCATCGGCCCGCCGGCGATCTGCCCGCCCAGAAGGAGCGTGGCGTTGAAGGCGGTGTCGGCGCGCTGGCCGACGTTGGCGTGGCGGTCGATGACCTCGCGCAGGGTGTCGGCGACTAGGCGCGCAGCCTGAAACATCGACGGCACGGCCAAGAGCGAGGGCGAGCGTTCGGACGGCGCCTTCAGCCGCTCATCGAGTTCGGAGACGACGGCCTGCGTGGTGGCGAGGTTGCCGGCGGACAGGAGCGTGATGACCCGCTCTCCTGGGTTTTCCCAGATGGTCATCTTCTTGAAGGTGGAGATGTTGTCGAGCCCGGCATTTGTCCGGGTGTCCGACATGAACACCATGCCTCCATCGAGCATCATTCCCACGCAATAGGTCATCTTCTGCTTTCCGACTCACGACAAGGACCAAGCATTAGGGGTTGGTTGGCGGCGTTATCAAGTGTGATGTCCGGACAATCGCATATGTCGCGGGGTCACAGCGCCCTGCCGGGGCAGGAATGACACGGTTTGGGCTTTGGCGCCCTTCAGGTGACGCGGGACAGGGGCGCGTCAAGTCGTGGGGATGGGGCAGCCGGTTTCGGCGCGGGCCGGCATGCCGTAACGGAACATGCGCGGGACTGCGGGGTCAGGAGGCCGGGGGACAGCCGGTGATGACATCGCCGCGGCGACGGCACCACGCGCGCCGCCCGACCGAAAAGCCCGGCCAGACATGCGCTGCGAAAGGCCGATCCGGCCGGTGCCTACTGCTGCGCGACCTCTATTGCGACGTTCAGCGCCTCGGTCTCACCGCCGACGCGGAGGCCGTTGACCGGCGCCGCGTCGCTGTAGTCGAGGCCGATGGCCACGCGGACATAGCGTTCGTCGGGGCTCATCTGGTTGGAGGCGTCGAAGCCGACCCAGCCCAGATCGGGCACGAAGACCTCCGCCCAGGCGTGCATCGCGTCCTGCGCCACGGTGTCGTCCAGCATCAGGTAGCCCGACACGTAGCGCGCGGGCCAGCCCGCTTCGTGCGCGCAGGCGATGAAGACATGGGTGTGGTCTTGGCAGACGCCGCGGCCCTCGGTCACCGCCTCTTCGGCGGTCCATGTGCTTTCGGAGCTGCCGGTCTCGTATTTCACCGCCTCCCCCAGCGCCGCCATCAGCTTGTGGCAGCGGTCGAGCACGGTTTCGCCCTCGACCGAGCGCAGCAGCGCCTTGACGCCGGGGCCCGCCTTGGTGCGCGGGGTGTGGCGCTTGTAGAGCCAGAGCGGCACGGGTCCGACATGCTTGCCGACGACGCCGTGGTTCTCGCTTACCTCGACCTCGCCCTCGCAATGGACTGTGACCTCCGTCACGTCGCGGTCGAAGCTGATCAGGTTCACCTTGTTGTGGTGGTGGTCGTCGTAGGAGAGTTCCTGCTTGCCGCCGGTGATTGTCATCTTCCAGTCGGTCACCGTCTGGTTGCGGCCGCTGCGCGGCGTCAGGCGGAGCTGTTGCAGCCCGGAGACCACGGGAGCGTCGAAGGCGTAGCGGGTCGTGTGGGAAATTTTCAGCCGCATGATCTCACTCGTAGAACCGGTAGTCGATCTCGATCTGGCGCCCGACGCGCGCGATCACCGACTGGATTTCCTGAAGGTACTCGTGCAGGCCGAATTCGAAGACCGCGTCGATGTCGAGCCTGAGGTACTTCTCTTCCATGGCGCGGAGCATGTCGCAAGAGGTTGTCACCTGCCCGTATTCCGACGTGAGGAATTCCATGTTCGACCGCATGGTCGAGATGCAGAACGCGAGGCTGCGGGGCATCCGGCGGTCGAGGATCAGGAACTGCGCGATGTCGCGGGAGTCGCGCGAGGCGCCGTAGGCCATGCGGAACCCGCCACGGGCCGAGACCGAGCGCAGCAGGATTTCCCATTGGACGTTGTCCATGGAGGACCCGACAGAGACCACAGCGGGCAAAAGCACGTAGTATTTCACGTCGACGATGCGCGCGGTGTTGTCGGCCCGTTCTATGAAGGTGCCCAGCCGCGAGAAGTCGTAGATGTCGTTGCGCAGCATGGTGCCGTGGGTGGCGCCGCGCACCATGGAGGTCCGCTGGCGGATCAGCCGCAGCACCCCCGGCAGGTCGCGTTCGTTGACGCGGCGGGCCAGTCCTTCCTTCGCGGCCATGTAGGCGGCGTTGGTGGCTTCCCAGACCTCGGTGGTTAGCGCGGTGCGCACCATGCGGGCGTTCTGCCGCGCCGAGGCGATGGAGGACATGACCGAGGACGGGTTGTCCTTCGACCGCAGGAGCCAGTCGATGGTCGCTTCCTTCGTCACCTCGTCGTGGCTTTGCATGAAGAGTTCGTAGGAGCCGGAGGTCTGCAGGACCGACTTCCATTCTTCCTCGGTGGAGCCGAGCCGGGTGAGCGCGATGCGCTGGCCCGTCTCGATCAGCCGCCCGATGTTTTCCGCGCGCTCCAGCGAGCGGTACATCCAGAACAGGCCGTTTGCGGTTTTTCCCAGCATCAGTCTTGCAGCACCCAGGTGTCCTTCGTTCCGCCGCCCTGCGAGGAGTTCACCACGAGGGAGCCTTTCTTGAGCGCCACGCGGGTCAGGCCGCCGGGCGTGATCTTGATGCCTTTCGGGCTGACCAGCACGAAGGGGCGCAGGTCGACGTGCCGCGGGGCCAGCCCTGCGCGGGTGAAGATCGGCACCGTCGACAGCGACAGCGTGGGCTGCGCGATGTAGTTGGCGGGCCTTGCCTGCAGCTTCCTGCGGAACTCTGCCAGGTCCTTCTTGGTCGCGGTCGGGCCGATCAGCATGCCGTAGCCGCCGGAACCGTGCACCTCCTTGACGACGAGGTCCTTCAGGTTGTCGAGCACGTAGGCCAGGCTGTCGGGATCGGCGCAGCGCCAGGTCGGCACGTTTTCGAGGAGCGCCTTCTCGCCGGTGTAGAACTCGACGATCTCGGGCATGTAGCTGTAGATCGCCTTGTCGTCGCAGATGCCGGTGCCCGGCGCGTTGGCGATGGTCAGCTTGCCCGCACGGTAGACATCCATGATCCCCGGCACACCCAGCGCGCTTTCGGGGTTGAAGTTCAGCGGGTCGAGGAAGGCGTCGTCGATCCGGCGATAGACCACGTCGATGGGCTTGTAGCCACGGGTGGTGCGCATGGCGAGCCGTCCGTCCACAACGCGCAGGTCGTTGCCCTCCACCAGTTCGACCGACATCTGGTCGGCGAGGAAGGCGTGTTCGAAATAGGCGGAGTTGTAGATGCCCGGCGTCATCACCGCGACGGTGGGCTTTTCGCCTGCCCCTTCCGGCGCGCATTCCGACAGCGACTGCAGCAGGTCCATCGGGTAGGTTTGCACCGGCTGCACGCGGTTGTGGGCGAAGAGCTCCGGGAACATCTGGAGCATGGTCTCGCGGTTTTCCAGCATGTAGCTGACGCCGGAGGGCGTGCGGCCGTTGTCCTCCAGCACATAGAACTGGTCGGGGCCGGTGCGAACAAGGTCGATGCCGACGATGTGGGTGTAAACCTTTCCCGGCGGCGTGATGCCGATCATCTGCGGCTCGAACGCCTCGTTGCGCGAGATCATGCGTTCGGGGATACGGCCCGCCTTCACGATCTCCTGCCCGTGGTAGATGTCGTGCAGGAAGGCGTTGAGCGCGCGCACGCGCTGCTCGATCCCCTTGCTCAGCCGCTGCCATTCGTGGCCCGAGATGATGCGCGGGATGATGTCGAAGGGGATGAGCCGTTCCTCGGCCTCGGCGCGCCCGTAGACGTTGAAGGTGATGCCCGTCAGGCGGAAAAGCTCTTCCGCCTCGCGCTGTTTCGCGCGGAGGTCCTTCGGATCCTCCCCCTCGAACCAGCTGTTGAACGCCTGGTAAGGACCACGGACCTCGTCACCCGTGCCCGTCATCTCGTCAAAGACCGGCTTCTCGCCCATTCAACCCCCTGTGCCCCGTTTTCCGGTGTGCCGTATGAGTACAGCTTGGGAACAACGCTAGAGTGCGGCGGATGCGCAATCAACGGCTTGGAAGGCGTTTTGCGGAATTCCCGGCGTTTTGCCTCATATTTGGGCGTATCGCAAAGGCGGGCCGGAACGCGCCCCGACCGCGGGCGGAGCGGACCCGCGCGCCACCGCGCACGGGCTTTGGCCCCAGGGGGCTCAGGCCATGCCCAGCGCGGCCTTGTACATCTCGAGGACCGCCTCTTCCTCGGCGATGTCGTCGGCGTCGCGCTTGCGGAGCGAGATCACCTTGCGCAGGATCTTGGTGTCGTAGCCGCGGCCCTTGGCCTCTGCCATCACTTCCTTGATCTGCTCGGAGATGTCCTTCTTCTCTTCTTCCAGCCGCTCCACGCGCTCGATGAATGCCTTGAGCTCTCCGGCGGCCACGCCGTAGCTGTCGGTCGGGGTGTCCTGCATGTCTTGCCTCCATGGGATGAGCCCTCCCGATACAGCCGTGCCGCGCGCCCATCAAGACCCATGCCGCGCCAGTCGCGCCGCCCTGCCGAAACGTCTTGCCTAACGGGCCTTCGTCCTTTAGGCGGCGGGCGGTCACGCAACATCCGCAATTCCCATCCGCAACCCTTGAGGAGGACGACATGGCCTGGCTGATCTGGAGCGGCGCACTGGTATCCCTCGCAGGGCTTGCCGGTCTCGTCTGGTGCATCGTCAAGGTCTGGTCCGCCCGCCGCAGGGGCCTGCCCGACGAAGAGCTGCGCGCGCTGGTGCGCAAGGTGGTGCCGCTGAACATGGGCGCGCTGATGCTGTCGACCATAGGGCTGATGATGGTCATCACCGGCATCTTCCTGAAGTGAGTTGAGCTGACGGCGCAGCCCCTGCCCCGTCATCTGCGCGGCGGTCGGTAGCCCGCACTTCCCAAGGCGGGACAAGCGCCAGCCTAGCGGCTGAGAAACGTCCGGCCGTATTTCACGTGTTCGCCCCAGGCCGGTTCCGGCGTCCAGAAGTCGCGGTCGGGATGGTCCAGCCGCTCCAGCCGCTTCATGATGCGCAGCATCCCCCAGAGACCGACGGCTATCATCGGCCCGCCGCGCAGGCGCGGGAAGTCCAGCGCGAGGATCGCGACCGCGTCGATGTCGGAGGGGCGGCGCACCATGCCCTCCGCCAGCATCCGCGCGCCTTCATTCGCCATGGCGCCGACCAGCAGCTCCACCATATCGTCCGCCGCCCAGTCCCGCGCCGTGCGCTGACCGTTCAGCAGCCGCCGGACAGAGGTCGCGCGTTCCGCGCCGCCATCAGCCCAGTCGTAGAAACCCTTGCCGGAGATCCAGCCGCGCCGCCCGACCTCGATCATCAGGGCGGACCAGTTCTCCGCCCCTTCGGCTCGGGGGGCGCGGGCCAGGTCCTCGAGCCCGCTCATGTCGCGGGTGCGGAACGGCGGGCGGCCCCAGCCCCAGGCCTCGACCGCCGCGTCGAGGTCGTATGGGTCCGCGCCAAGGTCCACCAGCGCATCCGCCGCGCGGTGCATCGCCGCCGCGAGCCGTCCCGCGATGCTGGCGCCCTGAGAGCGCACGTGCACCGCCACCTTGTTCATCCGTTCGGCCAGAGCGAGGCCCAGCGCCACTTCGGCAGGCGTGCCTTCCGGTCCCTGCACCACCTCAACCAGCCGTGTTGCAAAGACCGGCGGGGCAAAGCGCAGCCCCAGCCGGTCCACCCGGCCCGACATCGCCACGGCGCGCACCGTGCCTTCGGGCGCGGCCACGTCGCCCTGCCCGCGCGCCGCATGCAGGACGATATCCGTGCCGGGGATCATCTCGGCGCTTTCGCCCCAGTGCAGCAGGTCGAGGCGCGCGGCGGACTGCGCGGGGCTGAGCCCGCCGCCCTTCACCCCGGCCGAGAAGACGTCACGCAGTTGCGCCACGCCCTCCGTCAGCTTCTCCGGCTCGCGCGCGCCCCAGTTCACGCCGATCCCGGCGTTCAGCGCCGAGACCGCGATCTGCATGGCCAGCGGCCCCGGCCCCAGCACGGCGATGCGGTTGACCTCGCCCGCGGGCGTGCCCTTCGGCAGGTTGAAGCGGCGCGCGAGGTGTTCGGCGGTGAAGGCGTGGCGCAGCGCGCGGGCGGCGTCGGAGGCGAGACAGGCCGCGAAGGCGTCCTCCTCCATCGCCACGCCTGCGTCGAAGGGCAGAAGCGCCGAGGCCTCGATCAGGTCGATGACCCGGGCCGCGGCACTGTCGGGCGCGGCAGAGAGCGTGTCGCGCCGGGCCCTGATCGCCGCGGTGAAGGCTGCGTGGTCCGCCATGCCGTCGCGCAGGTCTCGGGTGCGGCGCGGCGGTGTTCCGTCATCGGCCAGCGCACGGGCAAGGTTGGCCGCAGTGCCCAGGAGGTTGTCGTCCACGAGGTCGTCGACAAGCTGCCGCCCCGGCCCGCGGTCCAGCGGCATGGTGCCCCCGGCCAGCGCCAGTTCCAGCGCCAGTTCCGCCCCGGCGAGGCGCGGCAGGCGCTGCGTCGCCCCGGCAGAGGGCGTGAGGCCCATGCGCACCTCGGGCAGGCTGACGCGGGTTCCGGCGCGGGCCACCCGGTAATGCGCCGCCAGCGCCAGTTCGAAGCCGCCGCCGTAGACCGTGCCGTGCAGCGCCGCCACGACGGGCTTGCCGCAGGCCTCCACCCGGTTGCAGAGATCGCGCAGGAAGGGCTTTGCCATGCCGGTTTCGTATTCCGCCAGATCGGCGCCCGCGGGGAAGGTGTTGCCGGTGCCCGCCAGCACGATGCCGCGGATCGCCGGGTCCGCCTCTGCCCGGTCCAGTCCCGCCGCCAGCCCGACCCGCGCCGCGCGCGACAGCGCGTTGACCGGCGGGTTGTCGACACTGAGCAAGGCAATGCCGTCCTCGACCGAATAATGGATACCGTCTGCCATCTGCCCGTTTTCCCGCCCGGGACCCAAACGCCCGGATCTGCCCGTTTATCGCGCATTTCGCGCTCTTTTGCGGGGATTAGACGCGATCAGGCGAATCAAGGCAACGTCCTTGTGTCCCGGACATGCCTCCCGGGCGCGCGGAAACACGGCAAGCGAGTCCTTTCGGACACGGCCCTCGGGCGGTCCGGAGGCGATACGAACGCGGTGCCGGGCCGGACGCGCGGATCCCGCGTCCGGCGGCCCGGGTCAGATCGGCATGTTGTCGAACTGGTCTTCGAGGTCTTCGTCGCGATGCGCCTCGACGCGGTCGCGCGCCCAGACCGGTGCGCGGGCGCCCCTGCCCTCGAGCTGGCGGACCGCCTGCTCCAGATGGTCGAGCGCCTCCGCACGGGCGGTGCCCTCGGTGTTGTCGATCTCGTCGCGCAGAGCTTCGATCCTGGCCTTGAGTGCCTCGGTCATGGTCGTCCTCCTCTCCTCTCCCACCCGGATCACCGGGAAACGCCGCCTCACCCCGCGGCGCACGCAGCGCAGAGGGGTGTCTCCGGGACCGCATCGAGGCGGGCCGGTTCGATCTCTTCGCCGCATTTCACGCACAGGCCGTATTCGCCGCGGGACATCCGCCCGAGCGCGGCCTGGATTCGTGCAATCTCAGATTGACCGCTGGCGCCGAGTCGCTCAAGCACCTCTTCGCCCTCACGCTCGATCGCCTGGTCGTCCCAGTCCCTGGAGTGCTCCGTCTCGAGCGCGTCCTCGATCCCTTCGAGGCGCACGCCCAGTTCGCGCAAACGGTTGACAAGACGTGTTCTTTTATCGTGATGAGACATGGTCAAGGGCCTCCTCGCCCGCGATGGAAGACTGCCCCGCGCGGACCGTGCCCGCCTTGATACAAATCAACAGGCAGATGGGACTTGAAACACATTCGTTTTTACGTATATGTTCTTCCAGACGCCAGGGAAGTCCTCAGGAGATGTACCCATGAAACCCGAAGTGACCGCCTTTTTCGACGAGGCCACCAATACGATTTCCTATGTCGTTCGCGATCCGAACGGCAAAGCCTGCGCCGTGATCGACAGCGTGCTGGACTTCGACTATTCCTCCGGCCGCACCGACACCCGGTCCGCCGACGCGATCATCGCCTTCGTGAAAGAGAAAGGCTATGACTGCCAGTGGCTGCTGGAAAGCCACGTGCACGCCGACCACCTCTCTGCCGCGCCCTACATCCAGCAGCAGCTGGGCGGCAAGATCGGCATCGGCGACCGGATCACCGTGGTCCAGGACACCTTCGGCAAGGTGTTCAACGAAGGCACGGAGTTCCAGCGCGACGGCTCGCAGTTCGACAAGCTCTTCGTGGAGGGCGACAGCTTCCACATCGGCCAGTTGCGCGGCGACGTGCTGCACACGCCGGGCCACACGCCCGCCTGCCTGACCTATGTCATCGGCGACGCGGCGTTTGTCGGCGACACGCTGTTCATGCCGGACTTCGGCACCGCGCGCTGCGACTTCCCGGGCGGTTCGTCCGAGACGCTCTACGACTCGGTCCAGAAGATCCTCGCCCTGCCGGACGAGACCCGCATCTTCGTGGGCCACGACTACAAGGCGCCCGGCCGCGACGACTACGCGTGGGAGACCACGGTGGGCGAGCAGAAGGCGCTGAACGTCCACGTCGGCGGCGGCAAGTCGAAGGAGGACTTCGTGTCCATGCGCGACAGCCGCGACGCCACGCTGGCCATGCCGAAGCTGATCATCCCGTCGCTGCAGGTGAACATGCGCGCGGGCCAGATGCCCCCGGCCGACGAGAAGGGCGACGTCTTTCTCAAGGTGCCGGTCAACAAGCTCTGACCGGCTGAGCCACCGCCTTCCCCGTCCGTGCGCATGCGCCGGGCGGGGACGACAGTTTTTCGAAGTTCACGCCCCGATGCGAACCGGGGCGGCCCCCTTACGCACGTCAAGGAAACGCACACATGCCCATCGACTGGATTTGGGGCCTGATCGGCGGATTGCTGATCGGCACCGGAGGCGCCGTCTACCTCCTTGGAAACGGCAAGATCATGGGAGCCAGCGGGATCATCGGCGGACTCGTCGATGGCTCGGGCCGCTCGACCGCCTGGGAACGCATCCTGTTCCTGGCCGGGGTCGCCGTGACCCCGATGCTGCTGATGCCGTTCTACCGCGAGGTGGACACGCATATCACCGACAACTTCCTCGTGCTGGCGATTGCCGGCCTGCTGGTCGGTGTCGGCACGCGGATCGCCAACGGCTGTACCTCCGGTCACGGGGTCTGCGGCATGTCCCGCCTGTCCATCCGCGGCTTCGTCGCCACGGCCTGCTACATCCTCGCCGGCGGTGTCGGCGTGATCGTCTTCCGCCACTTTCTTGGAGTGATCTGACATGCTCCGACACCTGATCGCCCTCATCGCAGGCAGCCTGTTCGGCGCGGGCCTGTTCATCTCCGGCATGACCGACACCGCGAAGGTGCAGGGTTGGCTGGACGTCTTCGGCGCATGGGACCCCACGCTCGCCTTCGTCATGGGCGGCGCGATGATCCCCATGGCGCTGGCCTGGATCGTGCGCAACCGCCGCACCACCGCCCTGACCGGCGCGCCGCTTCCGCCGCCGCCGTCGAAGGAGATCGACAGCAAGCTGATCCTCGGCTCCCTGCTGTTCGGGGTCGGCTGGGGCTTGGCCGGGCTTTGCCCGGGGCCGTCCATCGCGTCGCTGAGCTATGGCGGGGCGGGTCTGTATGTCTTTGTCGCGGCGATGCTGACCGGCATGGTCCTTGCGCCGGTGCTGCGGGCGCGGCTGGACAAGCCCGTTCCGGCGGAATAATGCTGCGTCATGACACCGCGCATTCTCACCGACAACTACCACGTGTCGCCGCAGATCTCCCCCGAGGATGCGGCGGCCATCCGCGACGCCGGCTACGTCATGGTGCTGGACAACCGGCCCGACGCAGAGGTGCCGCCGGAGTTTCAGACCGACGCCATGCGTGAGGCGATGGAAGCGGCGGGCCTCCGGTTCGAGGCCCTGCCCCTGACCCACCAGACCATGAACGCCGAGAACATCCTGGCGCAGGCCGATCTTGTGGCCAGCGCCAACGGTCCGGTCCTGGCCTACTGCGCCTCCGGCACCCGCTGCACGGTGATCTGGGCGCTCGCCAACGTCGAGAGCATGGGCACCGATGCCGTGCTGGAGACAGCGGCGCGGGCGGGCTACGACATCTCCGGCCTGCGTCCGACGCTGAACGCGCTGGCCGAAAAGTAGACACGACCTGCCGTCCGGGCATGTCCGGGCGGCGGTTTCATTTGGTCGCCTGACGGCCCCGGGATCACTCGTTGAAGTCGATCTCCATCGGGGCGGTGGCGAAACCGCCGAAATCCTCCTCCTCCCCTTCTCCGCCTTCGGACATGACGCTTTCGAAGTCGAAGTCGTTGCCGTCGCCGAAATCCATCGGCGGGAGGTCGGGCAGATCTTCCGACATGCCGTCGCCCATGGCGGGAAAGTCTGGAAGGTCCGACGCGCCGTCCCCTGCCCCGGGGAGCGAGAGCTGGCCGCCCCCGAAATCGCCGCCGAAATCCGCGCCCGTGTCGGCGGCGGCGCCTGCCGGTGCGGCAAGTGCAGCGGGTCCCAGCACAGGCCATGTCAGCCGCACCGCGCGGGCGCCGTTCAGCTGGCCCATGCGCCCCTTGGCCACCATGTGACCGCGCCCGGCAAGGATCTCCACCCGGTCGAGCGCGTCCTTCGACAGCTTCAGCACGTCACCGGGTTTCAGCGCCTGCGCGCGTGACAGGGGCAGCGTGATCCGCGAGAGGACCGCGTCCAGCCGGGCCGGGACGCGGTCGAGGATCGCGGCATGGGGGCCCGGCGCATCGGCCCCGTCCTGCGCGGAGCTCCGGGGGTTCGGCTTGCGCTCGGGCAGGATGAGGCTGAGGCTCCCCTTGCGGCGTCCGAGCGCAAGGTCGACCTGCGCACGGAACGCACGGTAGCCCGCCGCATCGAGCAGCAGACCGGCGGAGCGGGCGTCCTCCAGCATGACGCCGAAGCGGAAGCCCTGAAGCATCTCGCCGATGGGGCTGTCGGTCAGCGCGCCCGCCATGCTGTGCAGCGTGCCGTCGATCAGCGGGGCGATCATGGCGGCGTCGGTCTGGGTCAGGATGCGGTCCTCGTCCACCGGCATCTGCGTGACCTGAAGGATGGTCTGCACCTCCACCACGCCGGTCAGCACCTGCCGGTCGACGGAGGCAAGGCCGATCGCCCCGTCGGGGCCGTCGAGCAGCACAAGCAGGTCCTTGGGGGACAGCCCTGCGATCACGCCGTCCTGGTCCAGCGATTCGACGGTGACAGATTGCGTGACGAGCGCGAGATCCCACATGACGTCGGCGGTGCGCGACAGGGCGCGCCTGAGCGCCTTTGCAGGCGACATGCCGCGTGCCTCGAACGCACGCTGTGCCGCTTGCGCCTTCTGGCCCAATACGTCGTCTCGTGCCCCGTCAGCCATATAAGGTTGCGTCCGTCATCAACTGCCTCCGCCCTTCCTTATCTGCGGATTTGGTTACCAACCGCTTTAACGAAGTGTTTTTTGGCAGGTGCAGAAAGAAATCGCCGCGGGTGCTGCGGCTATTGCGCGGCCATCTGGCGGGACATCGGCAGATCGACGCGGAAGGCCGCGCCGCTGTGGTCCTGCAGGTAGGTGATCTCGCCCCCGAGCCGCGCGACGATCTGGCGGCAGATCGCAAGGCCCAGCCCGGCGCCGCCGGCCTTCTGGTCGCTGACCCGGGCGAATTTTTCGAAGATCACGTCGCGCGCCTCGGGCGCCACGCCGGAGCCGTTGTCGATGAAATCGACGTGCAGCCGGTCGCCGGATCCGTGCACCCGGATGCGGAGTTCCGGCGCCTCGGCGTCGCAGTACTTTCGGGCATTTGCGACAAGGTTGATGAACACCTGGCTCAGCCGTTCGAGGTCGGTGTTCAGCCAGACCTGTTCGTCCGGCGCGTGCCGGATGACCTTCAGCCTTGCGCCATCGTCGGCAAGGGCTGCGGCCACGGCGCGGTCGATGACGTCCGACAGCCGCCCGCCGGTCACGTTCAGGCTGACCTGCCCGTTCTCCAGCACCGAGAGGTCGAGCAGGTCGTCCAGCAGGCGCGTCAGGCGGATCGCCTCCTCGTAGATGATCGAGGCGTAGCGGTTCTGGTCGGCGCGGCTCAGGCCCTCGGCATCGCGCAGGATCTCGGAGAACGCGCGGATCGAGGTCATGGGCGTGCGCAGCTCGTGGCTGATCTGGCTGAGGAAGGCGTCCTTCTGCACCGAAAGACGGGTCAGCTTGTCGTTGGCGGCGCGCAGCTCGGCTGCGGTGCGCGACAGTTCGCGTGACTGGGTTTCGAGCCGGGCGGAATACTCCATCATCTGCGCCGTCTCGTCCGCCACGGCCATCAGGTCCTCGACCGAGACGGCCATGCCGCCGACGATCTGACCCACCATGGCGTGCGCCGTCGCCGCCCCCACGGACCCGGACAGCGTGCGTTCGAGCCGTTGCAGGAACTCCGGCGTGGGCGCCGGGAGCTGGCCTTCGGACCCCTGCCGTTCGGCCTCGCGCCGGAAAAGGTCGCGGGCATCCTGCGCGCCGAGGATGCGCTGCGCCATGATCATCAGGTCCTCGGTCTGCGCGGTGCCGTGCAGCCAGCTTCGGGCGCCGCCCTGCGCCTGCTGGATGTTGACGAACTGCGCGCCCTGCAGCCGTTCGAGCGGCGAGGGAAAGGAGAAGACCGAGACCACGAAGAAGGCCACGGTGTTGAGCGTCAGCGACCAGAAGACCGCGTGCAGCAGCGGGTCCATGCCGGTAATGCCGAAAAGCGCCTCGGGCCGCAGCCAACCGATGCCCAGCGGTCCCTGGGCGAACCATGCTTCGGGGACCAGCGTCCCGGCGCCCAGCGACGGCAGGTAGAGGGTGTAGAGCCATGTGGCGAAGCCGAAGGTCAGCCCGGCCAGCGCGCCGCTGCGGGTCGCGCCCCGCCAGAAGATGCCGCCCAGCATGGCGGGCAGCACCTGCGCGACGCCGGTGAAGCTGACGAGGCCGATGGTCGCCAGCGCCGCGCCGCCGCCCGACAGCGCGTAGTAGAGGTAGCCCAGCAGCAGCACGCCGCCGATGGACAGGCGCCGGGACAGCAGGACAACGTTGCGCACGTCGCCCGAGACGGAGGCGGTGCCGCGCCGGAGCTCCAGCCAGATCGGCATGACGATGTGGTTCGACACCATGGTCGACAGGGCGATGGCGGCGACGATCACCATGGAGGTCGCCGAGGAGAAACCGCCGAGGAAGGTCAGAAGCGCCAGGCCGTTCTGTCCCTGGCTCAGCGGCAGGGTCAGCACGAAGAGGTCGGGGTTGGCGCCCGCGGGCAGGTGCGTCATGCCGATCACCGCGATGGGCATGACGAAGAAGCTCATGAGCATCATGTAGAGAGGGAAGGCCCAGGCGGCGGTGCGCAGCTGTGCGTCGTTGTCGTTTTCGACCACCAGCACCTGGAACATGCGCGGCAGGCAGAGGAAGGCCGCCGCCGACAGCAGCATCAGCCCGGCCCAGCGCCCGCCGTCGACCTCCCACTGTCCGAGGTCGGAGGCGTCGATGCGGGCGAGCGTCTCGGACACGCCGCCCGCCATGCCCCAGACCACGAAGCTGCCGACGGCGAGGAGCGCGGTCAGCTTGACCACGGCCTCGACCGCGATGGCCATGACGACGCCGTGGTGGCGCTCGTTCGAGTCGAGATTTCGGGTGCCGAAGATGACGGTGAAGACCGCGAGCCCCACGGCCACCCAGAAGGCGGTGGTGTCCGCCCGACCGTCGCTGCCGGCGTCGAGGCGGGTGAAGACCTCTACCGAGAGGGTGACGGACTGGAGCTGCAGCGCGATGTAGGGGGTCGTGCCGACGACGGCGAGGATGGTGACGCCCACACCCAGTAGGTTGGACTTGCCATAGCGCGAAGAGATCAGGTCGGCGATGGAGGTGATGCGCTGCGAGCGGGCGATGCGCACCAGCTTGCGCAGGATCCACCACCAGCCGATCATCACGAGGCTGGGGCCGAGGTAGATCGTCAGGTATTCGAGCCCGGTGCGCGCCGCCGATCCGACCGCGCCGTAAAAGGTCCAGCCGGTGCAGTAGATCGAGAGCGACAGCGTGTAGACGACCGGAGAGCGCAGCCACGCCCCCCGCCCCCGCGCCGCCGACCGTTCGGCAAAGAAGGCCACGCTGAACAGCAGCGCCACGTAGGCCAGCGAGATGGCCGCGAGCGCGTTGAGCGTATTCACCGGCGCGCCTCCGGGCGGTCCGGGGCGCTGTTGCGCCTGATGGCGAGGATCAAAAGGCCGGTGGCCGCGGGCAGCGCCACCCAGACCGAGAAGATGTAGATCAGCGCCTGCGAGGTGGGGACCGGCTCATCCGTGCCGCGCCACAGGAGCGGCAGCCACCACAGCACGAGGCCGAGGAAGGGCAGCCCGCAGGCGGCATCGACCATGCGGCGGCGGCGGAAGGTCTGGCGCTCGACGAACTGCGGCATCCGCCGGGGCATCGGCGCGGTGTAACGGTATTCGGGACTGTCGAGCGACGTCGGAGGCCATGTCTCGGACGCGGAGCGCTGCCGCCCCTCGGGCGGTCCCTCCTCCGGCCCGCGTCCGGTGGTCATGTCCCCGAGAGCGACCGCACCGCGTCGAGCACCTCGGCGTTCGAGAACGGCTTGGTCATGAACCGGCTGGCGCCCGCGCGTTCGGCCATCTCGCGGTCCTTGGTCTGGCCCCGGGCGGTGAGCATCAGGATCGGCAGCGACGCGAAGGCCGCGTCCTCGCGCAGTTCGCGCAGGATCTCGTACCCCGACCGGCCGGGCAACATCGCATCGAGTATCACCACGTCGGGCGCACGGTCGCGCACGGTCTGCACCGCCGTCTCGCCATTCGAGTGGGAAAACACCTGCCACCCCTCACGCGCCAGAATGAACTTGATCGCCTCGATGATGTTCGGCTCGTCTTCGATCAGAAGAACCTGTCCGTTCATGCCTCACCCCTTACCTTGCCGGCCCCAGGGACTGGGTCCTCCCCCCGCAAGTGAGACGATTGTATGACTTTTACAAACCGGGTGTCAAAACGCCTTTGCCCCGCAAGAAAGAAAATTGCGCAGAGAGCAGGTCAGCCATGCGTTCGTTTCAACGGGAGGAGAGGATCGACGGCTCCCTCCGGCCCGGGCAGGCGCTGCGCGAGCAGATGCGGCAGGAAGCGCCGACCTCTTCCGGGGCGGCGTGGTCGCGGTCCGGCGGGGCGAGGCGCACCATCATGTGCGACTCGTAAAGCGGATCGGCATTGACGGCGAGGCCGCCGGTCAGCGTGGCCTGCGCGTCGGCCCAGATCACCGCATTGGCGCGGCCCATCTGCACGAGCGGCGCGGTCAGCACGACATGCGGCCGGTTCAGCGCCTTGTAGAGCGGCCAGAGCGGACAGGCTGCCCCGAAGCGCGGCATCGGGAAGTCGGGCAGCGGCTTGCGGTACGACAGCACGCCCGAGCCGTCGCAGATCGCCAGCCCCACGGGATCGGGCAGGACCTCCTCCGGCATGGCGGCGAGGCGGCGCATGATGCGGGCGGGTTCGGCATGAAGATCGCGCGCGAGGGCCACCGGGTCGGGGCCGTGGCGGTCGATCGCGGGGCGCAGCACGTCGATGGGCAGGGCGCGGGCGTCCTCTGCGTAGCGTTCGAGCCAGGGGCGCAGCAGCGCCCGCGCCGTCCCGGACATGCGCTTGCCCAGCCGCGCGAGGGCGGCGGCGGTGTCGGCGTCGCTTTCGAGTTCGGGAACGTGGTGGCCCGCGGCCTCCAGCGCGGTGTCCAGCTCCTCCTGCGGGGTGCCGGTCTCGGTCGCCTGCGCGTTGTCGGCCTCCAGATAGGTGACGAGCCCGCGCGAGGTTTCGGCAAGGCGGCCCGAGTCCTCGTAGATGTTGCGGTGAAAGCGGGCCTGCCATTCCTGGTCGATGTCGCCGGGTTCGGCGAGGATCGAGGCGGCGGAGCGGATCGCGGTCACGGTCGAGAGCATCTCGTGCAGGGAAGCGGCAAGCTGCGGGTCGTGGGTCATGCGGTCGGTCAGCACCTCGACGGAGCGTTCGAGTTGCTGCACCCGGGCACGCGTGGCGACGAGCAGGTCGGCCCAGCCGGGAAAGCGCCCGGCGAATTCGTCGGTCCGGTCAAGCTCCGCACCGGCGTCGGGCAGGTCGGAGGCGGCCTCCCGCAGGCCGGCGATCAGCGCAGCCCCTGCCCCTTCGGTCAGATGCGTCGGTTCAACCGACAGCGCGTCGGCGATTTCGAGCAGCAACTTCCCGCCGATTCTTCGGCGATTGTGCTCGATCAGGTTGAGGTAGGAGGCAGAAATCCCGGCAATCTTTGCAAGCTCTGATTGTCTCATGCCCTGCGCGATCCGCTTTTCGCGAATCCGCGACCCTGTCAGTGTGTCCCTTGGCATGGCCGTTCCCTTGCGTAATCAAGCACTTTCTGCGCCGCGACATAAACGAGTTTACAGTATATCACGGTCTACTTTTCAACAATTGACAAAAAAAGCCTTAAGGAAAAGGGAGTTGTTGCGCGATTTTCCGCTGTCACCCCATAGTACCTTTGCACAATGGTGCGCGCCGCCGCGTTGAGGAGCGCAGGCGACGCATTTCAAAAAAATGGGAGGATTTAATGTCCAAAACCGATCTGACTCGCCGTGGCGTGCTCCGGTCCGGTGCCATCGGCGGCGCCGGTCTTGCGCTTCCGACGATCTTCACCGCGTCCTCGGCCTCCGCGTTCACCAACGAGCCGACCGGCGACACCGTCACCCTTGGTTTCAACGTTCCGCAGACCGGCCCCTATGCCGACGAGGGCGCGGACGAACTGCGCGCCTACGAACTGGCCGTCGAGCACCTGAACGGTGGCGGCGACGGCGGCATGATCAACACCTTCTCGTCCAAGGCGCTGGAAGGCACCGGCATCCTGGGCAAGAAGGTCGAATACGTGACCGGCGACACCCAGACGAAATCGGACGCCGCCCGCGCATCGGCCAAGTCGATGATCGAAAAGGACGGCGCCATCATGATCACCGGCGGTTCGTCGTCGGGCGTGGCGGTCGCGGTGCAGGGTCTCTGCCAGGAGGCGGGCGTCATCTTCATGGCGGGCCTGACCCACTCCAACGACACCACCGGCAAGGACAAGAAAGCCAACGGTTTCCGTCACTTCTTCAACGCCTACATGTCGGCCGCCGCGCTGGCGCCGGTGCTGAAGAACCTCTACGGCGAGGACCGCAAGGCCTACCACCTGACCGCCGACTACACCTGGGGCTGGACGCAGCAGGAATCGATCGCCGCGGCGACCGAGGCGATGGGCTGGGAAACCGTCGAGAACGTGCTGACGCCGCTGGCGGCGACGGACTTCTCCTCCTACATCGCGCCGGTCCTGAACTCGGGCGCCGACGTGCTGGTGCTGAACCACTACGGCGGGAACATGGTCAACTCGCTGACCAACGCCGTGCAGTTCGGCCTGCGCAACAAGGAAGTGAACGGCAAGAACTTCGAGATCGTCGTGCCGCTGTTCTCGCGCCTCATGGCACGCGGCGCGGGCGAGAACATCAAGGGCATCGTCGGCTCCACCAACTGGCACTGGTCGCTGCAGGACGAGGGGTCGAAAGCCTTCGTGAAGTCCTTCGGCACCAAGTACGGCTTCCCGCCGTCCCAGGCCGCGCACACCTGCTACGTGCAGACGCTGCTTTATGCGGATGCCGTTCAGCGCGCCGGTTCGTTCAACCCCTGTGACGTCGCAGCCGCGCTGGAAGGCTTCGAGTTCGACGGCATGGGCAACGGCCCGACCCTCTACCGTGCCGACGACCACCAGTGCTTCAAGGACGTGCTGGTCGTGAAGGGCAAGGAGAACCCGACCTCCGAGTTCGACCTCCTGGAAGTGGTCGAAGTCACCCCGGCCGCACAGGTCACCTACCCGCCGGACCACCCGATGTTCGCCGGCGGCCAGCTGGGTTCGTGCAACCCGGGCGCGTAACGAGTGCGAAAGGGGGCGTGGCGACACGCCCCCGACAGCATCGCGGCCCCTTCCCGGCTGCACCGGCACTCTGACTTTGTCGCTTTCTCTTTTCGCCCTCTGACTGCGCGTCGGAGGCTTCTCCACACTCAATGCAAAGGTGGGGTCCATGGACGCAATCCTGCTTCAAATTCTAAACGGGCTCGACAAGGGCTCGGCCTATGCGCTGATCGCGCTCGGCCTGACGCTGATCTTCGGCACGCTCGGCGTGGTGAACTTCGCGCACGGTGCGCTGTTCATGATCGGCGCCTTCTGCGCGGTCACCATGCAGCGGCTGTTCGGCCTGTCGTTCGAGACGGTCGATCCCGGCAAGACCGACTTCCTCGGCAACCCTATGAAGGTCAAGACGCCCTACCTGGAGGCCTGGTTCGGCCCGGACGTGGGCGGCGCGCTGATCGACTGGTCGGTGCCGCTGGCGATCCTGCTGGCCATCCCGGTCATGCTGATCATCGGCTACGTGATGGAGCGCGGGCTGATCAAGCACTTCTACAAGCGTCCGCATGCCGACCAGATCCTCGTGACCTTCGGCCTGGCCATCGTGCTGCAAGAACTGATCAAGCACTACTACGGCGCCAACCCGATCCAGACCCCCGCCCCCGAGGCGCTGGCCGGTGTCGCGCAGCTTCTGCCCGGCGTGGTCTACCCGATCTGGCGGATCGTCTACTTCTGCTTCGCCGTTCTGATCATCGGCGGCGTCTTTGCCTTCCTGCAGTTCACCACCTTCGGGATGGTCGTCCGTGCCGGCATGGCCGACCGCGAGACCGTGGGCCTTCTGGGCATCGACATCGACAAGCGGTTCACCCTGATGTTCGGCATGGCCGCCGCGGTGGCGGGCCTGGCGGGCGTGATGTACGGGCCGATCAACGCGCCGAACTATCACATGGGGATGGACTTCCTCGTGCTGTCGTTCGTCGTGGTCGTGGTCGGCGGCATGGGTTCGCTTCCGGGCGCCGTGGCCGCCGGGTTCCTTCTGGGCATCCTCGAGAGCTTTGCCTCGACGACCTGGGCCACCACCACGATCCCCGGCATCAACCAGATCATCATCTACCTGGTCGCCATCATCATCCTGCTGACCCGTCCGCGCGGTCTGATGGGACGCAAAGGCGTGATGGAGTAAACCTATGTTCGGACTAGACAAAAAAGACGGCACCCTGCTGATCATCGTCGCCATTCTGACGATGTGCGCCCCCTTTATCCTGAACCCCTTCCCCGCCAACAGTGCCATGGCACAGTTCAATGCGGGCTACCCGGACCTGATGCAGAGGTTCGTGATCTTCGGGATCTTCGCCATCGGCTTCAACATCCTGTTCGGCCTGACCGGCTACCTGTCCTTCGGGCACGCCGCCTTCCTCGGCGTGGGGTCCTATTCGGCGGTCTGGATGTTCAAGCTGCTCAGCATGAACATCCTTCCGGCGATCATCCTCTCGGTCATCATCGCTGGACTCTTCGCGCTGGTCATCGGCTTCGTGTCGCTGCGGAGGTCGGGGATCTACTTCTCGATCCTGACGCTGGCCTTCGCGCAGATGTCCTTTGCGCTGGCCTACTCCGTGCTGACGCCCATCACCAACGGCGAGACGGGCCTGCAGGTGACGCTGGACGATCCGCGCATCCTTGGCGTGTCGGCGACGGCGGACGGCTCCATCCCGGTCACCAACCTGTTCGGGCTGGAGATGCGCGCCGCCTACGACATGGCGGTGGGTCCGTGGTCCTTCACCTTCTCGGCGGGCTACTACGTCTGTGCGGTGATCCTGCTGGTCGCCTTCTACCTGTCGATCCGCATCTTCCGCTCGCCCTTCGGCATGATGCTGCGGGCGATCAAGTCCAACCAGACGCGGATGAACTACACCGGCCTGAACCCGAAGCCCTACACGCTGGCGGCCTTCGTCATCTCCGGCATGTACGCCGGTCTCGCGGGCGGGCTTCTGGCGGCGATGGACCCGCTGGCCGGGGCCGAGCGGATGCAGTGGACCGCCTCCGGCGAGGTGGTGCTGATGACCATCCTCGGCGGCGCGGGCACGCTGATCGGCCCGGTGCTGGGCGCCGGCATGATCAAGTACTTCGAGAACATCTTCTCGAAGATCAACGAGGCCACGCTGCACGGCTGGTTCGACTTCCTGCCCGAGCCGCTGGAAAACGCCACCGTCTGGGTGCTGGAGCACTTCGTGGGCGCGGGCTGGCACCTGACGCTGGGCGTGATCTTCATGCTCGTCGTGATCTTCCTGCCCGGCGGGCTGGTCGAGGGCGGACAGCGCATCGGACGCCTGTTCGGGCGCAAGAAGGCGGCCACCAAGGCCACCGAAACCAAGCCTGCCGAATAAGGAGAGCGGACCATGGGCATTCTTGAAGTCAAGGACGTGGGCAAGCGCTTCGGCGGTCTGAAGGCGCTGAGCGACGTCAACCTCAGCGTGGCAGAGAACACCTGCCACGCGATCATCGGGCCAAACGGCGCGGGCAAGTCGACGCTCCTGAACTGCCTCGTCGGCAAGCTGATCCCCGACACCGGGTCGGTGATGTTCGACGGCCAGTCCGTGCTGGGACGCTCCCCGCACGAGATCAACCAGATGGGCATCAGCCGCGTGTTCCAGACGCCGGAGATCTTCGGCGACCTGACGGTTATGGAGAACATGATGATCCCGCTGTTCGCCCGCCGCGACGGCTCCTACCGGCTGCACGCCATCGAGTCGGTGGCGAGCGAGAGGGACCTGACCGCGCAGGCCGAGCAGATGCTGGACGAGGTGAACATGCTGGACAAGCGCCACATGCACTCGGCCTCCATGTCGCGCGGCGACAAGCGCCGGCTCGAGATGGCGATGTGCCTGATCCAGCGGCCGAAACTGCTGCTGCTGGACGAACCCACCGCCGGGATGGCGCGCGCCGACACCAACAACACCATCGACCTGCTCCGGCAGATCAAGGAAGAGCGCGACATCACCATCGCCATCATCGAGCACGACATGCATGTGGTGTTCTCCCTCGCCGACCGGATCACGGTGCTGGCGCAGGGCACGCCGCTCGTCGAGGACACGCCCGAGAAGATCAAGGGCCATCCGAAGGTGAAGGAAGCCTACCTGGGCGAAGCCGCCGCCTGACAGCCCTCGGGCGGGGCGGCGCAAAGCCCCGCCCTGTCCCATGTCGCGCCATATCGTAGGGCGGGGCTATGCGCCGCCTCCCTTTCCGAAAGGACCCACAGATGAACGTCCGTCCCGATTTTTCGAAACACGCCAACCACGCCGAAACGGCGCCCGCCTTCCTCTCCGTGTGGGACATGCACTCCTACTACGGCGAGAGCTACATCGTGCAGGGCATTTCCTTCAACGTGCACGAGGGCGAGATCCTCGCCCTGCTGGGCCGCAACGGCGCCGGCAAGACGACGACGCTGCGCTCCATCGCGCGGCTCGACAATCCGCAGGTGATGAAGGGCGAGATCTGGCTCGACCACCAGCCGCTGCACACCATGCGCTCGCACCAGGCGGCGGTGGCGGGACTGGGTCTCGTGCCCGAAGACCGGCGCATCATCCCCGGCCTGACGGTGGAGGAGAACCTGCAGCTGGCCCAGATCGCGCCGCCGATCGGCTGGTCGCTCGACCGCCTCTACGAGCTGTTCCCGCGCCTCGGCGAACGCCGCAAGCAGGAGGGCGTCACCCTTTCCGGCGGCGAGCAGCAGATGCTGTCCATTGCACGGGCACTGGCGCGCGACATCAAGGTCCTGCTGCTGGACGAACCCTACGAGGGTCTCGCCCCGGTCATCGTCGACGAGATCGAGAAGACCCTGCGCCACATCAAGGAACAGGGCATGACCACGATCATCGTCGAACAGAACGCCGTGCGCGCCCTGCAACTGGCCGACCGCGCCGTGATCCTCGACACCGGCAGCATCGTCTACGACGGCTCCGCCGCCGAGGTGCTCGAGAACGAATCCCTGCGCGCCGAATACCTGGCGATCTGATCCGGCTGCGCCCGCCGCGGCGCCGTCCGTCCCGGCCACACGACCAACGAACCACTTGATTTCAGGGGCGGGGAGGTTTTCCCTGCCCCTGACCGATTTAGGAGGAGAGACAATGTCCAAAACCTACCCGCCGTCGTCCGAGGTGGTGTCGCGCGCACATGTGGATGCGTCGAAGTACGAGGCGATGTATGCGGCCTCCGTTTCCGATCCGGATGCGTTCTGGGCGGAGCAGGCAGAGCGCCTGGAGTGGATGAAGCGGCCGACCGAGATCCGCAACGTCGACTTCACCCTGGGCCAGGTCTCGATCGAGTGGTTCCGGGACGGCACGCTGAACGTCGCGGCCAACTGCGTCGACCGCCATCTCGAGACCCGCGGCAACCAGACCGCCATCATCTTCGAGCCCGACGACCCGAACGAACAGGCGCAGTCGATCTCCTACAACGACCTGCACCGCCGCGTCTGCCGCATGGCCAACGTGCTGGAATCGCTGGGTGTCCGCAAGGGCGACCGCGTGGTCATCTACCTGCCGATGATCCCCGAGGCCGCCTACGCCATGCTCGCCTGCGCCCGCATCGGCGCGATCCACTCCATCGTCTTCGCCGGCTTCTCTCCGGACGCGCTGGCCGCCCGCATCAACGGCTGCGACGCAAAGGTGGTGATCACCGCCGACGAGGCGCCGCGCGGCGGCCGCAAGACCCCGCTGAAGACCAATGCCGACAAGGCGCTTCTGCACTGCAAGGACAGCGTCAAGTGCCTCGTGGTCAAGCGCACCGGCGGCCAGACCACCTGGGTCGAGGGCCGCGATTTCGACTACAACGAGATGGCGCTGGAAGTCTCCGACTACTCCCAACCCGTTGAAATGAATGCCGAAGACCCGCTGTTCATCCTGTACACCTCCGGTTCGACGGGTCAGCCGAAAGGTGTCGTACACTCGACAGGTGGATATCTGGTTTACGCCGCCCTCACCCACGAGGTCACCTTCGATTACCACGATGGCGACGTCTACTGGTGCACCGCCGACGTGGGCTGGGTCACCGGGCATTCCTACATCGTTTACGGGCCCCTGGCGAACGGCGCGACCACGCTGATGTTCGAGGGCGTGCCGACCTACCCCGACGCCAGCCGCTTCTGGCAGGTTTGCGAAAAACACAAGGTAAACCAGTTCTACACCGCGCCGACCGCGATCCGCGCGCTGATGGGCCAGGGTAACGAATTCGCAACGAAATGCGATCTATCCTCGCTGCGGCTTCTGGGCACGGTGGGCGAACCGATCAACCCGGAGGCGTGGAACTGGTACAACGACGTCATCGGCCAGGGGCGCTGCCCGATCGTCGACACATGGTGGCAGACCGAAACCGGCGGGCACATGATGACCCCGCTGCCGGGCGCGCATGCCACGAAACCCGGCGCGGCGATGCGCCCGTTCTTCGGCGTGCAGCCCGTGGTGCTGGACCCGCAGTCCGGGGCAGAGATCGACGCCGTCCCGACGGAGGGCGTGCTGGCCATCAAGGACAGCTGGCCCGGCCAGATGCGCACCGTCTGGGGCGATCACGAGCGGTTCGAGAAGACCTACTTCTCGGACTACAAGGGCTATTACTTCTCCGGCGACGGCTGCCGCCGGGACGCCGACGGCGACTACTGGATCACCGGACGGGTCGACGACGTGATCAACGTCTCGGGCCACCGCATGGGCACGGCGGAGGTCGAATCGGCCCTCGTGGCGCATGAGAAGGTCGCGGAGGCCGCGGTCGTCGGCTACCCGCACGAGATCAAGGGCCAGGGCATCTACTGCTACGTGACCCTGATGAACGGCGTCGAACCCTCGGACGAACTCCGCAAGGAGCTGCGCACCTGGGTCCGCCAGGAGATCGGCCCGATCGCCTCGCCCGACCTCATCCAGTGGGCCCCCGGCCTGCCCAAGACCCGCTCCGGCAAGATCATGCGCCGCATCCTGCGCAAGATCGCAGAAAACGACTACGGCGCACTCGGCGACACATCCACACTCGCAGAACCAGCCGTCGTCGACGACCTCATCGAAAACAGAATGAACAAGGACTGAGGCCTGCACGGCCCCACGCAGGGCCGCGATAAAATTAAAGCGCGACCGCTCCGGCGGTCGCGTTTCCTTTCGGATAACAGCGCATTCGGAAGACACCGCCAGCCAACCGTTCGAAACACCTGGCGGATCGTTTACAGAAGGTGAACGCACGCATTTATGCCCCGATATTCGTTTCCACCCTCAACCTGGTCTTAGCCTGCGTTAATCAGCACCTCAGAATTTCCTTCCAATTATAGCGGCATGGCTGCGAAACTGCGGAACATATGCTAAACATGGTCTGGTGGGGGCGCGCTGGACGGAGCAGTGGAAATGCAACTCTCAGGCCTCTCTTTCACGAGTGCGCCGCAGGTGATGGGCCAGACACGCGGCCTGCCCGCCGTCGAGGACAAGACGGTGGATGTTCAGAAGATCAAGCCAATCCTCGACGCACGCCAACCGGAGACCCAGCTCGGGTCGCCGCAACCGCCCTCATCGTTCTGGAACACTGCGCAGGGCAAACCCGATCCGCGCAACCATAACGCGCCGCCGTCGATCATGCAGATCAAGATCAGCCAGATGCTGAACGATCAGGCGACGGAACATGCGGCCGGGCAGCCGGACGAGACGACGGAGGACAAGCCGGAAGTGGCCGTCGCCGCCACCGGCGCCCCCCGACCCGCGCCCGAAGCCGCGAAGGCCAATGCGTCCGAGCACGCGATCCTGCCGTTCCCGAACCGGGAACCCGAGAAAGGCGAGGAGACCGCGCTCATGCTGCCGCAGATGCCCGAGCCGCCCGCAAGACCCGCACCGCGGGAGATCGAGGTCAAGGAGGCGCGGCCCAGCCAGGCTCAGGCGGGTTACGGCGACGCGGCCAGCATGTCGCGCAAAGATGTCTTCAGCACCTTGCCATAGTTGTTCTTCGGCAATTCCTCGACCGCGAAGTAGGCTTTGGGCCGCTTGAACCGCGCGATGCGGTCCAGGCAATGTGCGTCCAGCGCGGCCACGTCCAGCGCACCGCGGCTGACCACGAAGGCCACCACGTCTTCGCCCCATTCAGGATGCGGTCGCCCCAGAACGGCGACCTCAAGCACGTCCTCATGTTCCAGCAAGGCCTCCTCGACCTCGCGCGGGTAGATGTTGGTGCCTCCGGAAATGATCAGGTCCTTCGAACGGTCCTTCAGCGTGACGTAACCGTCCGCGTCCATGCTGCCCAGGTCGCCGGTGCACAGCCATCCATCCCTGAGCGTCTTCGCCGTGGCCTCCGGGTTACGCCAGTACCCCGGCATGACCACGTCGCCGCGCACGAGGATTTCACCGATCTCGCCCGGTTCGGAGGCGCCGTCGATGCGCACCTCCACCGCGGATTGCGCCCGCCCGACAGAACCCAGCCGCGACCGCCAGTCCGGGTGGCTCCGGTCGCTCACTTCGCCCTTGGTCAGCGCGGTGATCCCCATCGGGCATTCGCCCTGCCCGTAGATCTGTGCGAAAACCGGACCGAAGGTTTCGGTCGCCTCGAGGAGGTCGGAAAGATACATCGGCCCGCCGGCGTAGACGATCGTCTTCAGCCCCTCGCCGCGGCGGTCCGCCTCGCGCGCGTGGCGGGTCAGGCGCTGGACCATCGTCGGCGCCATGAACATGTGAGCCCGTCCGAAATGCGCCGCCAGATCGAGGGTTTCTCCCGCATTGAAGCCGCCCGAGGCCGGGAAGACGTGACGCGCGCCGGCGCGGCCATGCATCAGGCTGTAAAGCCCGGCCCCGTGGCTGAGGGGCGCCGCGTAGATCGTCGCATCCCCGGCCTCCACCCGTTCGAGATCGGCCTGATAGCTCAGCGACATGGTCATCAGCATCCGGTGGGTGATCATCACGCCCTTGGGGCGGCCCGTGGTGCCGGAGGTGTAGAACAGCCAGGCAAGGTCATCCGGCGCGCGGGCCACTGTCGGCAGAGGCGTGGCAAAGAGTGCGTCCCACTCCGGCGATCCGGCCGCCACGACGGGCACCCCGGTCACATCGGTCAGCGCCCCGGCCAGCGAAGACGTGGCCAGCGCAAGGCAGGTGCCGGAGTTCTCCATGATCCAGGCTGCCTCTCGCGCGTGGAGCTTGGCGTTGATCGGCACCACGACAGCGCCCGCGCGCCAGACGGCGAAGAGCCCCACGAGGTACTGCGGGGTGTTCTTCATGAAGATCGCCACGCGGTCGCCCGGAGCCACGCCACGCGCCGCCAGACCGCCAGCCAGCGCCGCCACCGCCGACACGAAGCTGCCGTAGTCCGAAACGCAGTCCGTGCCGTCGAAAAGCGCGCCGCGCCCGGGGTCCCCGGCGGCGGTCCGGGTCAGCCATTCTGCTATGTTCATGCCCGATCCTCCCTGCGCCTGATCCAAACATTAAGCGCCGAGCCGCGCAATCTGCGCCGGCGTCGCTTTTCACCGCCGCAAACCTCACCTATAAGCGCTGACAGCCTGCGCGGACCAAAGGCGCGGGCGCCATCGGCATTGGCAGCGGCAAGAGCACGGCACGAGGACGGCATGAGCAAGAACACCCACGAGACAGACGTGGCCTTCATCAAGGCCCTGGCGGAGGTCCTTCAGGAAAACGACCTGACCGAGCTGGAAGTCAAACGGGAGTACGGCGAGGACGACAGCCTGAACGTCCGCGTGTCGCGCGCGGCACCGGCGGTGACCTACGCAGCCCCGGCGCCCGCCGCAGCCCCTGCCCCGGCAGCCGCCGCAGCGCCCGCAGCACCTGCCGCCGCGGCGGAACTGCCGGAAGACCCGGCGGCGCATCCCGGCGCGGTGACCTCTCCCATGGTCGGCACGGTCTACATGCAGCCCGAACCGGGCGCGCCGTCGTTCATCTCGGTGGGCGCGCAGGTCAAGGAAGGCGATACGCTCCTGATCGTCGAAGCGATGAAGACCATGAACCACATCCCGGCCCCCCGCGCCGGCACCGTCAAGCGCATCCTCGTCGAGGACGGCGCACCCGTGGAATACGGCGCCCCGCTGGTCATCCTCGAATAAACCCAAGAGGAACAGCATGTTCGACAAGATACTCATCGCCAACCGCGGCGAGATTGCGCTCCGCGTCATCCGGGCCTGCCGCGAGATGGGCATTCCCTCCGTCGCCGTGCACTCCACCGCGGATGCCGACGCGATGCACGTCCGTATGGCGGATGAAACCATCTGCATCGGTCCCGCACCGTCGCCCGACAGCTACCTGTCGATCCCGGCGATCATCTCGGCCTGCGAAGTGACCGGCGCCACGGCGATTCACCCAGGCTACGGTTTCCTTTCCGAGAACGCCCGCTTCGTGCAGATCGTCGAAGACCACGACCTGACCTTCATCGGGCCGTCGGCGCAGCACATCTCGATGATGGGCGACAAGATCACCGCCAAGGACACCGCGAAGGCGCTGGGGATTCCCTGCGTGCCCGGGTCTGCGGGCGGCGTGCCCACGGTCGACGACGCCAAGAAGATCGGGGCGGAGTTCGGCTATCCGGTCATCATCAAGGCCACCGCCGGCGGCGGCGGTCGCGGCATGAAGGTCGCGGCGGACGAGACGCAGATGGAACGGGCCTACCAGACCGCGCGGGCCGAGGCGAAAGCCGCCTTCGGCAACGACGAGGTCTACATCGAGAAATACCTGCAGAAGCCGCGCCACATCGAGATCCAGGTGTTCGGCGACGGTCAGGGCGGCGGTGTCCACCTTGGCGAACGAGACTGTTCGCTGCAGCGTCGTCACCAAAAGGTCTTTGAAGAGGCCCCCGGCCCCTGCATCACCCCCGAAGAGCGTGCGCGGATCGGCAAGATCTGTGCCGACGCGATCTCGGAAATGGGCTATCGCGGCGCGGGCACCATCGAGTTCCTCTACGAGGACGGCGAGTTCTACTTCATCGAGATGAACACCCGCCTGCAGGTGGAGCACCCGGTGACGGAGGCGATCTTCGGTGTCGATCTGGTGCGCGAACAGATCCGCGTCGCCGCCGGTGAGAAGCTGTCCTTCACCCAGGACGAGCTGACGATCAACGGCCACGCCATCGAGGTCCGGATCAACGCGGAGAAGCTGCCGGAATTCCGGCCCTCGCCCGGGACGATCTCGCACTTCCATGCGCCCGGCGGGCTTGGCGTGCGGATGGATTCCGCGCTGTATGACGGCTACCGCATCCCGCCCTACTACGACAGCCTGATCGGCAAGTTGATCGTGCATGGCCGCGACCGGCCCGAGGCTCTGGCCCGGCTGAACCGCGCGCTGGGTGAGCTGATCGTCGACGGTGTCGACACCACGGTGCCGCTGTTCCACGCGCTGCTGCGGGAAAAGGACATTCACACGGGCGCCTACAACATCCACTGGCTGGAGAAGTGGCTGGAGTCCGGCGGTCTGAAGTGATCGCGTGATACGAGAGGCCGCCCCCGGGGCGGCCTTTTTTGCTTGAAGCCGACTGCTGCCCGCGCAGTCCCCGTTGCCGCCAACACCCGTTTGCCGCGCCCCCGGCGATCCGTTACCGTTGGCGGCACACCTCGTCGCTTGCCCGCGGATCATGACCGTCACTCCGGACCTCCTGTTGCACGCCTATCGTTCCGGCATCTTCCCGATGGCCGAACGCCACGACGATCCGGAGATCTTCTGGGTCGATCCCCGCCGTCGGGGTGTCTTGCCGATCCGGCAGTTCCACATCTCGCGCAGCCTCGCCAAACGCCTGAAACGGGAAGATTATTCCGTGACGCTGAACGCCTGCTTCGGCGGGGTAATCGACGGCTGCGCCGACCGGTCGGAGACCTGGATCAACACCGAAATCCGCCTGCTGTACGAAGAGCTGTTCGACATGGGCCATGCCCATTCTCTAGAGGTCTGGTCGAGGGGGGCGTTGGTGGGCGGCGTCTATGGCGTGTCGGTGGGCGGTGCCTTCTGCGGCGAAAGCATGTTCTCGCGGATCACCGACGCCTCCAAGATCGCGCTGGCCTGGCTGACCGACCTTCTGGGCCGGACGGGTTACACCCTGTTCGACACGCAGTTCCTGACGCCCCACCTCGCGACGCTCGGCGCGACAGAGATCACCCGGTCCGAGTACCGGCACCTGCTGGCCCGGGCCCTGATGGAGGACGCCGACTTGACGCGGGCGCCGCTGGCCTCAAGCGGCGCAGAGGTTGTGGCGCGCAACGCGGCCAACCGGGCGGAGCGGTCCGTTTCCTGAAGCGGAGGGCAGCCCCCTGCCCGTCACTCCGTCGTGCAGCGCAGGACCCAGACGTCGTAACGCGGGTGGTCGAGCGGGAAGAGCGCAGGCGACGAGGCCACCATCCACCCTTCGAACACCGGCTGGGCGACGCCCGCCTCGCGGATGGTGAGGAAGGCATAGGCATTGCCGGACGGGTCACCGACCGGGTAGCGGCATTCGCGCAGCACGACTTCCAGGAGGCCCATGACGTGGCTTTCGCCGTTGCGCAGGGTGAAGTCCGCCACCTTGGCGTTCAGCTTGTCGAGGCCGCGCAGAACGGCACCTGTGCCGGCATTGACCTCTTCCTGTGCCTGCGCGGCGCCGCCGAGGCACAGCGCCGCCAGTGCGGTCGCCAGAAAGGCCTTCCGGAATGTCATTCTTCGTTCCCTCCGCCGACGTACTTCAGCAGCAGCGACAGCAGGCTGACGGAGCCTTGGGTGTCGAGGATCTCGTCCCCGGCGGCAAAGAAGAACGGCGAGCCGCCCGGCGAGATTTCCACGTAGTTGCCGCCAAGCAGCCCTTCGGACGCGATGATGATTGCGCTGTCGTCGGGGATCTGGATGCCGTCTTCGACCGTCACGACCGTGTCGGCGCGGTAGGTCGTCGGATTGAGGGCGATGTCGGTGACGGTTCCCACCTTCACCCCGGCCAGCCGGACGTCGGTGCCGACGGTCACGCCCTCGATCGAACGGAAGGAGGCGGTCAGGTCATAGCCCGTACCGCCAAGCGAATAGCCCGTGCTCTGGATCGTGTAGACGCCGAAGGCCAGCGCGCCGGCCAGAACCGCCGCGCCCAGCGTGACTTCGCCGGCGGAATGGCTCATTCCGGGCTCCAGGCCTCGTAGTCCTGACGCTCCGCAGGATGGGCCTGGCGGATGGAGCCCTGGGGCGCATAGGCCAGCGCGGTGCCGGTCAGGTTCTCGATATGGGACTTTTCCCACGGCTTGTGCGGCAGCGGCTTTTCGCTGGGCAGGTCGTCGAAGGTGTAATGCAGCCAGCCGTGCCAGTCGGGCGACACGCGGGAAGCCTCGGCCTCGCCGTTGAAGATCACCCAGCGCTTGCCGTCGGCGCCGGTGTAGAAGGCATTGCCTTGCTCGTCCTCGCCGACCTTCGTGCCCTTGCGCGCCGTGTACATCAGGGTGTTCAGGGTTGCGCCGTTCCACCAGGTGACCGCGCGCAGAAGGGTTTTGAGAATGCCCATGGACGACTCCTTCGACGTTTCAATCGCTTGTATGGCGAAACACGGGGCCAAGGTCCAGTGGCCCGGGTGACGCAGATGGCCCCTGTCTTCACCCATTTGCCAAAAATCGCTGGTGTGGCGGGGTCACCGTGGCACAGTTGGCGAAAAGATCATCGCATACGTTGCACCTCAAGCGAGCAGCCATGACCGAAATGACCCACGCGGCCGTCTGCAAGGGCGTCAAAGTGCCATCGTCTCCGTTCCTGACCGAGACGCGCATCAAGCGGATGGCAGAGGCACGCTACGAGGGCGAGGAGATCGCCGGTGCCCTCGCCGTTGTGCGCGAAGGCGACCGTGTGCTGGAGATGGGCGCTGGCCTTGGCGTCGTGGGGGCCGTGACCGCGCTGAATGCAAAGCCCGAGGCAGTGCTGTCGTTCGAGGCCAATCCCAGCCTCGTGCCGCATATCGAGAAGCTCTATGCGCTGAACGGGCTGGAGGACCGGATCGAAGTCCGCAACCAGCTGGTGATTTCCGCCCCCGACCGGCCGGAGAGCATGACGTTCCATGTCCGTAACTCCTTCCTCGGCTCTTCGCTGATCGACCGCGAGGGGCGCCAGACACACCCGGTGGAAGTGCCGACCGTCGCCTTCGACAAGGTCCGGAAAGAGTTCCGGCCCTCTGTCCTGATCATGGACATCGAGGGCGGGGAGCTGGATTTCCTCAGCCATGCCAACCTTGACGGCATCCGTGCCGTGGTGATCGAGTTTCACCCCGACCTTTACGGCACCAGGGGCACCAAGCAGTGCAAGGACGCGCTGCGGGCGGCAGGTTTCGCGAAGGTCGAGGAGAAGTCGACGCGCTTTGTCTGGACCTGCATCCGCAAGGTGCGCCTGTCGCCGCCGCAATCGACCGAAGGTTGGTCGCGGGAAAGCGTGACTCTGGAAGGGCCGGTGGTCGTGCCGCCTGTCGCGCGCAGCCATGTGCAGGAAACGGGTGTGCTGACGCGCGAGGGTCTGCCGGTTCAACATGCCGGGCTGTGGCGTGGCCAGCGGCTGCTGACCGTGCCGCCCGCCATGCCGGAGGGCGCGGTGGAGCGCCTGCCGGGCAAATGGCTGTGGGGCGGGGTGCTGTGGCGCTACTTCCCGCATTTCATCACCGAGAGTGTCACCCGCCTCTGGGCGCTTGAGGGGATGGACCAGTCGGACTTCGACGGCATCCTGTTCGTGCCGAAGAACCCCGGCAACGACCATCCGGCGCCCGGCTTCCATCGGGCCTTCCTCAACCTGATAGGCACAAGCCTCGAGATCCGGGAAGCGCGCGTGGCGCTCAGGCCGGACGAACTGGTGGTGCCGGGACAGGGGTTCGGGCTGGGCGAGATCAGCAAGGGCACGCCGGAGTTCCGTGCGGCGATGGCCGCGCGTTTCGCTACGGAGGTGAAGGCAGAGGGGCCCGAGAAGCTTTATATCAGCCGCTCACGGCTTGAGCCGCAGCGCGGTGCCCTGCTGGGCGAGGCCGCGCTGGAGGCCTTGCTGGAGGCGGAAGGCTACACGGTCTTCCACCCGCAGGAACACAGCCTAGAAGTGCAAATCGCGCACTATCGCGCCGCGAAACAGGTCATCGCGGCGGAAGGGTCTTCGCTGCACCTGTATGCCTTTGCCGGACGTCCGGATGCACAGGTCGCGATGATCCTGCGGCGCAAGTCGAAGGCGACGCAGCATATCTCGACCCATATCGAGGGGTTCACCGGGGTGAAGCCGCTCTGGATCGAGCATCTGCGCCGCACATGGGGCCGCTCGGATACGCCGCGCAAGCGTCTGCATATCGGAGAGCCGGACTTTGCCGCGATCCAGAAGGACCTGATCGCCGGCGGGTTCATCGGCCAAGGGGACGCCTGGACGCAGCCGCCTGAGGAAGAGATGCAGGCGCTGCTTGGCCCCGACTACCAACTGGTCGACGAGGCCATGAGGATCGCAAGCTGAGGCCGCTCAGGCGAGCGCGGTCAGCTCGATCTCGATCCGGTACTTCGGGTCGATCAGGTTGCACTCGACCATAGTCGCCGCGGGCGGGTTGTCCCCGAACACCTCGGAGAGGATCGGCCAGCAGGGTTCGAACTCTGCCGCATCGGGCAGGTAGTAATTGACGCGCACCGCCTTGTCGAAGCCCGATCCGGCCTCTGCCAGCGCCTTGCCGATCACGTCCAGCGCCGCGCGGCATTGTTCGGTGACGGTGTCGCCCTGCCCCACGGTGCCGGCGACATGCACGAAGCCCCCGGCCACCACGGCCCGGCAATACCCGATCTTGGCCTCGAACGGGCCGCCGGAATGAATACGTCTGATGGTCACTTTGTTCTCCAGGAAAAGTGGTGGTCCCACGAAAGAGGGCGGGGAAACCCCCGCCCTTTGAAACATGTCCTGCCTGCCGAAACCTCAGCCCGCAGACGCGCCTTCCTTCTTCTGGTCGGCATAGATCATCAGCGGCTTGGCGTCAGAGTTGACGGCCTCCTCGTTCACGACGACCTCCGTCACCTCTTCCATGCCCGGCAGTTCGAACATGGTGTCGAGAAGGATGCCTTCGAGGATGGAGCGCAGACCCCGTGCGCCGGTCTTGCGCTGGATCGCCTTCTTGGCGATGGCGGACAGCGCATCGTCGGTGAAGGTCAGGTCGGTGTCTTCCATCTCGAACAGGCGCTGGTACTGCTTGACCAGTGCGTTCTTCGGCTGGGTCAGGATGGTGACAAGCGCGTCCTCGTCCAGGTCTTCCAGCGTCGCCACGACGGGCAGACGGCCGACGAATTCCGGGATCAGGCCGAACTTCAACAGATCCTCGGGCTCCAGCGACTTGAAGGTTTCGCCGATGCCCTGCTCGCTGTCGTCACGCACGTCGGCGCCGAAGCCCATGGCCGAGCCCTTGCCGCGCTGCTTGATGATCCGATCCAGACCGGCAAAGGCGCCGCCGCAGATGAACAGGATGTTGGTGGTGTCCACCTGCAGGAATTCCTGCTGCGGATGCTTGCGCCCGCCCTGCGGCGGAACGGAGGCCACTGTGCCTTCCATCAGCTTCAGAAGCGCCTGCTGCACGCCCTCGCCCGACACGTCGCGGGTTATGGACGGATTCTCCGACTTGCGGGTGATCTTGTCGACCTCGTCGATGTAGACGATGCCGCGCTGCGCCCGCTCGACGTTGTATTCCGAGGACTGAAGCAGCTTGAGGATGATGTTCTCCACGTCCTCGCCCACATAACCGGCTTCGGTCAGCGTGGTGGCGTCGGCCATGGTGAAGGGTACGTCGAGGATGCGCGCCAGCGTCTGTGCCAGCAGCGTCTTGCCGCAGCCCGTGGGGCCGATCAGCAGGATGTTCGACTTCGCCAGTTCGATGTCGGAGGACTTCTGCGAATGGTTGAGTCGCTTGTAGTGGTTGTGCACCGCAACCGAGAGGACGCGCTTCGCCTTCATCTGGCCGATCACGTAGTCGTCCAGCACTTCGCAGATCTCACGGGGGGTGGGCACGCCGTCGGCCGACTTGAGGCCGGCGCCCTTCGTCTCTTCCCGGATGATATCCATGCACAGTTCGACACATTCATCGCAGATGAAGACGGTGGGACCTGCGATCAGTTTGCGCACCTCGTGCTGGCTCTTCCCGCAGAAGCTGCAGTAGAGCGTGTTCTTGCTGTCACCACCTGTATTCGTCGCCATGCTCTGAACCTTTCCCGGGTTTCCCGGTCTTCATCGTCCGCGGAGGGTCGCCGTATGCGGCCCGGACAAGCGTCTTGCGTCAATGTCCGGACAGCTTAGGCCACCCCTCCCGGCGCGACAATCCGAAATTTCGCCCCATGCCTAACGGCAACGGGACCATGCAGATCAACTGTCTGATTCTTCACCTTCGGGGACGCGGGACGTGACGATCTCGTCTATGAGGCCCCATTCCTTGGCCTTTTCCGCGTCCATGAAGTTGTCACGCTCAAGCGCGGCCTCCACCGCCTCGTAGGTCTGGCCGGTGTGCCTCACGTAGATTTCATTGAGGCGGCGCTTCAGTTTGATCGTTTCCTCGGCGTGGATCATGATGTCAGTCGCCTGGCCCTGGTAGCCGCCGGAAGGCTGGTGCACCATGATGCGCGAGTTCGGCAGCGAGAAACGCATGCCCGCGGCACCGGCGGTCAGCAGGAGCGACCCCATGGACGCGGCCTGGCCGACCACGAGGGTGGAGACCTTCGGCTTGATGTACTGCATCGTGTCGTAGATCGACAGGCCGGAGGTCACGACACCGCCCGGCGAGTTGATGTACATCGAAATCTCTTTCGACGGGTTCTCTGCCTCGAGGTGGAGGAGCTGCGCCACCACCAGCGACGACATGCCGTCGTGCACCGGGCCGTTCAGGAACACGATGCGTTCCTTCAGCAGGCGCGAGAAGATGTCATATGCGCGTTCGCCGCGGCTGGTCTGTTCGACAACCATGGGAACGAGGTTCATGTAGGTTTCAACTGGGTCTCTCATCTCGGGCCTGCCTGCTGCTGCGTCATTTGAGTGTCGTATCGTCGAGGTGTTACCTGAGTCTTAGTATCGGGGTAGAGGGGCTGCAAGTGGCGGCGGGTATGTATGGCATCACGCTTGAAGCGCGGCCGCCGCCCCCTACCCTTCCGCCCGTGACCGATCATCCTTTCCATCCCTCGCGTGAGGCGGCCCTTGCCGTGCTGTCGGAATTCGTGCCGCGGGCCGGCCGCACCTATGCCGAGGGCCGCAACTTCGACCATGGCCCTGGACGGCGAGACGCCGTGTCGCAGCTTTCGCCCTACCTGCGGCACCGGCTGATCACGGAGGAGGACGTGCTGCGCGCCGTGCTGGACCGGCACACGCCCGATGCGGCCTCCCGGTTTGTGACGGAGGTGTTCTGGCGCACATACTGGAAAGGCTGGCTGGAAATGCGTCCGTCCGTCTGGACTGCCTATCGCGCCGGTCTGAGGCGGGGGTGGAACGACGTGCAGACGCAATCCGGCCTGCGCGCACGGTGGGAGGATGCCTGCGCGGGCGAAACGGGGATCGACTGCTTCGACGCCTGGGCGCGGGAACTGGCGGAGACGGGCTACCTGCACAACCACGCCCGCATGTGGTTCGCGTCGATCTGGATCTTCACGCTCGGCCTGCCTTGGGAGCTCGGCGCCGATTTCTTCCTGCGCCACCTGCTGGACGGCGATCCTGCCTCCAACACCCTGTCATGGCGCTGGGTGACCGGGCTGCAGACGCGGGGCAAACATTACCTCGCCACGGCGGAGAACATCGCCGAATACACCGGCGGACGCTTCCGTCCTGCGCCCGGTGAATTGAACGAGGATGCAGGATCGCTCGACGGCCCGCCCCACCCTGATCCCATTGCGGCACCGGAGAGAGCACGGATCGACCTGCGGGACTACTCCGCGCTGATCCTGCACATCGACGACCTGTCGCCGGACTGGCTGCTGGAGGATGGCCTGACGCCGCTCGTGACCTTTGTCCTTGCCCCGCCGGAGGACGCGACACCGCTGAGGATGTCGGACCGGGTTCAGGACTTCCGCCGCGCGGCACTGGACTCGACGGTCGGGCGCCTGTCGTCCCGCCTTGGCCGCGTCGTGTCCTGTGCGGATGCCGGGGCTTTGAAGGCCGCCGTCGCCGATCTGGGCGCGGCGCGGGCAGTGACGCCCTATGCGTCCGTTGGGCCGGTGGCGGAGGCGCTGGCCGAAGTGCCGGCCGAACGCGCGCTCAGGCCTTACGATGCGCGGGCCTGGCCCCATGCGACCGCCGGTTTCTTCAAGTTCCGCAAGCACATCCCCGCGCTTCTGGCGGCCACGCGGGGGATCGAGGTCGTCTGACCGCTCGCTCGGTGCCTCACATGCCGATCCGGCGCGGATCGACACAGACATGCGCCGCGCACTCCATCTCCAGCGTCACGTGGACAAGCCCGTGGTCGCGGCGCAGCGCGTCCTTGACCTGCGCCTTGATGGCATCCGCCCGGGACCATGCGCCCCTTTCGATGACGACATGGGCCATCAGGGCCGTCTGCTTCTCGTCGATCTGCCAGAGGTGCGCGCCGTGGACCTCCGTCACGCCGACGATGCCCTCGGCGCTTTTCAGGACGTCCTCGGGCGCCATGCGGGGTGGCGTGCCCATCATCAGGATGCGGATCACGCCGCCGATCTCGCTGGCCGCGAGCCACAGGATGTAGGCGGCGATGCCCAGCGTCACCAGCGGGTCCACCCAGGTCCAGCCGAAGAGCAGGATCAGCGTACCGGCAAGGATCACCGCCACCGACCCCAGCGCGTCTGCAAGGTTGTGCAGGAAGGCGGCCCGGATGTTGACGCTGTCCTGCGCCATCTTGAAGGTCAGCCAGGCGGTCACGAGGTCCACGACCAGCGCCACACCCGCGATGACGACAACCAGCCAGCCGGTCACCGGCTCGGGATTGAAGAAGCGCAGGACGGCCTCGTAAAGCAGGTAGAGGCCGATCACGATCAGCGTCGTCAGGTTGATGAGCGCCGCGACGACCTCTGCCCGGCCGTAGCCGAAGGTCATGTCGTCGTCGGCCGGACGCCGGGCGATCCGGCGGGCCCAGACGGCGATCAGGAGGCTCGCCGCGTCAGAGAAGTTGTGAAGCGCATCGGCGATCATCGCCAGCGAACCGGAGACCAGCCCCCCGACGATCTGCGCGAAGGTCAGGAGCACGTTGACTCCGACCGCCGCCGCCATGCGACGGTCCCCGGTCAGTTGCTCCGGCGTGATGTGGTGGTGATGGCCGTGACCGTGATCATGGTCGTGGTGATGGCCGTGACCGTGGTCATGGTGCGCGTGATCGTGTGGCATGGCCGCAGATGGCGCCCGCGTGGCGCCGAGGTCAAGGGGAGGCTGACGGATTGGAGGGTGGGGCCGGGAAAACGTGAACGGTACCGTCCGGACGTGGGCGTTTCGGAGCGCGGTGCCGGGTCCGAGATCTCAGACACACTGGGAGTTTACGGCAGGCGTGCGGGCGTCCTAGTGTCCCTTTCCGCGGCTTGTCTGGCAGGATTGCCCTGGGACACTGGCAAGATTGGGGCGCACACGTTGGCGCCGAAATCCTGCTTTTCGTCTCAGTGGGCCACCGCGATCTGCGCGGGCAAGACGTTGGAATATTGAGATTATTGGCTGTGCGGCGTTGGTATTTGTCGATTGGCGCCGTTGCGGTCAGACTGTGCCGCAAGAAAAAAACGGCTGGCCCCGCATGGGGCCAGCCACCAGAAGGCTATCATCTACAGCCAATTCGTTGGTCTCGGCAGCTTACGGATGCGCCTTGAGGTACTCGATCACCGCGTCGATTTCCTCGGCCTTGCGCAGACCGGCAAAGGCCATCTTGGTGCCTTTGACGTAGTCGCGCGGTTTGGCGAGGAAGGCGTGCAGCGCCTCGCTGTCCCAGACCCCGTCCATGCCGTCCATGGCCCCGGAATAGCTGAAGCCGTCGACAGAAGCGATGTCGCGGTCGACCACGCCGTTCAGGACAGGGCCCGTCTTGTTCTGGGCACCCTCGCCGACCTGGTGGCAGGCCTGGCACTTCTTGAAGACCCGCTCGCCCGCGGCGACCAGTTCGGGATCGAGCGCCGCTTCTTCTGCAGGCGCGTCGCCTTCGGCCGTGGCCTCCTCGACAGCCGCTTCTTCGGCGGGCGTCTCGGTCTCTTCAGGAACGGACGCGGTGTCGGCCTCCGGCTGGGCGGTGGCGGCGGCGTTGGAGTTGTTCATCTCCTCCGACGCCTCGTCGCCGCCCTGGTCGGGCGTCACGTCGAGAACCGTGGCGCGCATGGTGATCTCGACCGGGCTGTCCTTGCAGTTTTCCATGCAGGGCTCGGTCCGCCACTGACTGTACTCGGTCTCTGCCCGGTCATCGACGATGAAGCCGTCGGCGTTGGGCATCTCGACCTCGCCCCATGTCTCGCGCGACAGCTCGAACTCGTCGTCGATGATGTCGTTGGAGTAGAGGATATAGGCCACGATGGCATAGACCTCGTCATCGGACAGCGACTGCGCGTTGCCGAAGGGCATGGAGCGGTGGACGTAGTCCCAGACGGTCGAAAGGTACGGCCAGTAGGAGCCCACGGTCTTCAGCGGGTCGTCGTCCGCCAGCGTGCCGTCGCCACCCGCCAGCTTGGGCCAGTTGCCGACACCTTCCGCGAAGGAGCCGTGGCAGACCGCGCAGTTGTCCTCGAACAGAGGCTCGCCGTCGGAGGCATTGCCCGAACCGTCCGGCAGGTCGGAGCCGTCGGGGTGCACGTCGACGTTCCACGCGGCGACCTCTTCGGGCAGGGCTTCGCGGCCCAGACCGAAACGGGTGCCGGTGCTCGCCTCGTCCGCCTGTGCGCTGGCAACGAACAGACCGTCTGCCGGGGCGGCCTCTGCCTGCTGCGCCGGGGCTTCCGGCTCGGGGATCGGGGCGGGCAGCGCCGCCAGCATCGGCGGATTCCTCGGCTGCGGTGCGACGTTGCGGTCGGCGAAGTTGTAGGCCGCGGTCAGCATCACCACGAGACCGACAGCAGTGCCGCCATAGAGTTTAAGAGACTTCGACATTTTCCGCCTCCCCGTTGGCTTTCACGTGCCAGGTCTGGATACAGTTGTTGTGGTAGATCGAGTTCAGGCCGCGCACCTCGCGCAGTTGCGCCTTGGTCGGCTGCACGTAGCCCGTCTCGTCGATGGCGCGGGACTGGAGCAGCCACTCCTCCCCGTTCCAGGTGGTGTCGAGGTAGAAGCGCACCAGCGCCTTGTCGTCGCCGGGGTTGGCCAGACGCGCGGTTTCCCACGTCATGCCGCCGTCCTTAGAAACATCGACACGGGCGATCTTGCCATGCCCGGACCACGCCATGCCGGTGATGACCACCGGGCCATGGCCGTGCTTGATCGGCGCCTGCGGGCTGGGCGAGGTCACCACGGACTTCGCGTCCATGACCCAGGTCCACTTGCGCGAGGTGCCATCCGCCAGCGTGTCGGTGTACTTCGACGTTTCCTCACGGCTTTCGACGGGGGCGTCCATGACCTCGATCCGGCGGAGCCATTTGACCCACATGTTGCCTTCCCAGCCGGGAACGACGAGGCGGGCCGGGTAGCCGTGTTCCTTGCGGAGCGCCTCACCGTTCGCCTTAAAGGCCACCAGCACGTCGTCCATCGCCTTTTCCATCGGGATAGAGCGGCCATTGGAGGAAGCGTCGGCACCTTCGACGTAGACCCACTTGTCCTTGAAGTCGCCTGCCGCGTCGAGGCCGGCCTCGGCCAGCAGCGTGCGCAGCGGGACGCCGGAATATTCCATGTTGTGGATCATGCCGTGGGTGAACTGCGCGCCGTTCAGCTGCGCCCCTGCCCATTCCATGCCGGTGTTCGCGGCGCATTCGCAAAAGTAGACGTGGTTCTCGCGCGGGAAGCGTTCGAGATCGTCGTAGGTGAAGACCAGCGGCTTGTCGACAAGGCCATTGATCATCAGGCGGTAGTCGTCCTTCGCCAGCTCGATCGCGCCGGAGTGGTGCCGTTCGAATGCGCAGCCCGCAGGGGTGATCGTGCCGTCGAGCGCATGGATCGGCGTGAAGTTGATCGAGGAGATCGTGTCAGCGGTCAGCCATTCCACGTTGCGGCGGATGACATCATCCTCGAACCGGATCGGCAGACCGTAGGGCGTGGCATCGACACCGTCGCCAAGGCCGGTCGCCCAGTCCTGCACCTCTGTGATCAGCGGATCGGGGTCCGCCGCCTTTGCAGCCGTTGCGACCACGGCCCCTGCCCCCAGCGCCGCGGCGCTGGTCAGGAACTGCCGGCGCGACGGCGCGGTCTTTTCCTTGCTCATGGCATACTCCTTACGGATCATGTCATTCATCTATGTGAATGAATTGGGAGGAAAATCGGCGGGCACGCAGGCCCGCCGAAGGGGATGTCAGGCGCCGATGACCTCGACGCTGTTGTTGGGATCGAGCTTGATGGTGCCCTGCTTCCGGATGTGGCTTTCGACCACGTCCCAGATCTGCGGCCCCTCCGTGCCCTCGTTGACCGAGGCCCAGCCGGCGACGATGTAGGTTTTGGCCGGGTCGATGGCTTCGCCGGTCTTCAGGAGCATCATCTCGGAGATGCGCTCGCCCTGCGGTTTGGCGATGTCGATGCGGTAGGCCAGGCCACCGATCCGCACCATGTCGCCGCCCTGCTGGTAATACGGGTCGGGGTTGAAGATGTTGTCGGCCACGTCCTCGAGGATCACCTTGATGAACTCGCCGGTCATCTCTGAGCGGTACGCCTCGCCGTAGGACATCGAGGTGACGTTCCAGATGTCCTCGCGCGTGATGTTGTCGCCCGGGATCAGCGACGGCCCCCAGCGGACGCCTGGCGACATGGCGATGTCGGCCTCGCGTTCGGAAATCAGTGCGTTGCAGATCAGGTCGTCCCAGGTGCCGTTGAAGTTGCCGCGGCGATAGAGAAGTTCGTCGGTGGTGCCGATGACCTCTTCCAGCTCTGCCTTGAAGGGCGCGCGTTGCTCGTCGATCAGGGCCGCCATCTCGGCATCGGGTTCGATCACGTCCGAGAAGATCGGGATCAACTTGTGACGGAAGCCCATCATCCGCCCGTCGCGCACGTCGAGGTCGACGCGGGAGACGAACTTGCCGTTGGAGCCGGAGGCGACGATGATCGTCTCGCCCACCAGCACGGGTTCCGGCAGCGCGTCATGTGTGTGGCCCGACAGGATCACGTCGATGCCGGTGACGATGGAGGCCATCTTCTTGTCCACGTCGAAGCCGTTGTGCGACAGGCAGACCACCAGCTCGGCGCCCTGCGCGCGCACCTCGTCCACCATGGCCTGCATGTTCTCGTCGCGGATGCCGAAGGAGAACTCCGGGAACATCCAGCGCGGGTTGGCGATGGGCATGTAAGGGAAGGCCTGGCCGATGACAGCGATCTTCACGCCGCCCCGCTCGAAGAACTTGTAAGGCGGGAAAAGATCCGGCAGCGGTTCGTCCCATTCGGCGTCGAAGATGTTCTGGCCGAGCGCCGCGAAGGGCAGGCTTTCCACCAGTTCCTGAACGCGCTCGGAGCCCAGCGTGAATTCCCAGTGGAAGGTCATGGCGTCGGGCTTCAGCCCGTTCATGACGTTGACCATGTCCTGCCCCTCGGTTTGGTAGCAGGTGTAGGAGCCGTGCCAGGTGTCGCCGCCGTCCAGCAGCAGCGCATCGGGACGCGCCGCGCGGATCGAGTTTACCACCGTGGCGACGCGGTCGAGACCGCCGACCTTGCCATAAGCCTGCGCAAGCGCAGAGAAGTCACCGGACGACAGCGCGTAATGGGAGGGAGAGCCGTCTTCGATGCCATAGAGCTTGCGGAAATCGGCGCCGGTGACGTGGGGCACCTCCCCCCGGTTCGGACCGACGCCGATGTTGATGGAGGGTTCACGGAAGTAGATCGGCTTCAACTGCGCATGGATGTCGGTGACGTGGATCAGGCTGACGTTGCCGAAGGTGTCGAATTGCAGAAGCTGATCCTGAGTAAGGCTCTGCTGCGCGGCCAGCCGGGACCAGTTGCCGAAGCCGGAGGCGCCGACCAGAGCCGAAGCCGCCATGGACACTTGCAGGAAATCGCGTCTTGAGATCATGGGGGAGGGTCTTTCTCTCATGACACACATGCGCATGTGTGAATGGGTTGATCAAGGGAAACCCCGCGCGTCGACCGACGCACGGGGTCAGGGTCATCAGTTGCGGACGGCCGGCCCTTCGACGGAAAGACCGTTGCCGCGCGATTTGACGTAAAGCTCCAGCGCGATGAATTCCGGCGAACCTTCGCTGTAGGTTTCGGCGCGGGTGTCGCGGATGCAGCCCTTGAACCGGTTGTGAATGCCGTTCAGCTTGGCGTTCTTCAGACGGTACGTCGGGAAACCGTTGACCTGGCCCTGGCTCAGGTGATCGGCGCGGATGTAGTTGCCGTAGTTCTCTTCGTGGCAGGACGCGCAGGACAGGTCCAGGATGCCGGTCCGGGTATAGTAGAGCTCCTTGCCCTTCTCCCAGTACTCGGCGGCCGGGCCGTCGATGGCGACCTGCACGGGTGTGCCACGACCGACGGAGGTGATCAGCGCCTCCATGGAGACGGCATCGCCCGAGTCGTACTTCCACGCCTCGGCGCCCATGCGGTTCACCCGGCAGTCGTTCACCTGCATCTGGATGGTGCGCAGTTCGCCGGCTTCCTCGTTGAACTTCGGATAGGTCGGTCCGACCATCGCCATGCTTTCCGCCGGATCGCCGTGGCAGTCCGCGCAGGACTTGCCCTCGGAGCCTTCGGCGGCGTTCCACATGTCGGTGGCCTGATCGACGAAGATCATGCCCGGGTTGTCGAAGTCGTCGGTTTCGAGTTGCTGGGTCTCGTCCGAACGGAAGTGCCAGCCCGAGATCACCTCGTCGAAGACTTCTTCGAGATGCTCCGGGGCTGGCGCCTTGGTCGTCATCTCGAGCTCACCGTTGATGGTGAGGGTATCGTCATCCGCGCCGCCCGCGAAGGCCGCCGGAGCGATCAGCAGTGCGGCCACGGCCGTCAATGCCTTGAATTTCATCACGTTCCCTCCCTGTTGACACCCCTGCCCCGTGACGTGTCACAGGGCAGGGCCGTGGATCAGCCGATGGCGATCTTCTTGGACTCTTCGTAGACGGAGCCGTCGTCATCGTACCAGGTGAACTTGAACTCGCCCGCCGCCGGAACGGTCGCGTCGAATTCGAAGTAGGGGTTGGTCGAGATCGCCGGCGCCAGAACGACGTCGATCACGTTCTGGTCTCCGAAGTCACAGGTAAAGCGCCAGATGATCGAGCGCGGGATGGGATTGCCGTCGCCGTCCTTGCGCTGGCCCGATTCCATCGGGTGCGAGATCAGCGTCTTGATGGTGATGACTTCACCCTCGGACGCGCTGCTCGGGACTTTGACGCGGGGTTTAACACCGTCTGCCATTTGTCTGTCTCCTGAAAAAAGGGGTTAGCCGCCGCAGCCGCCGATGGTGACCTTCACGGTCTTAGAGGCCGTCTGGAAGGAGCCGTCTTCCATCTTGGCGATCGCGGTCACGTCCTGCGTGCCGGCCAGGCGGATACGGGTCGACGCGACGCGGGACCCGGCCAGCGGGCCGAAACGGAAGGCGGCGACACCCGGGGTCGGGTTGCCCATGGCGAAGATCCGCACCTCGACGGCACCGGGCGCGTCGATAGAGACCGGAACGGTGTTGCCGTTCTCGGCGATCTCGGGGGCGGTCAGGTTCAGCTCGCCCTCGGCGGCGGTTGCGCCGGCAAGGAATTCTTCCGCGGAGCCGACCATCTCGGCATCGGCGGCGGCCTGAGCAAAGGCGCTGACGGGCAGCAGGGCTGCCGCGGCGGCACCGGCGCTCAGCGCCAGGGTTTCACGTCGCGTGAAGTCCATGTGATTTCTCCTATACTCGAGGTCAGCTGTCCTGAAGCGTCATCAGGAAGGCGACCACGTCCTCGATTTCCTGCGCCGAGAGGATCGGTTCGATCTCGCCCTGCGCGGCCTTACCGGTGTAACCGTCACCCGGACGGGTGAAGCCACTGGTCTTGTAGAAGGCCGGCATGACCGTGCCTTCGAACGTCATTTTCGGGTTGGCGACGATGCCGCGCAGCTCCGCTTCGGTGCGGTAGCCGCCAACGCCGTTCAGCGGCGGGCCGACTTCGCCATGGAACGGCGCATCCTCAAGCGCCGTCACCGCGTGGCAGGCGACGCAGTTGCCCTTGCCACGGTTGATCATCAGTTCCCGGCCCTTCGCCGCGTCACCCGGCGTTCCGGTCAGGGATGCCTCCACGGCACCGTATTCGTCGTAGGTCACGCTGTCGGGGGCCACGGTGTCCGCGAAAGCGGTCCCCGCCACCAGCACCGCGGCTGCCGTGATTGCTGTAAGCCTCATGTTCCCTCCCTAGGCTTTCGAGCCCGTACAAGGGCTCTACCTCGTATTGGCTGGTGTATACCGTAGGCCACCGGCCCCACACCACGCAACAACAAATTCACACTTATGAATTAATGCAGTCCTTGACAGTGGGGGCATTCCGCGCGGTGGCGGTTCAATTCCTTGATAAGTAAGGACTTTCGGCCATTCAACCTGTGAAGCGCCGATCTCCGGGGCGCCCACGCCGGGTAAATTCAATGCAGCCACGCCCGTCGAATGACCCGGATTGCTCAACCCTGAGGCCATCCGACGGCCCGTTTGTGCGGTACCGCGCACCTTCATGACGAAAGAATGTTGCCCGAAGGCGCAAACGATTCGCCCGGTCGATGCGCGGCGGCAAACCCCGACTTCAGTCGGTCATGCCGTTCGCGCGTTCCTGGATCCGGCGCGCGTGGTAGCGCTGGAAGTCCTCGCCCGTCTCGGCCTCCATCTCGTAGCGCTTCTCGGCCACCCAGGTGAACATGTCGATCGACGTGCCCTTGCCGAAGGCGCCCGGCATGACGGCCACGGCGGCGTCGATGGCGGACTGGCCCTCGGGGACCTCTTCCGGCAAAAAGACGATGTTCGGCGTGAACAGCACGCGCCACTTCCGGGCCATCTGCTTCTCGGAGAGCGCCTCGCCGTCGAGGTCGGTCACTTCGGTATCGCCATGCAGGTTCATCTGAACGACGAAGTAATTGTCGTCGATGTACTCCGACACCTCAGGGTCCGAGAACACCTCCTCGTGCATCTTCTGGCAATAGATGCAGCCGCGCTGCTCGAAGAAGATGACGAGGCGCTTGCCCTCGTCATTGGCCTCGGCCAGGTCGTCCCGCAGGTCCTTGAAGGTGTCGCGCATCCACGGCTGCTTGTGCAGCCCGTCGTCGCCCACCTCCTGCGCCAGCGCCGGCAGAGCCAGCGCAATGCCAAGCGCCGCACCGATCCATGCTTTCATTTCACGTCCTCCCAGACAGCGCGCCCGCGGGTCGAGGCCCGCAACAGGCGCATTCGACACAAGGTTCAGCTCAGCGACGTCCAGCCCGGGAATGTCTCGATCATCCACTGAGCGATCAGGTTCACCGTATCGGTCGCGATGAGAATGGCAAACAGGATCAGCATGACACCCATCACCTTCTCGACATATTGCAGCTTGCTGCGGTGGCGGGCGGTCCACTTCAGGAACGGGCCCGAGAACAGCGCAGCGAGCACGAAGGGCGCGGTCATGCCGATGCCGTAGACCAGCAGCAAGAGCCCGCCGCGCCATATGTCGCCCATTCCGGAGGCGATCATCAGGATCGAGGCCAGCGCAGGCCCGACGCAGGGCGTCCAGCCGAAGCCGAAAGCCAACCCCATCACGTAGGCCCCCATCAGCGTCGTGGGTTCCGCGGTGCTTTCGACCCGGGCCTCCCGGTACAGCAGGCCGATGCGGATCACGCCGAGGAAATGCAGGCCGAAGACGAACAGGATCGCGGCGGCGACATAGGACAGCGGCTGCCTCCAGTCGGCGAAAGCCTGACCGACCGCCGTAGCTCCCATGCCCAACAGCACGAAGATCGTCGTGACGCCCGCCGCGAAGAACACGGCGGACACGATCAGGCGCTTTTGCGCACCCGGCGGAATACCGGCGTCGGCGCGAAGTTCAGCCATGCTGATTCCCGCCATGTAGCACAGGTAGAAAGGCACCATCGGAAGGATGCAGGGCGTAAAAAAGCTCAAAAGCCCGGCAAGCGCTGCACCGGCAAAGCTGATATCAAGCACAACCCACACCTTTCCTTGAAAAATTCACATATTCAGATTACGTTGTCCGTAAAGAGTTCGTCAATCGGTGGATCATGTCCTTTCGTCACCTTTTCATGGCAGCCTGTGTCGCCGTGCCGCTTTCGGGCGGCGCGGCGTTTGCCGAAGACTACACGCTCGTCATGGTCGAGCAGCCGGGCTGCGCCTATTGCGCTGCCTGGGACGACGAGATCGCACCGGCCTATCCCAATACGGCAGAAGGACAATTTGCGCCACTGGTGCGCGCCGACCTGCGCGAAGGACCGCCCGAGGGCGTCACCTACGAACGGCGCGTGAACTTCACGCCGACCTTCATCCTCGTCGAGGACGGGACCGAGATTGCCCGGCTCGAAGGCTATGTCGGGCAGGATTTTTTCTGGCCCGTGCTTGCGCAGCTGCTTGAGTCGCACACCGAGTTTACGCAACCTACCAATTGACCAGAAAGAGTCAGGAACAGGCATGGGACTACCTGTATTACGAGACGACCTGAGTGACAGCGAACTCGACGCCATCGTCGAGAAGGCAAACGCCGCGTCTGCCTTTCTGAAGGCCATCAGCCACGAGGGCCGGCTGATGATCCTGTGTCACCTGGTCTCCGGCGAGAAGTCGGTGACGGAACTGGAGGAACTGCTGTCCGCACGGCAGGCAGCGGTCAGCCAGCAACTGTCGCGACTGCGTCTTGAGGGGCTCGTGGTTCCGCGCCGCGACGGCAAGGCGATCTACTACCGGCTGGCGGACGACAAGCCGCGCAAGATGCTTGAAACGGTCTACGAGCTGTTCTGCGGCGACGACGCAGAGTGACGGCCCGACCGCTGCCGCGCCGCCGCGGGGCATTTTCTTGCGAAGGCGCAGGCGGGTCCGCATAGTCGGATGATCACGTCAGGTCGGGAGGAGGACTCTGGCATGTTGGAACTTGTGGGCGAGCACCAGATGGTCGCTCTGATCGGGCTTGGCAGCGGCATTCTGCTGGGCCTTGCAGCCCGCCTTGGACGCTTCTGCACGCTCGGCGCCATCGAGGACGCCCTGTATGGCGGTTCGACCGTGCGCCTACGCATGTGGGGCATCGCCATAGGCCTTGCGATCATGGGCAGCTTCGCCCTCATGGCGTCCGGCCTGCTGGTCGAGAGCGAAACCTATTACCTGTCGATCCGCTGGATGCCGCTCGCCTCCATCGTAGGCGGATTGGTCTTCGGCTACGGCATGGCGCTGTCGGGCAATTGCGGTTACGGCGCCATCGCCCGGCTGGGCGGCGGCGACCTGCGCAGCTTCGTCATCGTGCTGGTCATGGGCGTCAGCACCTTCGTCGTGCTGTCCGGCCCGCTCGCGCCCTTGCGCGGCATGCTCTTCCCCCAAGTGCCCGTCACCACCGAGGTCCGGCCGGGCATTGCGCATCAGCTTGCCGCCATGTCCGGCCTGTCGGTGCCGGTCATCGGCATGACGATCGGCGCACTGATCATGATCGGCTCGGGCGCAGCCCGCGCGGTGTGGGAGAAACCGTCTCGCGTCCTGTGGTCCGCCGCGGTAGGGCTCGCGGTCATCCTAGCCTGGGCCGGAACGTCTTGGGTGGCGCACCGCGGGTTCGAGGCGCTGCCCGTCGTCTCCCACAGCTTCGCGGCCCCGCTGGGCGACACGATCCTGTGGTGGATGACCGGCTCTGCCCGGCCCCTGTCGTTTGCGGTGGGATCGGTCGCCGGGGTGTGGGCGGGCGCCTTCATCGGGTCGCTGATCAAGGGGCATTTCCGCTGGGAAGCCTGCGAGGATCCGCGGGAACTGCGCCGCCAGATCTTCGGGGCGGCGCTCATGGGCGGCGGCGCCGTCGTGGCGCTCGGCTGCTCCATCGGCCAGGGGCTGTCGGCGTTCTCCGTACTCGCCTTCTCGGCGCCGGTCACCTTCGCGTCGATCTTTGCCGGTGCCGCGTTCGGACTGCGTCAGCTTATCGTGGGGTTCCAGCCCGCCGAATGACAGGTCCGGCGGGATGGCAACGACAGGTCAGTCGAAATCCCGCAGCCGCGCAACGTACCGGGCGAGCGTGTCGATCTCCAGGTTGATGCGGTCGCCGACGGCGGTCAGTCCCCAGGTCGTGACTTCCTTGGTGTGCGGGATGAAGTTGATCCCGAAGGTCGTGCCGTCCACTTCGTTCACCGTCAGAGAGGTGCCGTTCAGCGCCACCGATCCCTTCGGCGCGATGAAACGGGCCAGCGCCTCGGGCGCGTCGAAGGTGACGCGCGTGCTGTCACCCTCGTCCTGCATGCCCACCACCGTGGCGACCCCGTCCACGTGTCCCGACACGATATGCCCGCCCAGTTCGTCCCCGACCTTCAGCGCGCGCTCGAGGTTGATCTTGCTGCCCTCGGTCCAGCCATCGTTGCCGCCGATGGTCGTCTTCGACAGCGTCTCGGCGCTGATGTCGACCTCGAACCAGTCAGGGCCCAGCCCGATCACCGTCAGGCAGACACCGTTGCAGGCGATCGAGGCGCCCATGTCGATGGAGGCGGTCTTGTATTTGGTGCCGATCCGTGCGCGAAGATCGCCGCGGCGCTCCAGCGCGCGCACTTCGCCAACATCCGTGATGATCCCCGTGAACATGCTGCCTCCGCCGGATTCGTGAGTTTACAAAGCCTTAATTTCGCCGAACTCTTTGAATAGTTTGGCAACAAAGGCATCACATATACGGAAGGTCTCCACAAGGTCGGTTGGCACGCGACAGGGACGTTCGAAGGGCACGCATGGGCGATATGGCGAAGATCAGCAAGGGCAGCGGCGACCAGAGGGTCTTTCTGTTCCTTCAGGGACCGCACGGGCCGTTCTTCCACCGTCTGGCCCAGATGCTGCGCAAGACCGGTGCGAAGGTCTGGCGTGTCGGTTTCAACGCCGGGGACCGGGCCTTCTGGTTCCATCCGAAGACCTTTCTGCCCTTCCGCGGCACGCAGGACCAGTGGCGGGCCTGGCTGATCGACCTCTTGCACGAGAAGCGGGTTACCGACCTCGTGCTGTACGGCGACGTGCGTCGCATCCACGCCGAGGCGGTGGAGGAAGCGCGCCGCCGCGGCATCACCGTGCACGTCTTCGAAGAAGGCTACATGCGCCCCTACTGGGTGACGTATGAACGCGGCGGCTCCAACGGGCACTCACGGCTGATGGACATGACCGTTGCGGACATGCGCCGCGCGCTGGAGAAGTCCGACATGGAGGCCCCCCTGCCCCCGGCGCATTGGGGCGACATGCGGCAGCATATCTTCTATGGCGCGCTCTACCATTGGTTCGTGATGTTCCGGAACGGCGATTTCCGCAACTTCCAGCCGCACCGCTCCCTGACGGTCTTCCAGGAATTCCTGCTGTACCTCCAGCGCCTGACCTTGATGCCGCTCACCTGGGCGGACCGCGTCATCGCCACGCTGCGCATCCGGCAGGGCGGATTCCCCTACCACCTGTGCCTGATGCAGCTGGAGCATGACTCCAGCTTCCAGAAACACTCGCCCTTCACCACGATGCCCGATTTCCTCGGTATGGTGATCGAGGGCTTCGCGTCGGGCGCCCCCGGCCACCACCACCTCGTGTTCAAGGCGCATCCGCTGGAAGACGACCGGGCCGGTGTCCGCAAGGCGATCCGCGCGGCCGCGAAGCGCCACGGCGTGGGCGACCGGGTCCATTACGTGCGCGGCGGCAAGCTGGCGCAGCTGCTGAACGATGCGCGCACCGCCGTGACCGTGAACTCTACGGCTGCACAGCAGGTCCTGTGGCGCGGCATTCCGCTCAAGGTGTTCGGCGATGCGGTCTATGCCAAGCCGGAGTTCGTCTCCACCCAGCCACTGCCCGAGTTCTTTGCCCTGCCCTCCCGGCCCGACAACAAGGCCTACAAGGACTACCGCCGCTATCTTCTTGAAACCTCGCAACTTCCCGGCGGTTTCTATTCGGCCCGCGGGCGGCGGCAATTGCTGCGGCAAGTGGTCGACATGATGCTCGCGGGGGACGATCCCTACGACGCCTTCGAACGCGGAACCGCGGCCCCAAGGCAACAGTTGCGCGTGGTGCACTGACCCGACCGGTCCGCAAAGCTGGATTTCTTCGTCAGCAGCCGCTAGCCTGTGGAAAAATCGGGGACCACAACGGTCACCCATATAAAACCGAGGCAGACTTCAGGTCGAGGAGACCGAGCAGTGAAAAGTACCCCCTCCCGGTGGGCGAGGAGCGTCGCCATGCTGGCCGCGGTGTCGATTCTGGCATCCTGCGGCCTTCCGCGCGTTGGCCCGAACAAACGCGAAATCTTTGCAGGATCTGTTCAGAGGGAGGGTGACTCCTTCATTGTCGCGGTGAACGACCGGGTAACGCGGGCCACGGCCGTGGTTCCGGCGCTCGGCTTCTCTGAAGGCTTCCGGAATGCCTCTGTCGTCGGGTCGGACACGATCCAGCCCGGAGACACGCTGGGCCTGACGATCTGGGAAAACGTCGACGATCCGCTTCTGGGCGCCGGTGGCGGCGCTACTGGCGGCGGCGGGCCGGCCATCCTCGAAGAAGTGCAGGTCGACGGCTCCGGTTTCATCTTCATTCCTTACGCGGGCCGCATCCGTGCCGCCGGCAACACGCCCGAACGCATCCGCCAGATCATCACCGCCAAGCTCGAAGACCAGACGCCCGATCCGCAGGTGCAGGTGCGCCGGCTGGCAGGCGACGGATCCACCGTCAGCCTGCTGGGGTCGATCAGCGGTCAGGGCGTCTATGCCATCGAACGTCCGACCCGGACGCTGTCCTCGATGATCGCACGCGCCGGTGGCGTCACGATCAAGCCGGAAATCGCGCAGATCAAGATCATCCGCGGCAACCGGACAGAGACGATCTGGTTCCAGGACCTCTACAAGAACCCCGATTTCGACATCGCCCTGCGCGGCGGCGACCGCATCCTCGTCGAAGAGGACACCCGTGCCTTCACCGCGCTTGGCGCGACGGGCACACAGGCGCGCGTTCCCTTCGAGGCGCAGAGCATATCTGCCGTCGAGGCCATCGCAACCGTCGGCGGCCTGATCTCGGCCACGGCAGATCCGACCGGCGTTTTCGTGTTCCGCAACGAACCCGCGGAAATCGCCAACCACGTTCTGGGTCGGACAGACCTGGTCGGTGCACAGCGCATGGTCTACGTGCTGGACCTGACCGAACCGAACGGCATGTTCATGGCACGCGACTTCGTCATCCGCGACCAAGACACGCTCTACGTGACCGAAGCGCCGTATGTGCAGTGGGACAAGACCATCGCATCCCTGACAGGATCGCTCAGCTCGGTGGCAACGGTCACCGATATTTCCGACACGCTCAGTGGCAGCGGGGACTAACTTGAACTTACCCGAGGGACAGGGTCGCGCCGGGGAGGAAACTTCCCGGCGCCTTTTCGTTTTCGCAGCAGGCTTCCTGCGGCAGAAACAAGTGCGGCGTATTCTGGACCTTGCAGGATACCGGGTGTCGCTGGGTATGCCCGGCCCCGACGACCTTGTTGGTGTCTGGGGGCAGTCGCCTTACGCCTGGCGCGGCGAACGCATGGCCGAGAGGTCGGGGGCGTCGCTGGTCCGGGTAGAAGATGCCTTCCTGCGCTCCCTCCATCCCGGTCGGCGGGGAGAGCCGCCCTTCGGCCTGCTGATCGACCGGAGTGGCGTGCATTTCGACGGCGGTGCGCCGTCCGATCTGGAGCGGCTGCTGGCGACCGAGCCGCTTGACGACCACGCCTTGCTGGAACGCGCACGGGGTGCCATGGCGCGGCTGCAGGACGGACGTCTCTCGAAGTACAGCGCCTCCGATCCGGAAGCGGAGGCCCCTGCCCCCGGTTATGTTCTTGTTGTGGATCAGACAGTTGGCGATGCTTCCGTGCGCGCCTCCGGCGGTGACCGCTCTCGTTTCCTAGAGATGCTGTTCGTCGCACGAGAGGAAAACCCCGGCGCCCGGATCGTCGTAAAAACCCATCCGGAAACGGCGCAGGCGCTGCGCGACGGCCATTTCCGTGATGAGGACGCAGGCGGCCCTGTCACGCTCTACGACGGCGATGCCAGCCCGTGGGTTCTGCTTGAAGGCGCGGTCCGGGTCTATACCCTGTCCTCGCAAATGGGGTTCGAAGCAATCGTCGCGGGCCACAAGCCGCGCGTCTTCGGGCGACCGTTCTATGCCGGTTGGGGCCTGACCGACGACGAAGAGGTCTTCCCCCGCCGAAACCGGCGCCTGACCCGTGCACAACTGTTCGCGGGCGCGATGATCCTTTACCCGACATGGTACGACCCACACCGCGACCGGCTTTGCCAGCTTGAGGATGTGATCGGCTCTCTCGAAGCCCGCACGCGCGCCTGGCGCGAGGATCGCCACGGCTGGATCGTGTCGAGCGCCCGGCTGTGGAAAAGGGGCCTTCTGCAGAAATTCTTCGGCAAGGAGAAGCGACTGCGGTTCGAAGATGATGTGGACAAGGCTGTGGAACTTTCGCAGCAGACCGGCCGCCGCCTCATGATATGGGCCAATGCCGGTGGCGGACGGGGCGTGCATCTGGAGGACGGCTTTCTCAGATCGCGCGGATTGGGCGCGACGCTGGTGCCGCCCCTGTCTCTCGTGCTCGATCCCGACGGAATTCACTTCGATCCGGAGACGCCGTCGGCCCTGGAGCACATGATTCAACGTCGCGCGGGCGGCCTTCGATCTGACCAGATCGAACGTGTCCACAGACTTATACAGGCGATGGTCTCGGGTGGCTTGTCCAAATACAACCTTTCAGGCGGATTGCCCGACCTGCCGGAAGGCCACCGCATCCTGGTGCCCGGACAGGTGGAGGACGACGCCTCCATCCTGCGCGGCAGCCCGATGGTCCAGTCGAACACCGAATTGCTGAAGCGCGCGCGCGAAGCGAACCCGTCCGCCGTCATCCTCTGGAAGCCGCATCCCGACGTCGAAGCGGGTCTGCGCAAGGGCGCCGTCGAGGATCCCATGCGATGGGCGGATGCGCGTCTGGACGGCGCCGATATCGCACAGGTCCTGGATGCCGTGGACGAAGTCTGGACCATGACCTCTCAGACCGGGTTCGAAGCGCTTCTGCGCGGTCTCAAGGTGGTGACGCTTGGCGTGCCCTTCTATGCCGGCTGGGGCCTGACCCGCGATCTGGGCCCGATCCCCGCCCGGCGGCTGAGCGGGCCGCGCCCCTCGCTGGAAGCGCTCGTCCACGCGGTATTGATCGACTACCCGCGTTACCACGACCCGCACATGCGCGAGGCTTGCAGCGTCGAGACGGTCATTCACCGGCTGAAAGAAGGCCCGATCCCACACCCCGGTCCGCTCAATCGCGGCCTGTCGAAACTGCAGGGCGCACTGGCCAGCCACACGTGGATCTGGCGGCGTTAACCTTTATTCACAGGGAATTGGTCCATCTCTCTGAGAAATAGTTATTTTCAGAGTTGTCCACAGATTTTGATATGCTTTCGGATAGGTTCGCCGATCATATAAACATCTGGCGACAAAGCACTTTTACGTCGCGGAACCCCGCCTCCAGACGTGCTGGACGTCCCCCCCTCGTGGGCAAACATCCACAAGGGTGAAACGGGGCGCTTCGCGGAGCCTGTCGACGCCCAGCGCGCCTATGCCCGGATGGCCTTCGGCACCCAGCGCCAGGCCCGCGGTGAACACGTGAAGTTCGTCCACGAGGTCCTGCGCCAGAAGCGATGCGGCCAGTTGGCCGCCACCCTCGCAGAAGACCCGTGTCAGCCCTTCCTGCCCCAAAGTCTTCAGCAACGCCGCGGCATCCAGCCGCCCGCCCGCAAGCGGCACGGTGAGCAGGCGCGCCCCGATGCCTTGCCAGGCGGTCAGCAGGTCACCGCGCGCATCCGCCCCGTGGCAGAGCCAGACGGGAACGTCCTTTGCGGTGCGGGCAAGGTCGCTGAGCAGCGGCAGGTCGAGGTGGCGCGACGCCACGATGCGGACCGGAGGCTGGCTGCGGTCAAAGCCCCGGACGGTGAGGCGCGGATTGTCGGCGCGGGCCGTCCCTCCCCCGACCAGCACGGCGTCATGACTGGCGCGCAGGGCATGCACCGCATGGCGCGCCTCCGGTCCGGTGATCCACTGGCTTTCGCCGGTCGCCGTGGCGATCCGCCCGTCGACGCTCATGGCCAGTTTCAGCGTCAGCCAGGGGCGCCCGTGCTCGACCCGCAGGAAGAAACCGGCGTGGTCCTGCATCGCTTCCTGAGCCAGAACCCCGGTGCGTACCTCGATACCGTTTTGCCGCAGCTTTTCAAACCCTTGCCCCGCGACCCTCGGGTCGCTGTCAGCGATCGGAGCAACCACCCGTGCGACACCGGCCGCAATCAGCGCGTCCGTGCAGGGTGGTGTCTTGCCGTGATGCGCGCAGGGTTCGAGTGTGACATAGGCCGTTGCGCCGCGGGCGGCCTCCCCGGCCATGGCCAGCGCCTGCGTTTCTGCGTGCGGGCGGCCCGAAGGCTGCGTCCAGCCCCGCCCGACGACGCGGCCCTTGCGCACGATCAGGCAGCCGACGGCTGGGTTGGGCCAAGTCTGGCCCATGCCGCGGCGGCCCAAGGCCAGAGCCTGGGCCATGAAGCGCGCGTCGGAGGCCGTCACTTGGCCGGCGGCGGCAGGTTCGGGTCGGGCCGCAGCTCGGAGACGAACTTGTCGAAGTCGTCCGCCGCCTGGAAGTTCTTGTAAACGCTGGCAAACCGGACGTAGGCCACGGTGTCGATACGGGCCAGCGTCTCCATCACGATCTCGCCGATCATCTTGGAAGGGATGTCAGTTTCGCCCATGCTTTCCAGCCGCCGCACGATCCCGGAAATCATCTGGTCGATGCGCTCCGGCTCTATCGGGCGTTTCTGGAGGGCGATCCGGATCGAGCGTTCCAGCTTGTCGCGGTCGAAATCCTCGCGTCGTCCGTTGGACTTGATGACCACGAGGTCACGCAGCTGCACACGCTCGTAGGTGGTGAAACGCCCGCCGCAGGCGGGGCAGAAGCGACGGCGGCGGATCGACACGTGGTCTTCGGCCGGCCGGGAGTCCTTCACTTGGGTGTCGATATTTCCGCAAAACGGGCAGCGCATCGGCCTGTCCCCTCGTTTCTCAATGTTCCTGCCTCGGTCATGGGGTTGTTCCCCAATTATCCACAGTCACTATAGGACGGCGCCCAAGTTTTGGGTAGAGAAATAATCTTCCCCCCAGATGGTGCTGTGTTTGCGCAACGCGAAGGTGTCATTCACTGGCAGGAGCGCCAAGAACGGCGGGCCGGACCTGTTTTCCCGCCTTCAGATCGGCCTCCCGCTTCGTCATCCATGCGGCGATGGCCTCCACGTCCGGGTCGGTCTGTTCGATCCATTCGAGGCACCACGCCATCTCCTTCTGCAGCGCCTCTTCCGGCACCTCGGACAGATCGCGCGCCGGATCGTCCCAGCGCGGACCGCCCAGATAAACCGCCGCGAACATGATCTTCGCCTTCTGCGGTGGCGTTCCGTTGACCAGTAGCGCCTCGTAGAACATGCGGTGCACGTCCTGCCAAGCGCGGGTGCGCCACGTCGGCAGGGCATCGTTGCCGACACCGCAATAGGCATCGTGCAGCGCCGCCGCCATGAGGTATTCGCGACTTTGCCGGTCCCCGATGAGCGGCGCGAAAATCGGCGGGATCGTGGCACCGTCGGTCAGTGTCTGCCGGGGTGCGGTCCATGTCTCGCCGCTGGCGTCGATGAACTCGATCTCGTCCCGGGTGGGCAAGAAGGCCTGGTTGAAACCCTCCATGAAGACGGGCTGCCCCTGCATCTCCAGCGGCCCGCCGATGAACCGGCAGCGCGTTTCGCGATCCGCAAGGTCGAGACAGGTCTGGGCGACCTGCGCTGCCCGGCGCGCGATGATCTCCGGCAAGCCGATCACCGCACCAGCAATGCCGATGGCCGCCACTGTGGCGAGGGCAAGGAAAAGACGGCGGGAGCGAGGCATGAGGGGCTGTGACTGGTTCCGAAAAAGGGTCGAACGATACGCTAGCAGAGCGTGGCGAGGGATGCGATGCGGCTTTGACGATCAAGGCGCCCGCGTGCCCCGTATTTAAAACGGGCTCCGGTTACAGGCATCCCTCAGCCCAGGTGTGCGGCCACTTGGCGTTGATGCGGTGCCGACCTGTGCTCGAACAGGTAGATCCCCTGCCACGTTCCCAGCGCGAGCCGCCCCTGCGTGACCGGGATCGTCAGGGACACGGGCATCAGCGCCGCCTTGATGTGCGCGGGCATGTCGTCGGGACCTTCGTAGGTGTGGGTCAGGTAGGCCATCGAGGGATGCGTGCTGGGTGGCACGAGCCGGTCAAAGAAGGCACGCAGATCCGTCTGCACCTCCGGGTCGGCATTCTCCTGAATCAGCAGGGAGGCCGAGGTGTGCCGGACGAACAGCGTCAGCAGGCCATCGCCCCCCTGCCCGGCCCAACGCGTCACGTCGCGGGTGAATTCGTAGAGGCCGGGGCCGGTTGTCGAAATCGTGAAGGTTGTCTGCACTGATTGTCTCTGTGGTTCTGAACGAGTCGTCCTAACCTTCCTTGCATCCACGTGAACGCGCCGCAACGGCAATGGACGTGGGGCCACAAGGGAGAGGAAGAATGAACGATCATACGCCGCCGCGCCGGATGACCGCCGAGGATTTCGACCAGGAACTGCTGGATCTTTACGATTTCTACGCACACGGGAAGATCTCGAAACGGGAATTCCTCGATGGTGCGGCCCGGTTCGCGGTGGGCGGTCTGACAGCCGCTGCCCTGCTGAACATGCTTTCTCCGAATTATGCGCTGGCGGAACAGGTCAGTTTCAACGACCCCGACATTCTGCCGGAATACGTGATGTACCCTTCCCCCAACGGGCACGGCGAGGTGCGCGGCTACCTCGTGACCCCGGCCGGAGCCGAAGGTCCGCTGCCTGCGGTCGTCGTCATTCACGAGAACCGCGGCCTGAACCCCTATATCGAGGACGTCGCGCGCCGTGTGGCAAAGGCCGGGTTCATCGCGCTTGCGCCGGACGGTCTGACCTCTGTCGGCGGCTACCCCGGCAATGACGCAGAGGGGCGAGAGCTGCAGCAGACGGTCGACAGCACCAAGCTGATGAACGATTTCTTCGCGGCCTACGAATGGCTTGCCGCGCATGAGGCCACAACGGGCAAAGTCGGTTGCGTGGGGTTCTGCTATGGCGGCGGGGTGTGCAATGCGCTGGCGGTCGCCTATCCCGAACTGAACGCATCGGTGCCGTTCTACGGTCGTCAGGCGAGTGCGGCGGACGTGCCGAAGATCGAAGCGCCGCTCCTGCTGCACTATGCCGAGCTGGACGAACGCATCAACGAAGGCTGGCCGGAGTACGAGGCGGCGCTCAAGGAGCACGGCAAGACCTACACGGCGCACATTTATCCGGGGGTCAACCACGGCTTCCACAACGATTCAACGCCGCGTTACGACGAGGCGGCTGCGGAACTGGCGTGGGAAAGAACGCTCGCCTTCTTCAACGAGCACCTGAGCTGAAAAAGTACTGAAAGCGAAAAGCGGACGCGCCGGGAGGTGGCGCGCCCGCCAAAGGGGCAATCAGACGTCCCGGACCACGCAGGCCACGCTGGGAAGACCATCGGCTGAGGAGGCCGGAAGCGGACGACCGCTGTCCGACACGATGGGCATCTGCGCCACTTGCGCGAGCGTTTCCTGGCAGCGGGCGAGTTCGTCGGGGGACACTTCGATCTCGATCACTTCCGGCTCGACGGGTGCAAGAAACTCGGTCGCGGCGAAGGCGGCCGTGGCACTTGCGGTCAGGGCGAACAGGTAAACTGGCAGCTTGTTCATCTCTTTGCTCTCCTTCGTGTTGATAACTAGGAGACGCCGGAAATGGTTCCCGCTACGCTAAAGGTTTGCATTCGAAGCAAAGAATTCCCGGATTTTTCAATCGCATCGCATGGAAACCTGCGGCGGCGCACACGTTGATCCGATGAAAGACGAAAGGACACAAGACATGAGCAAGACACTTTTCATCACCGGCGCCTCTTCGGGGATCGGGGCCGCAACGGCGCGGGCTGCGGTGGAGCGCGGCTGGTCGGTCGGGCTGTTCGCCCGTTCCGAGGACAAGCTTTCGGCACTGGCGGATGAGCTCGGGGATGCCGCACTTCCCCTGGTGGGCGATGCGACCTCGCTTGAGGAACAGCGCGCGGCAATCGGCAAGCTGGTGGACCGCTTCGGCGGCCTGAACGCGGCCTTCGCCAACGCGGGGACGGGTCTCTCCGCCGCGGGGACGGAGAAGGGCGACCCGGATGAGTGGGAAACGCTGGTGCAACTGAACGTGCTGGGTCTGCTGTGGACCGTCAAGGCGGCGATGCCGGCGCTGAAGTCCAGCAAGGGCCACATGCTGCTGACCGGTTCCGCCGCCGGTCGGACGCACATCAAGGGATCGGTCTATGGCGCGTCGAAGTGGTTCGTGCATGGCTACGGCGGCAACCTCGCCGAGGAAATGCGCGAATGGGGCGGCCGCTGCACCGTGATCGCACCGGGCATGGTGGATACGCCGTTCTTCGACGAGGCGAAGCCGGACAAGCTGAAGCCGGAGGACATTGCCGACGCGGTGGTCTTCGCACTGGAAGCCGATCCGCGCGCCTGCGTGCAGGAAGTCTTCGTGATGCCGACAGGCTGATCCCGAGGCACTCCTCAAAACGAAAGACGCGCCCGATAACGGGCGCGTCTTTTTTGTGGCGGCCCATGATGCGAGGGCACAACTTGCTATGCAACTCAGTGGGCTGTCCGGACAGCCCCGGGCGTCAGGAAAAGATCCGGGCGCCCTGCTGATCGATCATCTGCTTTGCCTTGGCGACGGAGGCTTCGCGCGCCTCGTCAGCGTCGCGAATGACGTCTGCGCGGATCAGGCGATGCGTTCTGGTTTCGCCGTCCACATCCGCCTCGATGATCGCGCAGATGCGGAAACCGCCATCTTCCGACATCGGCTGAGGGATGATGCGAAAGCCTTCGTAGTCAATGGCTTCGGCGGCGGGCTTTGGAGCCTCACCGCCGCCGAAGAGTTTCTTCCAGATGGACATGACCGCGCCTTACTGGTCGAGGAAGGAGCGCAGCTTGCGCGACCGCGACGGGTGCTTGAGCTTGCGCAGCGCCTTCGCCTCGATCTGGCGGATACGTTCGCGGGTCACGCTGAACTGCTGGCCGACTTCTTCCAGCGTGTGGTCGGTGTTCATGCCGATGCCGAAGCGCATCCGCAGAACCCGCTCCTCGCGCGGGGTGAGGGACGACAGCACGCGGGTCGTGGTCTCCTTCAGGTTTTCCTGAATGGCGGAATCCAGCGGCAGGATCGCGTTCTTGTCCTCGATGAAATCGCCAAGCTGGCTGTCTTCCTCGTCGCCGATGGGCGTTTCGAGAGATATCGGCTCCTTGGCGATCTTCATCACCTTGCGGACCTTCTCGAGCGGCATCTGCAGCTTTTCGGCCAGCTCTTCCGGGGTCGGTTCGCGGCCGATCTCGTGCAGCATCTGGCGGCCGGTGCGGACCAGCTTGTTGATCGTCTCGATCATGTGGACCGGAATACGGATCGTGCGGGCCTGGTCGGCGATAGACCGGGTGATGGCCTGACGGATCCACCATGTCGCGTAGGTCGAGAACTTGTAGCCGCGGCGATACTCGAACTTGTCCACGGCCTTCATCAGGCCGATGTTGCCTTCCTGGATGAGGTCGAGGAACTGCAGGCCACGGTTCGTGTATTTCTTGGCGATGGAGATCACGAGACGCAGGTTCGCCTCGACCATTTCCTTCTTGGCCTGCCGGGCCTCTTTCTCGCCCTTCTGAACCTGGTTCACGATGCGGCGGAATTCAGAGATATCCAGCCCCACGTACTGACCGACCTGCGCCATGTCGGTGCGCAGCTCCTCCACCTTGTCGGCGGAGCGCTCGATGAACATCTGCCAGCCGCGCCCGGACTTCTCGGCCATGCGCTCAAGCCAGTTCGGGTCGAGCTCGTGACCGCGATACTCGTCCACGAATTCGCGACGGTTGATGCGGGCCTGGTCGGCCAGCTTCACCATGGCGGAGTCGATGGACATGATGCGCTTGTTGATGCCGTAAAGCTGGTCGATCAATGCTTCGATGCGGTTGTTGTGCAGGTGAAGGCCGTTCACCAGTTCGACGATCTCGCCGCGGAGCTTCTGGTAGGTTGCCTCGTCGTCGGAGTCGAAGGAGCCGTCCTCGTTCAGGGTAGCCGAGATCCGGCTGTCCTGCATTTCGGCCAGTTGCTCGTAGTCGCGGGCGATGCGGTCGAGGGTTTCGAGAACGCGCGGCTTCAGCGCCGTCTCCATCGCGGCGAGCGACATGTTGGCCTGCTCGTCGTCGTCCTCGTCATCGTCGCGGCTGATCGGGTTGCCGTCGGCGTCGTATTCCGGCTCGTCCGATTTCTGCTGTGTGCCCGTCTCGACGTTGGACGCATCCACCACGGGTTCGTCCAGTTCACCGTCCTCGCCCATCTGGCCGGAGAAGGTGGTCTCGAGGTCGATCACATCACGCAGAAGGATGTCTTCGGACAGAAGTTCCTCGCGCCAGATGGTGATCGCCTGGAACGTCAGCGGGCTTTCGCAGAGCCCGAGGATCATCGTGTTGCGACCAGCCTCGATCCGCTTGGCGATGGCGATCTCGCCCTCGCGCGACAGCAGTTCGACGCTGCCCATCTCGCGCAGGTACATGCGCACCGGGTCGTCCGTGCGGTCGAGCTTTTCGGTCGTGCCGGATCCCAGCGCGACCTCGCCACCGCGCTTGGCTTCGACAAGATCGGTCGAGCCCTTGCCGGACTCGTCTTCCTCGGCTTCCTCGTCGTCCTCGGTCACCTGGATGCCCATTTCCGAGAGCATCGACATGACGTCCTCGATCTGGTCCGAGGACACCTGATCCGGCGGCAGAACCTGGTTGAGCTGGTCGTAGGTGATGTATCCACGCTCGCGCGCTTCGGCGATCATCTTCTTGACCGCAGCCTGCGACATGTCGAGGCTGATCTCTTCTTCCTGGTCGTCGGATTTGGCGTCTTCGTTGTCCTTGGCTGCCATGCGGCTCTCCTGATCGAAGGGGAGGACGAATCACTGATTGACCGACTCAATAGCGTCTTTGAGTGATTCGGGAACCCGTCTACCCTTATTTCTTTACCTTTTTCTCACCGAAGTGACGTCATCCACGCCCTTTTTCGAATCGAATCGTCGCGAGAAGCGAATCAAGGGCGCTCTTTTCTTCCCGGTCGATATGGGCGCCATTCGGCCCGATTTCGAAGTCCACCTCGTTGTCGTCTTTCAGCCGGCCGATCGCTGAACGCGCCCGCGCCGCCTCTGCAAGACGCCATGTCAGGGCTTCGTCGGCCAGATCGTCGAGGTCCTCCTCCGCCTCTCTCAGTTCGGCCTTCCAGCCATGGTACGCTTCAAGCTTCGCCAGCTCCTCCGCCACGGTCATCCGCGCGAGGTCCTTTGCACCTTGGGCACGGATACATGGAACCACCGCGATATGGCGCGCGGCGAGCAGGGTTTCAAGCCACTCGGAGCCGATCCTTTCCATCGCCGCCTCGGCAAGGTCGTCCGGACGGTCGGCCATGTCGAGCAGCACGTCCTTCAGCGCGGCAAGATCGGGGTCGCGGGGTGCAAGATTCTCCAGCTGGCCGTCGAACGCCTCTACAAGGGTAGGATGACGGTAGAGAATGGCCAGAACGATCTCCTGCCGCATGACGACTTCGGCATCCTCGCCGCCTGAAACCAGCATGGAGGCCTTGGCCGTCGGGCTGGGCGGTTCGGGCGCGTTCCACTTGCGGCGGCCCCGCGCGCCCTTCCCCTTGCCGGAGAACCCGCCTTTGAATTCACCTGAGTAGCCGCCGGAAAATCCGCCGCCGTTGCCATTGCTCCAGGGCGCGGCAGGCTGCGCGCCTGCCCGGTTGTAGAGCTTGTCCAGAAGCTCCCGCACCGCCTCGCCATAGTGGCGGCGCAGGGAGGGGTCCTTGATCTTCTGCAACCTTTCGCGCAGCGCCTTGTCCAGTGCGGCCCGGCGTTCCGGGCTGTCAAAGGTGCGGCCCTCCGTCTCCTGCTGCCAAAGCAGATCGACCATCGGCAGCGCCGCGTCGAGGCAGGTCCGCACCGCCTCCGGCCCGTCCGAGCGGATCAGATCGTCCGGGTCCTTGCCATCGGGCATGAGGGCAAAGCGCAGTCCCTTGCCCGCCTCCAGCAGCGGCAAGGCAATGTCGATCACGCGGTAAGCCGCGCGCAGTCCGGCCTTGTCCCCGTCGAGCGCGATGATCGGCTCTGGCGACAGGCGCCACATCGCGTGAAGCTGGTTCTCGGTGACCGCGGTGCCCAGAGGCGCGACAGAGCCCTGGAAACCCGCCTCGCTGAGCGCGATCACGTCCATGTAGCCCTCGGCCACGATCAGCGGTTGCCCCCTGCCCGTCGCCTCCCGCGCGGAGCGCAGGTTGTAGAGGTTGCGGGACTTGTCGAACAGTTCTGTCTCGGGCGAGTTCAAATACTTGGCGTTGTCGTCCGGGTCCATCGCCCGACCGCCAAAGGCGATGCACCGCCCACGGGCGTCGCGGATCGGGAACATGATGCGGTTGCGGAAGACATCGTAGGGCTCGCGCCCCTTGTCGGACGTCTTCGAGAGGCCGCAGGCCACGAGGTGCTCGACGGACACGCCCTTGCCGGTGAGCGCCAGTCGCAGGTTGTCCCAGCCGGCGGGCGCGAAACCGATCTCGAACCGCTCCTGCGCGCCTGTATCCAGCCCGCGCCTCGATAGATACGCGCGGGCGTCGGTGGCCGCCTGTGTCTTCAGCTGGAGCCGGAAGAACTGAACCGCCTGCTCCATGACCTCGCCCAGCACGGTGCGGCGGTCGGCTTTCTGCTTGGCCTGCGGGTCGCGGGCGGGCATCTCCATCCCCGCCTCGGTGGCGAGAATCTCGATCGCCTCCATGAAGCCCACGTTCTCCGTCTTCTGCACGAAGGAGATGGCGTCGCCCTTCTCGTGACAGCCGAAACAGTAGTAATACCCTTTCCGGTCATCGACATGGAAAGAGGCGGTCTTTTCATGGTGGAACGGGCACGGTGCCCACAAGTCGCCCTTGCCGGGTTGCGACTTGCGCTTGTCCCACAGCACCTTTCGCCCCACCACATCGGCAAGGCTCAGGCGGTTGCGGATTTCATCGAGGAAACCGGTCGGCAGACTCATGCGAGGCAGTATCCTCCGGCGGCGGGGCGATTCTCAAGGTGCCATGACAGCGATCATGACACCGGCGGCCGGAAGTGGTGTCCGGTCTTACTTGTCCAGAAGCTCGCACTGTTCGCGCGCCGCCTGACCGACCGCCGGGGTCAGCATATTGGCAGGCAGCGTGAACACGAAATCGGCAAGCTGGTCGGCGGCCTTGCGCTCCATCTCGGCGCGCAGGGCCGTGCGCACGTCGGCCTTGGACCGGCCATTGACACGGCTGTCCACGGCCAGCTTGAACCAGGCTTCGGTCTGCGCACATTTTTCGAGATCGCCCTGCGCCACGACGGGTGTGGCAGCGATGGCGAAAAGAAGGGCATAAAGCGCTTTGCGCATGTCGGGCGTCTCCGCAGGCAGTTTGGAGTGGTTCTAGCCCGCCTCCCCCCGGGCGGCAACGCCTGCCATGGCATCGGCAATTTCGTGCCAAAGGGTCCGGGCCATCGACCGGAAGGCCATGACCCTGTAGCCGCCTTCCACGCGATGGATCAGCACGTTCATGTGGCCGCAGAGGGTCCGCGCCGTGGCATCCTCCGGGAAGGCGTTCGGGCGCAGGTCGACGGGCACCAGCCGGGCCAGAACGTCCTCTGCCCCCTCCCCCGTCAGGTCGAGCATGACCCAGGCATCGGACTGGTCCGTCACCGCCGCATGAGCCTCCAGATCCGGAGCGGGATCGGCACCGAACAGGAAGAAGGTGTCGCGCCCGGCCCAGAGACACGGCCCCGACCTGCGGTTCGGCGCGGGCAAGCTGCAGCCGTGCGCTTCCTTCAGCGCCCCCGACAGCGCCGCGCGCGCACCCGGTTTCGGCATCAGCGCGGTGACACGAGTCATCGGTGCCTCCGACAAGGTGAACCGCCCCCTGTTCAGCGGGCGCAGCCCTTCGGCGGGGGATCTGGCTTTCAGGTCAACCACGCAGGCGCCCTCCTTCCGGGTCGAAGGCCACGGGATCGGTCACTTCGCATAACGCGGTCACGCCCCGGAGGTGATCGACCAGCTTGACCGTTTCGCCGTGCCGGGCGCGGCCGTTCCTCAGGAACCCAAGCGCCCGTGTCTCGCCCAGGGTCGGCGAGAAACACGTCGAGGTGACGTAGCCCTGATCGTTGGCCCTGACCGGATCGGCCTCCCTGTCGAACAGGTGCGCGCCCGCCGGGATTAGTTTTACCTCGCCCGCCGGGCGCAGGCCCACCATCTCCTCACGGTCCTCCATCAGGCCGGGCCGCGCCGCCAGCACCTTGCCGATGCAGTCCTTCCCGGACGCGATCATCCGCTGCATTCCGATGTCGAAAGCGGTGGTGCGCCCGTGGATCTCCGCATGGGTGATATGCCCCTTCTCGATCCGCAGGACGTTCAGCGCCTCCATCCCGTAGGCCCCGCCGTCCAGCGCCTCGGCCCGGGCCAGCAACTCGTCGAAAAGCGCCGCGCCATAGCGGGCGGGGATCGCCAGTTCATAGGCATGCTCGCCCGAGAAGGTGATCCTGAAAAGGCGCGCCGCCTGCCCGCCTATGGACACCGGACGGTTTGCCATGAACGGCACGCTCTCGTTGTCGATCGGCGCATCGAGAAGGCCGTTCAGCAGGTCCCGTGACTTCGGTCCGGCGATGGCGAACTGCGCCCAATGCTCCGTGACGGAGATGAAGCGCACGTCCCAGCCCTGGCAGTACGCCTGTTTCACCCAGTCGAGGTGGCGCATGACCTGCCCCGCAGCGGCGGTGGTCGTGGTCATCAGCCAGCGGTCGTCGGAGAGCCGCGCCGTGGTGCCGTCGTCCATCACGTGCCCGTCCTCGCGCAGCATCAGGCCATAGCGCGTGCGGCCCGGCGCCAGAGAGGAGAAGGTGTTGGTGTAGACGAGGTCGAGGAACCGCGGCACGTCCGCGCCCTGAAGCTCGATCTTGCCAAGCGTGGAGACATCGCAGACCCCGACATGGGTCCGGACCATCCGCACTTCGCGGTCGCAACTCTGACGCCACGAGGTCTCGCCCTCCTTCGGGAAATAGGACGGACGATACCAGAGCCCGGCCTCGATCATCGGTGCCTTCAAGGCGAGGCTCGCGTCATGGGATGTCGTGAACCGCTGCGGCGCCAGTCCCTTGCCCGCTCCGCCCGCGCCAAGCGTGGCGATGGCGATGGGGGAATACGGCGGCCTGAAGGTGGTCGTGCCGGTCTCCGGGATATCGCGGCCGGTGGCGTCGGCAAGGATCGCCAGCGCCGACACGTTCGACGACTTCCCCTGATCTGTCGCCATGCCCTGCGTCGTATAGCGCTTCATGTGCTCGACCGAGGCATAGTTTTCCGCGGCGGCGCGTCTGACGTCCTTCACCGTCACGTCGTTCTGAAGATCGAGCCAGGCGCGCCCCTTTCCCGGCACGGTCCACAGGCGGCGGATGGAGAACGGCGCATCCTCGGCCCGGGGGACCTCCACCTTGGCCGACAGGCCCAGCTCGGCGGCGACGGCGCGCCCGGCCTCCGCGCCTTCGGCAAGGCAGGCCTGCGTGGAGAAGGCGCCGTTCGCGGCACCGGCCACTTTGAGTCCCGGAACATGGGCCGCAGGCGGCACGAAAGCCACGATGTCGTCGCGCCAGACGGGCCGCGCGCCGGTGTGGCAGGTCAGATGGATCGCCGGGTTCCAGCCGCCGGAGACGCCCAGGGCGTCCACCTGCAGATCGTCCCGCCGGCCGTCCGGGGCACGCAGGGTGATGCCGGTCAGGTGCTTGCGGCCATGGGTGCCACAGACCTGCCATCCCGGATAAAACGGCACATCGCCCGCGCGGTTCTGTGCATCGTGGCGGCTATCGACCAGCGCCACGACGTGCAGCCCCGCGGCGGCCAGATCGCGTGCCGTGCGATGCGCGTCGTCGTTGTTGCCGAAGACCGCCACGCGGCCGCCGGGCACGGTGCCGTAGCGGTTGAGGTAGCCCCGCAGAGCAGAGGCCAGCATCACGCCGGGCCGGTCGTTGTCGCGGAACGCGCTGGGCCGCTCCAGCGCGCCGCCCGCCAGCACGGCGCGTTTCGCCGCGATCCGCCAGAAACATTCGCGCGGCAGGTCGCCCGGCTCGGAGAGGTGAGAGGACACCCGCTCGACCGCGCCGTAGGTGCCGCCGTCATAGGCGCCCGTCACCGTCGTACGCGTCATCAGCCGGACGTTCGGCAGGTCCTGCAGCGCCCGGACCTCCGCCTCTGCCCAAAGATGCGCGGGCTGGCCCTCGATCTCCTCGACCTCCGCCAGAAGCCGCCCCCCGAAGGAGGGACCCTCGTCCGCGAGGATCACATCCGCCCCGGCGGAGGCTGTGGCCCGGGCGGCCATCAGGCCAGCCGGGCCACCCCCGATCACAAGCACGTCGCAGAAGGCAAAAGCCTTCTCCGCCCGGTCCGGATCGGGCGCCCCCGACAGCGCCCCCAGTCCCGCCGCGCGGCGGATCGCAGGCTCGTAGAGCTTCTCCCAAAACGTTTTCGGCCACATGAAGGTCTTGTAGTAGAAACCCGCCCCGAGGAACGGCGCGAACAGGTCGTTGACCGCCAGAAGGTCCAGCGACAGCGACGGCCAGCGGTTCTGGCTCACCGCATCAAGGCCTTCGAACAGCTCCTGCGCCGTGGCGCGCGTGTTCGGGTCCGCACCGGCGCCCCGCCCTACCGTCACCAGCGCATTGGGTTCCGCCGAGGTGTCGGTGAACAGTCCGCGCGGGCGGTGGTACTTGAAGCTTCGGCCCAGCAGGTGCACGTCCTCCGCCATCAGCGCGGAAGCCAGCGTATCGCCCTCGAACCCTCTGTACGCCTGCCCGTCGAAGGAAAACCCGAGCGGCCTGTCCCGGTTCACGCGGCCCTTGCCCTCAATCCGCATCCAGAGGCTCCACCAGCGAGACGGCATGGATCTCGTGCGTTACAGTATCACGTTCAACGACCAGCCACGCCGTGCACCCTGCCTCGTGGTACCAGAGGTCTCGGGTCAGCCCGGCCGGGTTGTCGCGCAGGTGAAGCCAGTCCGACCACGCCTGTGGATCACCCCCGGAGGGACGCTCCAGCATCGAGGCCGCGCCCTGGTACGTGAATTCCCGGCGGTCGCGTTCGCCGCACAACGGACAAGTCAGGCGCATCCGGTCATATCCCCGATCAGGAGGCGTCCGGGACGCCGTTGCATCGGTCGGGCGTGCGGTGCCGCGCGTCCCGAACCATGCCATGTCTTGCCGATACCCAAGGTCACGCTCTCCATCCCGGTCAATGCAGGTTGTGCTGCGCGCCGGTGCCTTCTTCGTCCATCAGGCCGCGGCCCGTGGCGAAGCGGCCCAGCCGGAAACCCGCCGCCGGAGCGTGGTGCCGTCCCGTCGCGATCAGGTGCGCAAAGGAAAAGCCCGAGCCCGGCACGGCCTTGAACCCGCCGTAACACCAGCCGCAATTGAGGAAGAGTCCCTCCACCCCGGTCCGGTCAATGATCGGCGAGCCGTCGGGCGACATGTCCATGATCCCGCCCCATGACCGCAGGACCCGCGCCTTGCCGATCATCGGCATCAGCGCCATCCCCGCCTCCATCACATGCTCGACCATCGGCAGATTGCCCCGCGCCGCGTAGGAGGCGTAGAAATCGAGGTCGCCGCCGAACACCAACCCTCCCTTGTCGGATTGCGAGATGTAGAAATGCCCCATGCCGAAGGTCACCACGTGGTCGAGGCAGGGCTTCAGCCCCTCGGTCACGAAGGCCTGCAAGACGTGGCTCTCGATCGGCAGGCGCATCCCGGCCATGGCCGCCACCTGCGAGGACCGGCCCGCGACCACGATACCGACCTTTTTCGCCCGGATCGCCCCGCGCGAGGTCTGGACGCCCCGGACCCGGCCATTCTCGATGTCGATGCCCGTGACCTCGCAGTTCTGGATCAGGTCGACACCCCGCATGTCTGCGCCCCGGGCATAGCCCCAGGCGACCGCATCGTGGCGCGCGGTGCCGCCCCGCCCGTGCCAGAGCCCGCCGTAGATCGGGAAGCGCGCGTTGTCGAAATCGAGAAACGGGACCTTCTCGCGCACCTGCTCTCGCGTCAGAAGCTCGGCGTCATCGCCCTGGTTGCGCATGGCGTTGCCGCGCCGGGCGAAGGCGTCGCGCTGACCATCGGAATGGCACAGGTTCAGCACGCCGCGCTGGCTCATCATCGTGTTGAAGTTCAGCTCCTGCTCCATCCCCTCCCAGAGCTTCAGGGAATGGGAATAGAACTCGGAATTGCCCGGCAGCCCGTAGTTCGCCCGCACGATGGTGGTGTTGCGCCCGACGTTGCCCCCGCCGAGATAGCCCTTCTCGAGCACCGCCACGTTTGTCAGCCCGTGCTCCTTGGCGAGGTAGAACGCCGTGGCCAGGCCATGGCCACCGCCGCCGATGATGACGATATCGTATTCGGGCTTCGGATCGGGGGTGCGCCAGTGGGGCCGCCATCCGCGGTTGCCGGTCAGCCCCTCCTTCAGAATGCGCCAGCCCGAAAAACCCATGCCTGTCTCCCCGCCGCGGTGGATACCGTCGCGGCAGTCAAGCAGCGCCCGGCGGGAGTATCAATGCGTCGCGCGAGAAATCCGAGAGTTTTCCACCGGATAAAGGCGCCTTGGCGACCTTCGCAGGCACGCGCGACAGGCCTGCCGGTCCCGGAACCGATGGTAGGGCGGGGCTGTGCGCCGCCCCGCCCGACATCAGCCGTCCGACCAGACGATCTGGGGGGCGAAACGCGGCCGGGTGAACCCGTAGGTGTAGAACAGGTCGGCCTCGTTCAGAACCGGCAGTTCGAACGGCGGCACGTATTGCGTTTCCGTTTCGACCATGATGACGCGCTCGTTGTGCAGCAGCGTCGGCAGGCGGTCGGTCAGGTTGACCAGATCCTCGGTGCGCATTTCGCTGAAGACACCGCGGGTCTGCGACCAGTCGCGGATATAGGCGCCCTGGTTGGCGTCATAGCGCACCTGCGTCACACGCAGCGAATACGGCCCCTCAGACAGCGTCAGGAACTCCAGCAGGTCGAGCATGCCGTCGAGGTAGGCACCGTCGATGGCCGATGTCTCGCGCGAGATGGCGTCCGAGATCGTGTAGGCCGCCTTGGTGTTCAGGCTTTTCTGACGGAAGGCATCGTGCAGCGAGAACATGCTGGCCAGCACCATCAGCAGCAGCGGCAGCCAGATCAGCGTCTCTATGGTAACGTTGCCATTCTCGTTGCCGGCGAAGCGGCGCAGCTTTTGAAGCATCGGCGTTGTCATGGCGGTTACCTCGGTTCCTGCACGAAGGCGGAATTGACGATCATCTGCGCGTAGCCTTCGGTATCCAGATTGAGTTCCTTACCGAAGCCGGTGGTCGGCATCATGGGCTTGTACTTGAGGCAGGCCCGCATCAGCATCAGGTCGTTGTCCTTGCCGTGCACGAAGTTGCGCACCGGGCGCGGATCTTCCTGCGCATTCCGGCAATCCGGGTTCGGCTCCATCATGGTGACGTTGCGCGGATCGACCTCCACCATCTCGAGCATGAGGTTGTTCTGGCAGTCGTCGATGATCACCGCCTGGTCACAGATGCTCAGGCGCACCTGTTCGTAGGTCGGGATTTCCCCGGTCGAGAGGCGGATCTCGCGGACCACCCGGTCCACGCTGCGCTCCAGCATCGCGTGACGCAGGTTCATGTAGGCGATCTCCACCCCGGCAGCGAGGACAAGGAAGAAGATCGAGAAGTAGAAGGCGAATTCCAGGGTGGAGTTGCCGTTCTCTTCGCGGCAGAAGCGGCCAGCAAACCGGCCAAGGCGGGATGTCCGGGCAACCGAATTCATTGGATCAACCTCAGATTGTTGATTTGCCGGGCAATGGTGTCGAACGTGTCGAAGATCTGGTCGCCCGTGACGTGGAAGAAGTGGCTGGCAGACGAGGCGCAATAGGCGAGCTCATTGGCCGCGGCGGTGTCTGTCTCGAAGGCGATGGCAAAGATCGTCACGCCCTTCGCATTGGCCAGGTCGCACTGCGCATGTAGATTGGCGACGTTGGTCGGCGCGTCCGAGAGGTTGTAGGACTTCCCTGCCCCCTGATCGACCAGAACGGTGTCGCCGTTCCTCGGGTTCTTCGCGTCGGTGGGGCGCCACTGGTCCGTGGTCTGGCCGTCCGTCATCAGGATGATGTACTTCTCGGTCTCCGGGTCCTCCCAGGCGATCGGGCGGCCTTCGAAGCGGGCGTCCACCTTGCCTGCAGCGATCAGCTCTGACAGGGCCGGCTGGTTGGCCGGATCGAGCAGCGCGAGGCCGTACTTCATCCCGTATTGCAGGCCCGTACCATCATGCAGGCGCATGCCGTTGATGAAGTTCTTCAGGCCGGTGCGGTCCGCGGAATAGTACTGGATGGCCATCTCCTCGCTCGGGCACCAGCCCCAGTCCATGGTCGGTTCGTCGAAGGCCCAGTAGTTGAAGTGCGGCACATAGTCTGTCGACGTCGGCATTGCCGTGGTCAGGAACTCGTCGCTGTAGATCTCGACGCAGGAGGACGGCATGTTGACGTTGGTTTCCTCTGCCGGCGGGGTCTCGGTGCCGGGGTCCGTCGTCGGGTCCGGTTCGGGCGCGGGGGTCGGTTCCGGGTTCGGCGAGACATATTCCGGCTCGAAGCTTGCCCAGTCGACCCAGAAATAGGGCATGGAGTACCCGGGGAGCTTGTGATCCTTGGTGTTGTTCAAGGTCGGACCAATGTCGGATTCAGGACCGTTGAGGTCGCCCTTGACCTGGAAGTAATTCGTCTTGGACCCCGGCCCCTTGATGGACATCCCGAGGAACTGGGAGGGATCGGTCAGGCTGCCGTCATAGTAGTACAGTGCCGCGACCGCGCCCTTGTAGAAGTCATCCATGTCCTTCGGCGCGCTGTCCGGGAAGTAGGTGATGCGGTGGGCAACGTTATAAATGTTGTCCCCATCGGTGTCGAAGTAGAGCACCACGTTGGTGATCGTGTGCGACCACGGCGGGAAGTAGTCCTCCACCGGGGCGGTCACCACGGGGTCGGTGGTCGTGGAATCGCTCGTCGTCGTGTCGGTAGTGCCATCCGTGCAGGACGGGTCAGCCGCGCCTTCGTCGGCGTTCTCGGCATTGTTGTTGCACAAGGAGCCGCCCGGCGCGTCCTGGTCGCCGTTGCCCCAGCCGTTGTTGTCGTGCTTGATCTTGGGCCGCTCGCCGCGGAAGTAGTCGAACAGGATGTCGCCCGGGTTCACCTGCCCCGCAAAGGGCACGACGTTCAGCGTGGTCACGCCGTTCGAGTCGTCGGTCATCACCTTGTCGACGAAAGCCTCGGCCGCCGGCTTCAGCTTGTCCATGCGGCTGTTCCAGCGCATCGACCCGGAAACGTCGAGCACGAGCGAGATTTCCACGTTGGAGATCTTTTCTTCCGCGGTGGCGAGGGCCGCCGCCGTCAGCGTGTCGATGCCGCTCATCCGCAGGAAGAATGTGTTGATGTCCGTGCTGCCGGACGCCGTGACGGTCCTGTAGTTGACGCCTTCCTCGGGCGTGACACTGTCCAGCGTCGCGGCGATCCCGGCTTTCTCGAGGTAGTCGCGGACAACCGTTTCGGAGTCCTGCATCTGGTCGAGGTCGGCAGCCGCAAGGACCGCGCGGTCCAGCGTGGATTGCATGACGGTGCGTGTGGCCTCAAACCTCATGATGTCCACCGATGCACCGGTGACCGTAAAGATCAGCAGCAATATGAAGACCGAGAAGATCGTCATATTCCCGGATTCGTCGCGGATCAGGCGTTGAAGCAGCGTATTCAGGCAGTTTGGCAGTGTCATTCGTCTTCTCCAACCGCGTAGGGTGTTCACGGCTTCGAGAATACTTGACCGGGCAATCGGGCCTATTTACGACGATTTTAGGGTTTGTTAACCAGATTGAGGCGGTCGATGACATACTCCATATTCCTTTAGTATAGGATGCGACTATACCAGTCACTGGATCAACCTCAGATTGTTGATCTGACGCGCGATGGTATCGAAGGCGTCGATGATCTCCGTTCCCTGGACATGGAAGAAATGGCTCTCTGACGAGGCGCACAACCGCAGTTCGTCCGCATCCGCATCTGTCGTCTCGAAAGCGACGGCGAAGACGGTGACACCAAGGTCGCGGGCGAGCTGGCACTGGGTGTGGAGGTTGTCGAGGCTGTTGCCCTGCGTCGAGACAGTCGTGTAGGTCCCGATGCCCTGCGTCTCGAGCTCCGTCTCGCCGTTGACCGGGGCGAAGGGATCGAGCGGGCGATACTGGTCCGTCACCGCGCCGTCGCTCATCACGACAATGAACTTCTCCGTCTCCTCGTCCTCCCAAGCGATGGGGCGCCCGAGGAAGCGGCTGTCGACCAGCCCGGCGGCCACGAGTTCCGTCACCGCGCTGCCGGTCGCGGGATCGAGCAGCGCCAGCGCATACTTCAGCCCGTACTGGATGCCCGTTCCGTCGTGCATGCGCATGTTGTCGATGAAGGCGGACAGCGTGGCGGCGTCGTCGGAGTAATACTGGATCGCCGTGTCCTCTCCCGGGCACCAGCCCCAGTCCATCACCTCGCGGACGTAGGGCCAGAACATGAAGTGCGGCACGTAGTTGTCGGACTGCGGAAGATCGGTGTTGGTGAACTCCGTGTCGTAGATCTCCACGCAGGACGAGGGCATGTTGACGTTGACCGCCTCGACCGGCGCCACGGGCGCCACGTAAGACGCCGCCCACGCTGCGAAATCGATGACGGCATAGTCGATCTCCTCGCCCGGGACCTTGCCGTTGTTCTTTGTCGGGCCGATGTCGCTGAACGGGCCGTTGCCGTCGCCCTTCACCTGGAAATATCGGTTCTTCTCCTGCCCGCCCTTGAGCGAGATGCCGAGGAACTGGTCCGGGTGGATCAGCAGCGGATCGCGGTCGATCAGGTACGCCACGACACCCTGGTAGATATCGTCGATGTCGCGGGTCGAGCCGTCCGGGAAGTTGATGATCTTGTGCGCCCGGTCGTAGATGTCGTCGCCGTTGGTGTCGAAGTAGACGACGATGTTGACGATCGGCTGGGGCCAGGGCGAAAAGAAACCGCCAGTGTCCGTGGCCGTGGTGTCGGTGCCCTCGGTACAGGACGGGTCGATGGCCCCCTCGTCGGCGTTCTCCGCATTGTTGGTGCACAGCGAGCCGCCCGGAGCGTCCTGATCGCCGTTGCCCCAGCCGTTGTTGCCCTGCTGGATCTTCGGCCGCACGCCCCGGAAGTAGTCGAACATCACGTCACCTGGGTTCACCTGCCCGGCGAAGGGGATCAGGTTCAGGGTGGTGACGCCGGCGCTGTCCTCAGTCAGGACCTTCGACACGAAATCCTTGGCGGCGGTGCGCGCATTGGTGATGCGGTTGTTCCAGCGCATTGACCCGGAGATGTCCATCACCAGCGAAATCTCGACGTTGGCGATCCGCTCTTCCGCGGTCGAGGCGGCGATCACCGGCAGCGTCTGCCACCCCGACATGCGCAGGAAGTAGGTGTCGAGGATCAGGCCCGCATCCGCCGCGACCGTCCGGTCGTTCAGACCGGGGGTGGCGATGACGTCGGTCAGGTGTTCCGCCAGGCCCGCCTTGGTCACGTAATCGTTCACCACCGCAACCGGGTCCTGCTGCTGGTCGAGATCGGCGGCGGCCAGCACCGCACGGTCGAGCGCCGCCTGAAGGCTCGCCCGGGTCGCCTCCTGGTACATGATGTCAACCGAAGCCCCGGTGATCGCAAGGATAAGGACCATCATGAAGGTCGAGAAGATGGTCATGGTGCCTTCCTCGTCCCCAGCGAGGTCGGCGATGAAGTGGGTGAGCCTTTTCATGCCCGGGGTCTCCTGTCCGTCTGCCAGAGTCTGTGCCTCGGCGGGTGATGACCCCGTTCTCGGGTAAGATTCGGTCAAGGCTCCGGTCAGGAATGGGGCACCGAAGCGGACTTCGCCGCGCATTTTAGAAGAAGGCGCGCGATCGTCGTCCATGCCCACGGGACAAACGGCGAGATCCGGCGGGCCTGCGCCGCGACCTTTGAAAATGGGAAAGCAGTACTGGCAGGTCCCCGAAATCGCAGGCAAGCGCGGGGCCGTGAGGGTGGCCCGGCGGCCGGCCTCTAATCAAGAACCGGACGAAAGCGCGCAGGACGGGGGTCTGCGCGTTCGCTTGCCGTCAGCCCGCGCCTACGGCCCAAAGCCATGCCGGACCCGGGCCTGCCAGCCCGGGGTTCAGTATGTGTGATGCGGGACCTGCGCCGGTCCCGCAATGTCTCAAGACCCTGTCAGATGCCCTTCGCCGCGTAACTCCGCGCCACACGGTCGATTGCGGTGATGTAGGCCGCCGTGCGCAGGTCGTGGACGTCGTCGCGCGTGTGCCAGACCTCCTGCATGGACTGGTAGGCCACCCGCATTGTGTCATCGAGTCCGGAGCGCACCAGTTCCAGCTCGTCGGCACCCCTCAGGTATTTCTCGCGAAACAGCGGCGACAGGGACCATGTGGAACCCATCGCCGAATCCAGACGGTCCAGCTCGTCGAGGATCAGGGCGTGGCGCGCCTCCTCCTGCCGCCTCTGCATGCGGCCGAAGCGGATGTGCGAGAGGTTCTTGACCCATTCGAAGTACGACACGGTGACCCCGCCCGCGTTGGCATAGAGGTCGGGGATGATGACCACGCCGCGCCGGCGCAGGATGTCGTCGGCACCGGCGGTCACCGGCCCGTTGGCCGCTTCGATGATCAGACGCGCACGGATGCGCTCGGCATTGTCGGTGTTGATCACACCCTCGACAGCGGCGGGGATGAGGATGTCGCACTCCTCTTCCATCACCTTCTCGCCATCGGCGATGGCGTTCGCCTCGTGGTAGCCGCTGACACCACCGTGGCGGCAGATCCATTCGTGCACCGCGTCGACGTTCAGGCCTTCGGGATCGTAAAGCGCGCCGTCGTGCTCCACGATGCCGATGATCAGGGCGTCGTCTTCCTCTCTCAGGAACTTCGCGGCATGGTAGCCGACGTTGCCGAGGCCCTGCACGATGACCCGCTTGCCCGCCAGGCGGCCCGACAGACCGGCTGTGGCCAGGTCCTTGGGATGGCGGAAGAACTCGCGCAGTGCGTACTGGACACCGCGCCCGGTCGCTTCCACCCGGCCCTCGATCCCGCCCGCGGACAGCGGCTTGCCGGTCACGCAGGCCTGGGAGTCGATGTCGGTGGTGTGCATCCGCGCGTATTGATCCGCGATCCACGCCATCTCGCGCTCCGACGTGCCCATGTCCGGCGCAGGCACGTTCTGGGAAGGATTGATCAGGTCGCGCTTGATCAGTTCATAGGCGAAACGGCGGGTGATCTTCTCCAGCTCTTCGGCGTCGTAGCGGCGCGGGTCGATCCGCAGCCCGCCCTTCGAGCCGCCGAACGGCGCCTCCACCAGCGCACATTTGTAGGTCATCAGCGCGGCAAGCGCCTCCACCTCGTCCTGATTGACCGTGGAGGCGTACCTTATCCCGCCCTTGACCGGCTCCATGTGCTCCGAATGGACAGAGCGGTAGCCGGTGAAGGTCTCGATCTTGCCGCGCAGCCGCACGCCGAAGCGCACGGTATAGGTGGCGTTGCAGACGCGGATCTTTTCCTCCAGCCCCGGCGGCAGGTCCATCAGCGCCACGGCGCGGTTGTACATGAGATCCACTGACTCACGGAATGTCGGTTCTGCTGTCATGCCGCCTCTCCCGGAATGGTCGTTTCACCCCTTATTGGGGAGACAGGGTGGGATCACAATGCCCGTGGCGTGCCAGACTGTGTCGGGATGATTCAGATTTGCACACTTATGACGCGAATGCAGGACAACCGTGACGCTACCTTGCGTCGCCACCGTAGCCCAGTGCGAAACAACGGCATCGGCAGGGGCGCTTTGTCCCCGAAACCCCTTAAAAGTATAGATAATCGCATTTTAATTGGCCCAAATTTAGCCATCTTGGAACGGCATAAAAACGGCGTCCGAAAGGACAGACATTGTTCTATTCCCACCGGCTGCAAGGCCGTTTTCCAAGGTGCCCGTGATGCAGACGAAGAGATACAGGTACACGTCCAATCCCGCCATGTCGCACTCTGCGACGGAAGGCTGGCTGGGCCGCTTCCGGGCCGACACGTCCGGGAGCATGTCCTATGTCGCTCTGGCCGGCTCACTCGTCATGATGGTCTTCGGCGGCATCGGCATCGACATGATGCACGCCGAACTGAAGCGCAGCCAGGTGCAGAATACGCTCGACCGCGCCGTTCTCGCAGCAGCGAACCTCAGCAACACCCGCGATCCGCAGACCGTGGTCGAGGATTACTTCCGCGCCATGAAGCTGGAGGACACGCTGGGCGACGTCCAGACCGGCGACTCCCTCGGTGCAAAGCGTGTCCGGGCCGAAGGCAACGGCACCATCAACTCCCATTTCCTCGGCCTGATCGGCATCGACCAGCTTGATGTGCATGGCGCCGCCACTGCCGAGAACGCCACCGCACCGCTGGAAATCTCGCTGGTGCTGGACGTCTCCGGGTCCATGCAGGGCCAGAAGATCAAGGATCTGAAGGAAGCCGCAAAGACCTTCGTGCATGCCGTGCTGGGCGAAGGCGGCGACAACAGCCGCGTGACCGTCTCGCTGATCCCCTACAACGCGACGGTGAACCTGGGCGACGACCTGTCAGAACGGTTCAACCTCGACCGCTGGCACAACTATTCCTCCTGCGCGATATTCGACGCGTCGGACTACAGCTCCCTGTCCATCGACCCCGATTCCGGTCTGGAGCAGCTTGCCCACTTCGACCCCTTCGACGGCAATGCACCTGACCTGACAGACCCCTGGTGCGCCGCGGGCAATGACCTCGCGATCGTGCCGCACAGTTCCGATCCCGACTACCTCTCGGACGTGATCGACAGCTTCGAGGCGCAGGGCAACACCGCCATCGACCTCGGGATGAAGTGGGGTCTCGCCCTGCTCGACCCCGCGGCCCGCCCTGTCATCGGCGACATGCAGGCCGACGGGCTCGTCCCGTCCTCCGCCCGTTATCGCCCCTCGGACTACGGCACGCAGACGATGAAGTTCGTCGTCGTCATGACCGACGGCGAGAACACGCAGGAATACAACCTGAAGTCATGGATGCTGAACCCGACCGCCCTGTCGAACGTCTGGGTGGACGATCACGGCACGCCCGGCAAGGGCGACGACCGTTACTCGATCCGGGTCAAGGACAACTACGGCGACTCGAACGATGTCTTCTTCTGGCCGCACGCCAGCTCCTACCGCTACAAGAACGGCCCCTACAGCTGGGTGACCGGAACGGCCGCGCAGATGGTGAACGGCGTGGCGGTGGTCGGCGGCGACTCCGAAACGACGAAGGCCAAGTGCTCCAGCTACAAGGGCGCGGGCCACAACGCGGGACAGGAAACGCTGATCGAGAACGTCCTCGGGGTGGATTACGGAACGCTCGACCTCGACGGTGACGGCATCGTCGGCGCAGAGGACGACTGCACCAGCTACCCGCCTGTCCGTCTGACCTGGCAGGAGCTTTTCGGCAACGTGAAGACGACCTGGTACGCGAACTCCTGGTACTGGCAGGCCTATGTCGATGGCCGGGTCAGCTACAACGACTACTACAACGCGTATTACTCTTGGGAAACCATCGTGAACGCGTCGCAGGCCAACACCAACCTCTCGACGATCTGCGCCAAGGCAAAACAGCAGGACGTGACCATCTTCACCATCGGAGTCGAGGCGCCGCAGGCCGGGTTGGCCGCCATGCGCAACTGCGCGTCGTCCGCATCGCATTACTACAACGTGGACAGCAGCCAGCTGGTGGACACCTTCCGCTCGATCTCTGACGTGGTTGTGGAACTGCGCCTGACCGAATGACCCCACGGCCGGTGCTTCGCCACCGGCCTCTCCCTGAATGACCCCAATCGCGGGACTGCCCCTGGGCAACCCGTACCTGTACCTTAATCGAGGCCAAGCCCATGTTTCGCCCCCAGTTCTCTTTCCTGCGCCGGTTTCGCGCCGACGACGATGGCTCGATGGTCGTGCCCATCGCCCTGTGGATGCCGATCTTCCTGCTCCTCATCATTTCGTCGATCGAGCTCGGCACCATCACGGTCCGCAGCACCGTCCTTGAGCGGGCGCTCGACCAGACCGTGCGGGACGTGAAGCTGGGCACCGGCCCCAACACGCACGCACAGATGAAAGAGGCGATCTGCAACCGGGCCCAGATCCTGCCCAGCTGCATGGAGACGCTGCACCTCGAGATGGTGGTGCTGGATGTCCGCGACTGGACCGATCCGCCGGAAGGCGTCGACTGCTACGACAACTCGCTGCCCGTCACGCCGCAGCGCAACTTCCAGAACGGCAAGGGCGGAGAGATGATGTTCCTGCGCGCCTGCTACAAGTTCAAGCCGCTGACCCTGATCAGCTCCTTCAACGCGGCCCTGCCGAAAGACGATGCCGGTTACGTGGGCCTCGTCGCCATGAACGCCTTCGTGAACGAACCCAGCTGAGGAGAGATGCACATGTTCCGTTCCATACTCCCCGCCCCGCTGAGACGCTTCACCCGCGACGACACCGGCTATGCCAACGTCGAGTCGATCATCGTTCTGCCGGCGCTGCTGTGGCTCTTCGGGGTCGGCTGGGTCTACTTCGACGCCTTCCACCAGCAGAGCATCAACCAGAAGGCCAACTACGTCATCGGCGACATGATCTCCCGCGAGACCGATCCGCTGGACGAGACCTACATCCAGAACGCCCACAACCTGCTGAGCGCGCTGACCCGCTCGGACACCGAGAACACGGATTTCCGCACCTCGGTTGTGCAATTCGACGCGGAGCTCAACGACTGGGATCTGGTCTGGTCGGACGCCTACGGTGCCCGCACCCGGCTGCAGAAGGCCGACCTCTACGACTACATCGACCGCCTGCCGCCCGCGATGGACAACGAACAGCTGATCCTCGTGGAAACCTGGGAGGATTACGCGCCGGTGTTCAAGGTGGGCCTCGATCCGTTCGAGATCGCGACCTACAGCTTCACCAGCCCGCGCTACACCTCGCAGGTCGTGTGGGAGGGGTCGACCAGCGCCGGCGGCGGCGACAGCAATTCGGGCACCGACGGCGGCAGCTCGACCGACACGGGATCGTCCGACGGCTCTTCGGGCTCCGGTTCCGGCGGCGGGTGGAGTTTCTGGGACTGGCTTGTGGGCGCGTAACGTCCGCGCAGGGGACAACAGAAGGGCCGCGCCTCTGGCGTGGCCCTTTGCCGTTCCTGGCTACCCCTTCGACGCCAGCTTTATCGAGATCATGTCGGCGACCGGCTTCGTTGCGGAGCCGGCGGTCACGCCACCCACCGCAACACGACGCCCCACGCGCCACCAGAGACCGGGGCGCCACGCACGCGGCGCCGGGTCCTTCAGGATCAGCAGGAAACCGTTCGACGGCTTAGCGGCGAACATCGACCGGTCGACCCGCGCGATCTGGTCGAGCCGTGCAATCACGGTGCCGTCGCTGTCGGACAGCGCTTCGTCGGTCAGGATCAGTGCATGGCCGGTAGACACCCACATCCGCGACGAGAACCAGAGCGCCACGCCGCCGAGCACCAGCAGGAACACCCGCCACAGCAGCGACTCCGGCGGCTGGGCGAAGGCGATGTAGAGCAGAAGACCGCCCAGCAGCAGCATCGCCCCCACCCCGATCATGCGCCGGGGCGCAGAGGCTTCGATCCGTGCCAGTTCAGATGTGCTCATGATGATCCCCCGCCTGTTCCCGGTGTCATAGCGGCAAGCGGTGCCGGGGGAAAGCAGATGCCTTGCGGCGCGGCCACGGGACGACGACAATGGCGGCATGCGCTATCGGCGCGGAGGGGACGGACATGGCAGAACTGACGGTCACGACACCCACGGGCCCGTTCACGCTGGTCGAGGCGGAGGGCACCCTCGTCGCCTGCGGCTGGCGCAATGGTCCGCAAGACACAACAGAGGCCACTCCCGTGCTGCAGGAGGCCGCGGCACAGCTCGATGCCTATTTCGCAGGACGGCTCACCCGGTTCGACCTGCCGTGGCGCGTCGACCGCAGCCCGTTCCAGGCAGAGGCCTGCGCCCTCATGGCCGCGATCCCGTTCGGCGAGACGATCACTTACGGCGATATGGCCAAGGCGCTTGGCGTGTCCGCCCAGGCAGCGGGCCGTGGCTGCGGCGGCAACCCCCTGCCCGTCATCGTGCCCTGCCACCGCGTGCTGGCGACAAACGGGCTTGGCGGCTTCTCCGGCAGCGGCGGGGTGGAAACGAAGGTCTGGCTCCTGCGCCACGAGGGCGCAGCGGGACTTCTGATCTAACAGAAGGCACGCGCCCACGAAAAAGGGCGAGGACACCGTCCCCGCCCCCAGTTCCGTTCAGAAACAAGCTGTCAGAGCGCGCCGGTCGCGCCCTTGCACTCGCCTTCCATCAGCGACTTCGCCTCGTCGATCAGCGCCTGACCGTCCAGCCCCTTGCTGTCCAGATCGGCGATCCAGCCGTCGTAGATCGGCTGCACGAGGTCACGCCATGGGCCGGTCTCGTCCTCCGACACGGTGATGATGTTGTTGCCGAGGTCCACCGCGACCTGCCGCGCCGGGGCGTCGGCATCCGTCTGCGTACCACCTGCAAAGACCGAGAAGTTCAGGCCGGAGTTGTCGTCGATGACCTTCTGCAGGTCCTCGGGCATGGAGTCGTAGACGTCCTTGTTCATCGCCATGACGAAGGTCAGCGTGTAAAGCGCCGGGCCCTCGAACTCGGTATGGTTGGACACCAGCTCCGGCACCTTGAGGGCCGAGGTCACTTCCCACGGGATGGTCGTGCCGTCGATCACGCCCTTGGACAGCCCCTCGGACACCGCCGGTACGGGCATGCCCACCGGCTCTGCGCCTGCGGCCTCCAGCAGCTGGTTCACCAGCCGCGAACCGCCGCGGATCTTCATGCCCACGAGGTCCTCGGGCGTCTGCACCGGGTTCTTGGTGTGGAACATGCCGGGGCCGTGCACCCAGGTGCCCAGCATCTTCACGTCGCCGAACTCCGTCTCTGCCATGTCCTTCTCGTACATCTTCCAGTACGCGCAGGACGCGGCGCGCGGGTCCTCGACCATGAAGGGCAGCTCGAAAACCTCGGTCGACGGGAAACGGCCCGGCGTGTAGCCGACCACCGTCCAGATGATGTCCGCCAGACCGTCGACGGCCTGGTCGTACAGTTCCGGCGGCACGCCGCCGAGCTGCATGGACGGGTAGTGGTCGATCTTGATGCGGCCATCGGAATCGGCCTCCACCTTCTCGATCCACGGCAGCAGGATTTCCTGCGGCACGGCTGCCTGCGGCGGCAGCATCTGGTGCAGGTTCAGCTGCACCTCCTGCGCCGTGGCGCCCTGTGTCATGGCCAGCGCGCACGCCGTGCCTGCAAACAGTGTCTTCAACGTCTTCATTGGATCCTCCCTGAGTGTCCTGTTCCCCGGTCCGTACGTTATCCCTGCTCTTCCGGCAGATGGATGATGAGTCCGTCAAGCGCCTCCGACGCCACGATCTGGCACGACAGCCGCGATGTCGGGCGGACCTCGGCCTCGGCGAAGTCCAGCATGTCTTCCTCGATCTCGCCGCGTTCGCCGGTGCGGTCGGTCCACGCCTCGTCCACGTAGCAGTGGCAGGTGGCACAGGACATCGACCCGCCGCATTCGGCGATGATCTCGTCTATGCCGTTGTCGCGCGCCGCCTGCATGACGGATGTGCCGGGCGCGGCCTCGACCTGCTTCTTCGTGCCGTCCGCGTGGACGAAAGTGATGCTGACCATATCAGTCCTCAGTTCAATGTCACCGGAAGGTTCAGCGGCCCGCGGAACCCGAAACCGCTCCAGACCACGTCCTCGGCCTTGTTCAGCTTCATGTTGGGGAAGCGCTCGAAGATCATCGGCAGCATGATCTCTCCGACGGTCTTGCGGGCGACCTGCGCGCCCGAGCAATGGTGCGGCCCGTTGCCGAACGCCTGGTGCTGCGCCTTGGCCCGGAACACGTTGTAGAGGTGGCCGTCCTCGAAAACATCCTCGTCGTGGTTGGCCGAGGCCTGGATCGTCATCAGCGTGACGCCCTCGGGAATGTCGATGCCGTCGATCTGATGCGCTTCCATCACCTTGCGCGAAGACGCCTGGATCGGAGCGACCCAGCGCACGCCTTCCTCGAAGGCATCGGTCCATGCCTCGGTGCGCCGCACCTCCTCAAGCTGGTCGGGGTTGGTCAACAGCCCGTAGAGGATTGTCGCCAGCGCATCGCGCGGCTCGTTGATGCCGCCGCCGATGGCGATCTTGATGTTGGCGTAAATCTGGCTCTCGGGGATCGGGTCCTTTGCGTTCAGCATGATCGACATGGCGGAGTTGTTGGGTTCCGCCTTGTGACGCGCATGGATCGAATCGAAGTAGGCGTTCATCTCGGCATTGGCCGTGTCGGACTTCGCAAAGGGCTCGTCCCGGAATCCGAAGTTGCCCGCGCCGTCAATCAGCGTCTGCGACCAGCGCTGCATGTCGGCATCGCTCGCCTCGTCCAGCCCGAGGATATGGGCGAGGATGCGCGCCGCCACCGGCCCGCAGAGGTCCTTGAACAGGTCCACCGTCTCGCCGCGCGGCAGGCGGTCGAGGTAGTCGGAGGCGATCTTCGCATAAAGCTCCGCCCAGTCGGTCTTGATGACCTTGGGCGAAAAAGCCTTCTGCATGGCCATGCGTTCGCGGCGGTGCTCGTCCCCGTCCTTGCGCATCAGCGTGTGCGCCTGGAAGGCACGCTCCATCGGGGTCTTAGGATCGTCGGAACTGTAGAGCTCCGCGTTGTCCTTCACCATGCGGGTGTGCTTCGCCTTCGTCAGGAAGATGCGCCGCGCGGCGGGCACATCGACGATCGGGGTCTCCGCACGCATGCGGCGGTATATGGGATAGGGATCGCGGGTCAGATCGTCCAGCGTCACCCGCTCCTCCACGGGGGCAGTGGTCATGTCTCACCTCCTCCAAGCCAGACATTGGCAGTCACAGTCTCAAAGGTGGATTGATCTGGCAATAAGATCAATTCTATTCATGGCATCAGTCAATTTGATGGAGAAAGCCATGGCCGATCCGATGGGCGTGGACTTCCGGACGCTGACCCTGCTGGCGCGGGTGCACGATCTGCGCTCGTTCACCAAGGCGGCGGAAGAGCTGGGCGTGAACCAGTCGGCGGTCAGCTACACGGTCGAAAAACTGCGGGGCGTGTTCCAGGATCCGCTCTTCGTGCGGCAGGGACGGTCGATCCTGCCGACGCCGCGCTGCGAAGAGATCGTGCAGGAGGCCAACCGCCTGATCGGCGACTTCAGGCGACTGACCGTGCCGTCGCAGTTCGATCCCGGCACGGTGAAGCGCAAGATCACCATCGCCTGCAACTACTACGAACGGGTGCTCTGGGTGCCGCACATCGTGCGCGCCGTGCGGGCAGAGGCGCCGGGCCTCGAGCTCGAGATCGTCGATGCCTCCGACATCGGGCACGAACGGCTGCTGCGGAACGAGGCAGAGATGCTGATCGGCCCTTTCCAGCGCGAAACCCCGGCGTTCTACAGCAGGCGGCTATATCACGAGGACTACATCTGCCTGATGGATGCGGGCCATCCCGCCGCCGGTGCGCCCCTGGACCTGAAGACCTACCTCGGGCTGAACCACGTTCTGGTGACCTACGGCGGGCGCTGGACCTCGCGCTACCTGCACGACCTCAAGGACATGGGCCACAGCCTGCAAGTCGGGCTGCGGGTGCCAAGCCCGGCGGGGATCGCGGAGCTGGTGGTCGCCTCCGATCTCGTCGCGACCGTCCCCCGCAGGCTCGCGAAGGTGCTGGGCGACGCGGTGCATGTCGCGGACTGCCCCGTCCGCACAGAGATCACCATCGAGGTCGTCTGGACGGAGCGCAACCACCGCTCTGCCCACCATGTCTGGCTGCGCGACCTGATCCACCGCGTGGTATCGCAGGTCGCATGAAGCCCGCTGCCTGACCAAGAGCGCCGGGCGCAGGCTCAGTCGCGGCGCGGATCGCGCGGGTAGACGCCGAGGATCTCCAGCATCGAGGTGAAGTAGGCCAGCTCCTCCAGCGCGCGGGCCACCGGCGGGTCCTCGGGATGACCTTCGATGTCGGCGTAGAACTGCGTCGCCGTGAAGGACCCGCCCACCATGTAGCTTTCCAGCTTGGTCATGTTCACGCCGTTGGTCGCAAACCCCCCCATCGCCTTGTAAAGCGCGGCGGGGATGTTGCGCACCTGGAAGACGAAGGTGGTGATCATGCCGTGGTCGCCGCGCACCGTGGTGTCCGGCTCCGGCGACATCAGCAGGAAGCGCGTGGTGTTGTGGGCGTGATCCTCGATGTGCCGGGCCAGGATGTGCAGCCCGTTGATCTCTGCCGCGAGGTCGGAGGCCAGCGCGCCCACGCTCCGCGACCCGGTGCGCGCGATCTCGGCCGCGGCGCCCGCGCTGTCGGGCCATGCCTCGCCACGGATGCCGTATTGCTTCAGGAAGGTCGCGGCCTGCGGCAGCAGCACCAGATGGGCGCGCACCACTTCGAGGTCCTCGATCGCAACGCCCGGCAGGGCCATCAGCGAAATGTGAACCCGCACAAAGGCCTCGTCGACGATTCTCAGCCCCGACTCCGGCAGCAGGCGGTGGATGTCCGCGACCCGCCCGTATGTGGTGTTCTCGACCGGCAGCATGGCGAGGTCGGCGTTGCCGTTGCGCACGGCGGCAATCACGTCCTCGAACGTGTCGCAGGGCAGGACATCTGCGCCCGGACGGGCCTCCACACAGGCCTGGTGCGAATAGGCCCCCAGTTCTCCCTGGAATGCGATACGTTTCGGCATGAGGCTCCCTCCCCGGTCAAAATCTTGCGTTTGCCCGGTGGGCGGGCGATTGGTCGCGGCTTCTATCGCTTGCCTAAGCCAATTGGAAGCCGTAGACAGCCGCCCGACGGATACACAATTCGAACAGGGCACCTCATGGATACGATGACAGTTACCAAGGTCGTGGGCGGCGTCTGTGGCGCTCTGCTGATCTACCTGATGGGCAAGTGGGGCGCGGAAACCCTCTACCACGTCGGCGGCGGCGGTCATGGTGAGGAGCACGCGTCGGCCTACGTGATCGAGGCAGGAAGCAGCGAGCCTGCCGAAGCAGAACCCGAAGTGCCCTTCGAGGAGCTTCTGGCATCCGCCGACGTGGGCGACGGCGAGAAGGTCTTCGGCAAGTGCCGCGCCTGCCACAAGGTCGACGGCTCCAACGCGACCGGCCCGCACCTCGACGGTGTCGTCGGCCGTGAAATCGGCTCTGTCGGCGGCTTCAACTACTCCGGCAACCTGCAGCAGGTCGGCGACGCATGGACGCCGGAGCACCTGAACACGTTCCTCGAGAACCCCAAGGGCGCAGCGCCGGGCACCACCATGTCCTTCAACGGCCTGCCGAAGGCGGAAGACCGCGCAGCCGTCATCGCTTACCTGCAATCCGTGAGCGGCTGATCCGCCTCTCCGCGTTGCACACCGATTTCAGAAGGGCCGTACCCAGCGCGGGGACGGCCCTTTTCGTTTTGCGTCACATGCCCTGACGCACCGCACACGTCCCGATCACAAGGGCGTCAAAGCAGCCCGCCGCCTGCCCAATCTCGACTTGAATGTGGTCACGCGGAACCCTTAGCTTAAATTTAACTATAATTGCCGAGACATGGAGGCGTCGGTATCCGAACGCCCCGCCGGACCGCCAAGGGAGACCACGGATGACCAGAAGACCGCCGTTCCACGTCGATCGCCGCAGTGCCCTCGGGCTTATCGGCGCCACCGCGGCCACCCCGCTTCTGCCGCGCACCGGCTGGGCGGAGTCCCACGAAATGGCCGACACCATCCGGGCGCACGGCTATTCGTTCTACGGCGACCTGAAGTATCCGGCAGACTACCCGCACTTTGCCTACGTCAACCCGGACGCGCCCAAGGGCGGCGAGATCGTCATCGGCGCGCGCGGCACCTTCGACGGCTTCAACCGCTGGGCCTGGCGCGGCAACCCGGAAACCAACTCCGGCGTCGTGGCGGAATCCATGTTCGGCGAGATGCCCTGGGGCGGCGGCCTGCCGGCGGACACGATCACCGACTCGTACTGCCTCGTCGCGCGAGAGGTCGAATACCCCGAGGACCAGACCTGGGTCATCTTCCACATGCGCGACGACGTGACCTTCCGCAACGGCGCGCCGGTCCGTGCACAGGACGCGGCCTTCACCCACAACCTGTTCATCGAACAGGGCATCCGCTCCTACGCCCGCAGCGTGAGCGAGCGGATTTCCGGCGTCGAGGTCATCGACGACCTGACGCTGAAATACACCTTCGTCGACGGCATCTCGCGCCGGTCGCTCATCAGCCAGGTCGGCGGCACGCCGATCTTCTCCGAGGAATGGTACAAGGAAACCGGCGAGAAGCTGGACGAACCCTCCGTGCTGTCCCCGATGGCGTCGGGCCCCTATCAGGTCGCCGATTACGAATTCAACCGCTACGTCGTCTACGAGCGCAACCCGAACTACTGGGGCTGGGACCACCCGGCCAACATCGGGCGCCACAACTTCGACCGCGTCCGGTTCGAGTACTTCGCCGACGACACCGCCGAGTTCGAGGCCTTCAAGGCAGGGATCACCAACTTCCGCACCGAAGGCTCCACCAAGCTTTGGGCCACGGGCTACGAATTCCCCGCGATCCAGCGCGGCGACGTCGTCAAGAAGGAGATCCCCGACCAGTCCGCGCCCAACAACTCCGGCATCATCTTCAACACCACGCGCGAACCGCTGGACAACCGCAACATCCGGCACGCCCTCTCGCTCGCCTACAACTTCGAGTGGGAGCGCGAGTCGCTCCAGTACAGCCTGACGACCCAGCGCAAGTCCTTCGTCGAGGGACAGGAATGGGAAGCCAAGGGCCTGCCCGAGGGCAAGGAAAAGGCGCTGCTGGAAAGCCTGGGCGAGCTCGTCCCGCCGGACATGATGACCGAGGAGGCGGTGATGCCGCATTCCTCCGACGCGCGCGACCCGATCGACCGGCGTAACAAGCGCACCGGCCTGCGCCTGCTGGAACAGGAAGGCTGGACCGTGAACGCGGACGGCAAGATGGTCAACGAGGCCGGTCAGCAGATGACGCTGAACTTCCTCGTGCTGTCGAGCTGGGACGACACCCGCAAGTCCGGGATCGAGACCTACGTGCGCACCCTGAACGACTGGGGCATCGCCGCGACCGCCGACACCGTGGACAGCGCGCAGGGCCAGCAGCGGTTCCTCGACAAGGACTACGACATGATCCACACCCGGATCCTGACGTTCGCCGCGGCCGGGACCGGGCTGAACCAGCTCTTCGGGTCGGAAACTGCCGTGGTGTCCTCCTACAACCCGGCGGCGCTGCGCAGCCCGCTGGTGGATGCGATCATCGAAGCCGCGCTCGACACCAAGACCCGCGAGGACGAGATCGCCGCGCTCATGGCACTGGACCGCGCGCTCCGTTACGAGCGTATCCAGGTGGCCGCCGGTTTCGTGCCGGAATACTGGGTCGCCTATTACGACATGTTCGAGCATCCCGACGAACTGCCGCCCTATGCACTGGGCGTGCTGGACTTCTGGTGGATGAACGAGGAAAAGCACCAGGCTCTGCAGTCCAGCGGGGTTCTGAAGTAATCCGCAATGGCCGCATATATCCTTCGACGCATCCTGCTCATCATCCCCACCCTCTTGGGGATCATGATCTTCAACTTCGTGCTGGTGCAGTTCGTGCCCGGCGGCCCTGTCGAACAGGTCCTTGCCAAGATGCAGGGCCAGGGCGACGTGACGGCCGGGTTCTCCGGCGGCAGTCAGGACCTCGGCGAGGAAACCTTCGGCTCTGACAGCGACTACGTCGGCGCCCGCGGCCTGCCCAAGGAGTTCATCGAAGAGCTCGAGCGGGAGTTCGGCTTCGACAAGCCGCCGCTCGAACGCTTCCTGAACATGATGTGGAACTACATGCGCTTCGACTTCGGCGAGAGTTACTTCCGCTCGATCTCCGTCTGGGACCTGGTGCTCGAGAAGATGCCGGTGTCCATATCGCTGGGCCTTTGGTCGACGCTGATCGCCTATGTCGTGTCGATCCCGCTTGGCATCCGGAAGGCCGTCAAGGACGGGACCACCTTCGACACCTACACCTCCGCGCTCATCATCGTGGCCTATGCCATCCCCGGCTTCCTCTTCGCCATCCTGCTGCTGGTGCTCTTCGCCGGCGGTTCCTACTGGCAGATCTTCCCGCTCAGGGGGCTGACCTCCGACGGGTTCGAGAACCTCAGTTTCTTCGGCAAGATCGCCGACTATTTCTGGCACATCACCCTGCCGGTCCTGGCCTCGACGATCTCCGGCTTCGCGACGCTGACGCTGCTGACCAAGAACAGCTTCCTCGACGAGATCAAGAAGCAATACGTGATGACCGCCCGCGCCAAGGGCGTGTCGGAGCGCAAGGTGCTGTACGGACACGTCTTCCGCAACGCCATGCTGATCGTGATCGCGGGCCTGCCTGCGGTCTTCATCGGCGTGTTCTTCGGCTCGTCGCTGATCATCGAAACGATCTTCTCGCTCGACGGTCTCGGGCGGCTCGGGTTCGAGGCGGCGGTGGCCCGCGACTACCCCGTCATCTTCGGAACGCTCTACTTCTTCGGCCTGATGGGTCTTCTGGTGAACATTCTTTCCGACCTCATGTACGTTGTGATCGACCCCCGCATCGACTTCGAGAGCCGGGAGGGCTGACATGTCTCACCAGCTCGACGCACAGGCGCAGGCTTCGGCCACGGCGGAACAGATGACCGATCTCGGCTACGAGATCCCCGAGGACAAGCGCGGCCGCTTCGCGATGTCCAACCTCAACCGCCGCCGCTGGCGCAACTTCACCCGCAACCGCCGCGCCTACTGGTCGCTGTGGATCTTCGCGGTACTCTTCGGCCTGTCGCTGTTTGCGGAGTTCATCGCGAACGAGAAGCCGATCCTCGTGAACTACCGCGGCAGCTACTACATGCCGATCTTCAACTTCTACGCCGAGACAGACTTCGGCGGCGACTTCCGGACCGAAGCGGCCTACCGCGACCCGGAGGTGCAGTGCCTGATCGCCACCGGCGGCCTCGACGCCTGCTTCGACGATCCCGAGGGGCTGATCGTGCAGGCCGA